>JAGXBK010000005.1 GCA_018971195.1 Betaproteobacteria bacterium
CTGACCCCATTTTCCCCCTTACCGCGCTGACCCCGTTTCCCGCGTATTACCGCTCTGACCCCATTTTCCCCGTTTCCCGCGTATTACAGCTCTGACCCCATTTTCCGGGTCTCGGACTCGGCGGCGTAGGTGAAGCTGTCGGCGAAGAATTCCTCCGGTGAGAGCTTGCGCAGCATCGTGAAGTCGCGCCTCGCCGCGTCGATCATCGGTGGCGCCCCGCAGGCATACACCTGATACCCGGACAGGTCCTTGAAATCGTTCATCACTGCCTGATGCACGAGCCCTGTGCGGCCGGGCCAGGCATCGTCGGGGGCGGGATCCGAAAGTACGGGGATGAACGTGAAGTTGGGATTCTCGGTCTGCCATCTTCCCGGCAGGTCGGCGAGGTAGAGGTCGCGCTTCGCGCGCGCGCCCCAGTACAGTACGATCTCGCGCGGAATCCGGTGGTGGAGCATGTGCTCGATGATCGCCTTGATCGGCGCGAAGCCGGTGCCGCCGGCGACGAAGATCGCCGGCTTGTCGCTGTCCTCGCGCAGGTAGAATGCGCCGAGCGGACCCTCGAAGCGCAGGATCTCGCGCCCCTTGTAGGTCTTGAACAGCGGGTCCGTGAACAATCCCCCCGGCGTGTGGCGGATATGCAGTTCGAGCAACGCGTCCGCGTGCGGTGGTGTCGCGAGCGAAAAGCTGCGGCGATGGCCGTCCTTGAGCAGCAGATCGATGTACTGGCCGGCGAGGTACTGGAGGCGCTCCGACGTGGGCAGCTTCAGGCGGACGATCGCGACATCGGGGGCGACCTTGTCGATCGACTCGACCCGGCAGGGGAGTCGCTTGATCTGGATGTCTCCTGCGCGGCGGACCTCGCGCACCTCGATGACAAGGTCGGTCTTCGGGCTCGCGCAACAGAAGAGCGCGAGCCCATGGCGCTTTTCGTCGTCGGTGAGCGTCGACGCCTGGTGGGGACCGTAGTCGACTTCGCCGTCCAGGATTCTCCCCTTGCAGGTTCCGCAGGCGCCGTTGCGGCAGCCGTACGGAATCATCAGGTCGGCGCGCATCGCGGCCTGCAGCACCGTTTCACCTGCATCGCAGGCGAACGCGTGGCCGCTGGGCCGTATGCTAATCTGCAGCGTCATCAAGGGGTCCGGTGCAAGGTCGGGCAGGCGAGCGTGCGCAACGGCCGCGCAAGGCGCAGGCCCCCATCATCGATCGGTCGGCGGCGACGCCATTTCGACGTCATGGCGCAGAGAATCCTGCTCGTGGGTTGCGGCGATATCGCATTGCGCGTCGCGGAGCTGTTGCGCCACCGCGCGCGCCTCGTCGGCATCATCCGCAATCGCGACGACGTGCGCAGGGTGCGCGCCCACGGCATCGTTCCCCTTGTCGCCGATCTCGACCAGCCGCGCTCCCTCGACTGCATCCGCACCGCGCCCTGGGCCGTCCTGCATTTTGCGCCACCGCCTTCCGGCGGCAGGGATGATCCGCGCACCGTGCGGCTCCTCGCCGCTCTCGCGAGGGCGCGGATTATACCGCAGCGCTTCGTCTACATCTCGACATCGGGCGTTTATGGCGACTGCGCGGGCGCGCGCGTCGTCGAGACGCGCCCGCTGCGGGCGCAGACGCCCCGTGCCCGCCGCCGGGTCGCCGCGGAAGCGCATCTGCGCAGTTGGGCGACGCGCCACGGTGTCGGGCTCGCGATCCTGCGCGTGCCAGGCATCTATGCGCCGACCCGCCTCCCCCTCGACCGGCTGCGCCAGGGCACGCCGGCGCTCAACGCCGATGACGACGTCTTCACCAATCACATCCACGCCGACGACCTCGCACGGGCCGTGGTTGCGGCCCTCTACCTCGCACGGCCGAATCGCGCCTACAACGTGAGCGACGACAGCGAGATGAAGATGGGTGCATGGTTCGATGCGATTGCCGACGCCTACCAGTTGCCGCGCCCGCCGCGCGTGAGCTGGGAGGACGCCGAGCGGCAGATCGCGCCGATGCTGCTGTCCTTCATGAGCGAGTCGCGGCGTCTGTCGAACCTGCGGATGAAGCGCGAGCTGCGGCTCGTGCTGCGGCACCCGACGCTCACGGCGATGCTCGCCGAAGCCGCGCCGCGGACCTTGCGCAAGCAGCTCGCGCTGCCGATTTGACGGTGTCGGCGTGAGCGTGCGGGCATGACCGGGCAGGTTCCCTCGATGCGGCCGCGACTCTCGTTCGTCGAGCGCCTCGACGCGTATGAGCGGTTGCTGCGCCTCGACAAGCCGATCGGCACGCTGCTTCTGCTGTGGCCCACATTGTCCGCACTGTGGCTCGCCACGCGCGGCCAACCCTCGCTTTCTCTGGTCGTCATCTTCGTGATGGGCACCTGGGTGATGCGCTCCGCCGGCTGCGCGTTCAACGACTGGGCCGACCGTGATTTCGACGCTCACGTGAAGCGCACCGCGCACCGGCCGCTCGCGGCCGGTGTCATCGCGCCCTGGGAGGCGCTGGTCGTCGGCGCGGTGCTCGCAGCCGTCGCCTTCACGTTCGTGCTCTTCACCAATCGGACGACCGTCCTGTGGTCGTTCCCGGCGCTGGGGATCGCGATCGCCTACCCGTTCTTCAAGCGCTTCTTTGCGATTCCGCAGGCGTTTCTCGGCATTGCCTTCTCGTTCGGCATCCCGATGGCCTATGCCGCGGCCCAGGACCGCATTGTGCCGATCGCGTGGCTCCTGCTCGCGATCAACCTGATCTGGGTCGTCGCCTACGACACCGAGTATGCGATGGTCGACCGCGACGACGATGCGAAGATCGGCATCAGGACCTCCGCGCTGACGCTCGGCCGCCACGACATCGCGGCTGTCGCGCTCTGCTACGCCGTCTATCTCGCTGCGATGGCGTGGATCGGGCGCGTCCATGCGCTCGGATGGCCATACGCCGCCGGGCTCGCGATCGCGCTGGCGATCGCGGTCCACCACCTGTGGATCATCCGGCGGCGCGAGCGGGAAGCCTGCTTTCGCGCATTCCTCGGCAACCACTGGCTGGGCCTCGCGATCTTCGCGGGGATCGCGCTGGACTATGCGCTGCGAGCCGGTCGCTGGCCGCGTGCGTGGTGAGCCGACCCGCTGCGCCCCGCGCCCGGCGCCGCCGCGGCCTGCCACCGGTGCTCGGGTCCGATGCGAGGGTGCTGATCCTCGGCAGCTTCCCGAGCGAGGCTTCGCTCGCCGCGAGGCAGTACTACGCGCACCCGCGCAACCATTTCTGGCCGATCCTGGGTGCCGTCCTCGGCGAGGCGCTCGCGGAGCTTCCGTATGACCAGCGGCTCGCCCGCGTGCGTGCTCACAGGGTGGGGATCTGGGATACGATCGTCGCCTGCGAGCGCGACGGAAGCCTCGACGCGGCGATCCGCAATGCCGAGTGCGGCGAGATCGCGCGGGCGCGTCGCGTCGCCCGAGGGCTGAAGGCGGTGTGCTTCAACGGGAGGACCGCGGGCCGAGCGGGCGCGGCCTGGCGCGAGGCGGGCTACGCGACGCTCGTCCTGCCGTCGACAAGCCCGGCGTACACCTTGCCCCTGGCGGACAAGCTCGCCGCATGGCGCGCGCTCGCGAGCTGGCTGTGATCCGCAAGCTGCGTACGCGCGTCTACTTCGATTTCTCGGAGGTCGACGGCGAAAGGAAGTCATTGACACTCCGGAATCCCGGCCACGGGCAGGGCGAGGACTGGATGAGGGCGAAAGCGCATTTCGCGAGCGCGTGGCCGGAAGTGATGGCGAGCCTCGAAAAGCGCTACGCCAAACCCTGATCCGGAGCAAGAACGATGGATATGGGATTGCGTGACAAGGTCGTCGTCGTCACCGGCGCGAGCCGGGGCATCGGCTTCGCCTGCGCGCAGGCGTTCGTCCGGGAGGGCGCGCGGGTCGCGCTGATCTCGCGCAATCGCGCGAATCTCGACGCCGCCGCGGCCAGCATCGGTGACTGCGCGCATCGCCCGACCGTGTTCGTCGCCGACCTCCGCGATGCCACGCAGGCGCTCGCCATGGTCGACGCCGTCGAGTCGACGCTGGGTCCGATCGACGTGCTGGTCAACTCGGCAGGCGCTGCGAAGCGCTATCCACCGGGCGAGATCGACGCCCAGGCGTGGCACGACGCGATGGACGCCAAGTTCTTCAGCTACATCCATCCGCTGGATGCGATCGTCAAGCGGATGGGGGCGCGCGGGCGCGGGGCGATCGTCAACATCATCGGCATGGGCGGCAAGGTCGGCCAGCCGGTGCATGTCCCCGGCGGCGCTGCCAACGCCGCACTGATGCTCGCGACGACCGGCCTTGCGGCCGCTTACGGGCCGAAAGGCGTGCGCGTCAACGCGATCAATCCCGGCGGCACGATGACCGGGCGGGTCCACGAAGGCCTCCAGGCCGAAGCGCGGATGAGCGGACTCGGCGCGGAGGAGATTCTCGCGCGGCAGGAAGCGCGCATTCCGCTGCGCCGGCTCGGCACGCCTGAAGAGGTCGCGCAGGTGGCGCTGTTCCTCGCCTCGGCGCAGGCGAGCTACGTCACCGGCGCGATCGTTCCCATGGATGGCGGCGCCGCGTCGGTCATCTAGCGTCGAATGCGGCGTCGGCGGGGGTGCCGGATCAATACGCGAGCAGGGTCAGCTTTCGCGTCTTGCGCTTCGCCGGCGTGGCCGAGGCATCGGCTTGGGGTGCATCGCCTGCGTCGGCCGCCTGGAGCAGCACGCGCGTGCCGCCCCGGGCATCGCCGATCGAAAAGGTCAATCCGCTGAGCTTCGCGAACTCGTCCCGCTCGTCGCATCGGAGTGGCGCTGAAAAGCGCAGCGTGCCGTCGCTTTCCACCTGCACGCGCCGCATCTGCCGGACGGTTGCCGACGTTGCCTTGTGGCGCTCGTGCGCCGGCAAACCTGCACCGGCAAGGCTCGCGTACCGCAGCAGCTCATCCATGGCCAGGACTCCTCGGCAAGCCCGGCGCCGGCAGGACGCCGTGAAAGTCGCGGTAAACTCCGTGCGCAGCGCAACCCCGACCTCTTCGACAGCTGCCGGTGCGAATGATTCAAGTATCGCGACTCCTGCGAATCCGCGCGGGTGAACTATCAATGGCGCGCCGGCTGAATATTCGCATTGCTCCAGGCACCGGTGCCGAGTCGCGACGCGGGGAAGGCCCATGAGATACGCCGATCTGCGCGATTTCATCGGCCAGCTCGAGGCGGCAGGCGAATTGACCCGTGTGCGCGAGCCCGTCGACCCGAGGCTCGAGATGACGGCCCTGTGCGATCGGGCGCTACGCGCGCATGGTCCGGCGCTGCTGTTCGAGTCGCCTAAAGGAAATTTCCGCAGTCCGTCGGGCACCACGATTCCGGTGCTGGGCAACCTGTTCGGTACGCCGGAGCGCGTCGCCCGGGCGATGGGCGCCGATCCCGGTCGCTGGCAGGAGGGCCTGCGCGAAGTCGGGCGCCTGCTCGCCTACCTGAAGGAGCCCGAGCCACCGACGAGCCTGAAGGACGCGTGGCAGACGACGCGGCCGGTGTTCATGAAGGTGCTCGATATGGCGCCGAAGGAGCGTCGCTCGGGTCCCTGCCAGGAGGTCGTGTGGGAGGGTGCCGACGTCGACCTTTCACGCCTGCCGATCCAGACCTGCTGGCCGGGCGATGCGGGGCCGCTGATCACCTGGGGCCTGACGGTGACGCGCGGGCCGCACAAGAAGCGGCAAAACCTCGCGATCTACCGCCAGCAGGTGACTGCCCGCGACAAGGTGATCATGCGCTGGCTCGCCCACCGCGGCGGTGCGCTCGATTTCCGCGACCACGCGCTGGCCTCGCCGGGGGCGCCGTTTCCGATCGCCGTGGCGCTCGGCGCCGATCCGGCGACGATCCTCGGCGCGGTGACGCCGGTGCCCGATACGCTTTCCGAATACCAGTTCGCCGGCCTGCTGCGCGGCGGACGCACCGAGATCGTCAAGTGCCTGACCCACGACCTGCAGGTTCCGGCCAGCGCCGAGATCGTGCTGGAAGGCTTCATCCGCCCCGATGCCGACGACCCTACGGGCTACGAATCCGCGCTCGAGGGGCCGTTCGGCGACCATACCGGCTATTACAACGAGACCGAGCGCTTCCCGGTGTTCACGATCGAGCGCATGACATTGCGTCGTGATCCGATCTATCACTCGACCTACACCGGCAAGCCACCCGACGAGCCGGCGGTGCTGGGCGTCGCATTGAACGAGGTGTTCGTTCCGCTGCTGCAGCGCCAGTATCCGGAGATCGCGGACTTCTACCTGCCGCCCGAAGGCTGCAGCTACCGGCTGGCCGTCGTCGCGATGAAGAAGCAGTATGCGGGGCACGCGAAGCGCGTGATGTTCGGCATCTGGAGCTTTCTGCGCCAGTTCATGTACACGAAGATGATCATCGTCACCGACGACGACGTGAACATCCGCGACTGGAAAGACGTGATCTGGGCGCTGACGACGCGCGTCGACCCGGCGCGCGACACGCTGATCGTGCCCGATACGCCGATCGACTATCTCGACTTCGCGTCCCCGGTCGCCGGACTTGGCAGCAAGCTCGGCATCGATGCGACCCACAAGTGGCCCGGCGAGACCACGCGCGAATGGGGTCGCCCGATCGCCATGGATGCGGCGGTCGAGGCGCGGGCCGACGCGATCTGGAGCGCGCTCGGGCTCTGACCTAGCGGCTGCGCAGGCCGCCGATGATGCGGAACGCGACGAGCCCGACCGACAGCGCGCGCGCGAGCAGTCCGAGGCGGCTCGCGCCGAAGAGCGGAATCGCGAGCCGGATCGCGCGCGCGACCATCGGATGCATCCGCCCGAGGCGTCCGGCCTCGGGGTGAGGCTCGAACGCGTCCGCGAGATCGCGCACTGCCACCGCGAGGTCGATGCGCTCGAGATCGGTCCTGGCCACGAGCAGGGCCTTGCGTGTCGCGAGATCGTCGAGGCGGCTCATGGCCGGGCCGGCGGCTCGCTGTCGCGGCGGTGATGCAGCCACTCGGCGTCCTTGCGCAGTGCATCGATCGATGCTGCGAACGGCGTCGGCGCGGCCTTGCGCAACGATGCCTGGCGCCACAGCGCTGCGGCGCCGACGATCGCATACAGCAGCGCGACGACGACGATCGTCTCGTAGCGGTAACTGTCCCAGAAGTATGCGATGACGCCGAAAGTGACGACGATCGCCGCGAAGCCGAAGGCGACGACGGCGACGGCGACGAGTCCGATCGTCGCCTTCAGGCGCTCGCGCTCCTCGGCGAATTCCACGCTGGCGAGCTCGATGCGCGTGCGCAGCAGCGAGATCGCCGACGCGGAGAGCCGCGTCGCCACGAACCTGACTCCGCCCTCCGGGACGGGCATGATGATGCGACGATCAGCGCCGGTTCATCAGCAGGCCGGCGACGAAGCCCATCGCGGCCGCGGCACCGATCGCCCACCAGGGGTTGTCGTGCACGTAGTCGTCGGTCACGCGTGCGGCGTCCTTCGCGCGGTCGACCGCCTCGCCCTGCAGCTCCTGCAGGCGCAGCTTGGCGGCGAGGAGCTTGGCCTCGACCTGTGCGCGCAGATCCTTCGCTCGCTCGCCGCTCTCGGTGCCGGCGCGCTTCAGCAGGTCCTCGGCATCCGAGAGCATCGAGGAGAAATCGTCGAGGAGCGTATCGCGGGAAGTGGTCATGCTCGACTCCTTCTGATGGGGTTACCGGGTCGCGGCATCGTCCGCTGGGATCGCGCGTGCCGCGGTCGATCCGATCCATTATAGCGGCCGGGCACCGGATGCGGGCAAAGCGCGCCCGGCGGCGACGCCCGGACCGCTTGATACGGACACGGGCTCCCCAATCTATCGCGATACAACGGGCGCCGACGGGCGGCGCGCGTGGAACCAGGGAGATTTCGATGGCCGACTTTCCTTCACCGGTCCCCCCCGCGGCTTCGACGCCGCCCGGAGCGGCACGCCCGTTGCCGGTCAACGCAGCGCTGCTCGTCTACGCATTGTTCGCCATCGCGGCGCTCATCGGCGTCGCCTCCCACGGCTTTCCGCTGTTCGCGCCGCTGCTCGGCGTGGTCGGCATCGTCGCGATCATCATCGCCTACGTGAAGCGCGACGAGGCGGCCGGCAGCTGGCTCGCGTCCCACTTCCGCTGGCAGGTTCGCACGTTCTGGTGGTCGCTGCTGTGGGCGACGCTCGGGGCGCTGGTCCTGGTCACGCTGGGCCTGATCCTCATCGGCATCCCGATCGCTTTCGCGATCTGGGCCGCGGATACGATCTGGGTCATCTACCGCGTCGTGCGCGGCTACCTGCTGTTCCACGAGAGCCAGCCGGTGCCGGGGATGTAGCGGGCTCCGCCTCAGTGCTGCAGCGCGGTGTCGAAGCTCGCGCCGTTGGCGTACACCCACTCCACCAGGTAGTCGAGGGCGGGCGCGGCGCGGCGCGCATCCGGAGCGTTGACCAGCGCGACGACCGAGTACCATCGCCCCGAACGATCCACGACATAGCCCGCGAGCGCCCGGACGCCTTCGAGCGTGCCGGTCTTGAGCAGTGCCTGCCCGGCGACGCCGTCGTGCACGAATCGCCGCTCGAGCGTGCCGTCGGTCGCGGCAACCGGGAGCGAGCTTGCGAACTCGTCGCGAACCTTGCTGCGGCTCGCCGCCACCAGCAGCGCGTTGAGCCCGCGCGCGCTGACGCGCTCGCGGCGCGACAGTCCCGATCCGTTCTCGAGCACCAGGCCCCGCATTGCGAGCTTGTGCGCGGCAAGGAAGCGCCGGACGACCGCAGCGGCCCGGGCCGGCGTGGCAGGCGGCGGATCGGCCGTCGTCGCCAGCGTCAGGAAGATCTGGCGCGCCATCACGTTGTTCGACAACTTGTTGACGTCGCGCACGATGTCGTAGAGCGGCGGCGACTCGAGGGTGGCGAACGGGGTGGCGCCGGGCGCGACGCGTCCGCTCTTCACCCCTCCGGCGAAACGTCCACCGGCCTCGCGGAAATACGCCTCGAAGATCGCTCGTACGTAGTGCGCATGGTCGAGCAGCGAGACCCACCAGTCGCGCTCGCCGCAGCTCGCCGAATAGTCCCCGGCAAACCGGATCGACGCGTGGTCGCCCCGGTCGACGAATTCGGGCCGCGCGCTTGTGCGCCAGTCGCCGCAGCTGGGTGTGTCGACGAGCGCCGGCGACCGCTGCAGCACGACCTCCGGCAGCGGCGGATCGATCGAGACCGCGACCTGCGCGGTCGCGGGATCCGGCGTGAAGCTGAGGTGCAGCGCCTTGAAGTTGACGAGCAGCGCGTCCGGCCCGACGTTGTAGGGCTTGCGGGGCTCGTGGTCGAAGGCGCTCGCGTCGTAGCGCGGGAGCGCGAAATAGCTCCGGTCGAGCACGAGGTCGCCGTCGATCGCTTCGAGCCCTTTCCCGCGCAGCATGGCGATGAATGCCTGCCATTGCTCCTTCGTGATCTTGGGGTCGCCTTGTCCCTTCAGGATCAGGTTCCCGTGCAGGACCCCGTTCACCAGCGGACCGCCGAGGTAGGCCTCGGTCTTCCAGCGGTAGTCGCGGCCGAGGAGCTCGAGCGCCGCGTAGGTCGTGACGAGCTTCATCACCGATGCGGGATTGCGCGGCCGGTCGGGGTCGTACACGAACATCGGGCGCGGCTTCGCCGTGTCCTGCACGACGATCGACACGTCGGTCATCGGAATGCCCGCATCCAGGAATGCGCGGCGGATCTCGCGTGGCATCGCGGCCTGTGCCGCGGCCGCGCACAGCACGGTGGCGATGGCGAGCGATGCCGCGAGTCGCCGTGCGATCGCCCGTCGACGGCTGCGCACCCGGGTCCGGAACTCGCCGGCGCGGCTCATCGCTTCACGCGATGTCGAGGATGTCGAGCGTTCGCTCGACGAGCAGCGCGAACTCGGCATCGGTCACGACGTAGGGCGGCATGAAATAGACCGTGTTGCCGATCGGCCGCAGCACCAGCTCGCGCGCCAGCGCTTCGGCGGCGAACCAGCGGGTGAATCCCGGGCGGGCGCGGTCCACGTCGAACGCGACGATCATTCCGCACTGGCGGAAGTTGCGCACCCGGGGGTGATCGGCGATCGGCTGCGCGATCCTGCCCCAGCGCAGCGCCTTGTCGCGGTTGGCGGTGATGACGTCGTCGTCGCGGAAGATGTCGAGCACCGCCAGCGCCGCGCGGCAGGCGAGCGCGTTGCCGGTGTACGAGTGCGAATGCAGGAAGCCCCGTGCGATCTCGTCGGCGTAGAAAGCGCGATAGACGTCGTCGGTCGCGAGCACGCAGGACAGCGGCAGGTAGCCGCCGGTGATGCCCTTGGACAGGCACAGGAGATCCGGGGTGATCCCCGCCTGCTCGCAGGCGAAGAAGCTGCCGGTGCGGCCGAAGCCCGTCATGATCTCGTCGGCGATCAGGTGGACGCCGTGACGCGCCGTGAGCTCGCGGGCGCGCACGAGGTAGCGCGGCGCGTACATCGCCATTCCGGCGGCACCCTGGACCAGCGGCTCGACGATCAGGGCCGCGGTACTGGCGTGATGCGCTGCGAGGAAGGCTTCCAGCGCATCGATCGCGGCGTCGACCGCGGCATCCGCGCCGGCGCAGTCGATGCCGCAGGCGGCAGGCGAGGGCAACACCGGGTGCTCGCGCAACAGCGGCGCATAGGCGTCGCGGAACAGCGCGACGTCGGTCACGGCAAGCGCCCCGACGGTTTCCCCGTGGTAGCCGCCTGCCAGCCGCGCGTAGTGCGTCTTGCCGGGGGCCCCTCGATGCCTCCAGTAGTGGAAGCTCATCTTGAGGGCGATCTCGGTCGCCGACGCACCGTCGGACGCGAAGAATGCGTGCGACATTCCCGGCGGGGCGAGTGCCGACAGCCGCTCCGACAGCTCGACCACCGGGCGATGGGTGAAGCCCGCGAGCATCACGTGCTCGAGCTCGGCGAGCTGCGCCGTCAGCGCCGCGTTGATCCGCGGGTTGGCGTGGCCGAACAGGTTGACCCACCACGAGGCGACCGCGTCGAGATAGCGATTCCCCTCGAAGTCGTAAAGCCAGGCGCCCGCCGCGCGCGCAATCGCGACCGGCGGCGATTCCTCGTGCTGCTTCATCTGCGTGCATGGATGCCAGACCGCGTGCTGGCTGCGCAGCGCCCAGTCGCGGCTCGATGTCATGCCGAGCGCCCGATTCGCGTGCGCATCCGGCGCACCGCGCCCACCAGCTCGCGCGCGATGCCGGGCTCGCGCACCGAATGCCCGGCGTCGGGGACGACGATGCATTCGGCGCCGGGCCACGCGCCGGCGAGTGCCAGCGCGGTGGCGGGCGGGCAGACGACGTCGTAGCGCCCCTGCACGATCGTGCATGGCAGATGCGCGATGCGGTGCAGGTCCGCGAGGATCCGGCCCGGTGCGAGGAAGGCGTCGTGGACGAAGTAATGCGCCTCGATGCGCGCGATCGCGAGGGACGCGGCGGGGTCGTCGACGCGCCCGGCGTCCTGCCGCGGAAGCAGCGTCGAGCACGCGCTTTCGTAACGGTCCCAGGCGATGGCGGCGGGCAGGTGCACCGCGGGGTCGCGATCGTTCAGTCGCCGGTGGTAGCTCGCGAGGAGGTCGCCACGCTCCCCCGGCGGCAGGAAGTGCTCGAAATCGCGCCAGGCCTCCGGGAAGAATCGGCGCATGCCGTTCATGAACCACCGGATCTCGTCGCGCGACGCGAGGAACACGCCGCGCAGGATCAGGCCGAGGACGCGGTCCGGGTGCGCCTCGGCGTAGGCAAGCGCCAGCGTCGAGCCCCAGGACCCGCCGAACAGCACCCAGCACCCGATGCCCAGGTGCTCGCGCAGGCGCTCGATGTCGTCCACGAGGTGCACGGTCGTGTTGTCGATCGTGTCGGCGCTCGGCGTCGAGCGGCCCGCTCCCCGCTGGTCGTAGAGCACGATGCGCCACTGCGAGGGATCGTAGAACCGCCGATGGTGCGGCAGGCTGCCGCCCCCCGGTCCACCGTGCAGGAACAGGATCGGCGCAGCTGACGGGTTGCCGCAGTTCTCCCAGTACATCGCGTGCCGCCGATCCAGCGCGAGCATGCCGCTCGCGTACGGCATGCATTCCGGATAAAGGCCAGCCTCGGGCGACTGGGCGAGAATGGAGTCGATCATCGACCGTATGATCGCACTTCGGGCCGATCGGTTCGGCCCGTCGCGACGAAGCGGCCGCGATGCGGGGAGCTCCCTAACCGCGCCCCTTGAACGGCACGATCTTCTGCCGCTGCTCGCCCAGCCCGGAAATGCCGCAGGTCACGATGTCGCCGGGCTTGAGCCACCCCTTCGGTTCCTTCATGCCCAGCGCCACGCCCGGGGGCGTGCCGGTCGTGATCACGTCGCCCGGAAGCAGCGTCATGTAGCGCGAGACGTCGGCAACGAGCTCGGCGACGCCGAAGATCATGGTCCTCGTGTTGCCGGTCTGCCTGCGCTTGCCGTTGACGTCGAGCCACATGTCGAGGTTCTGCGGATCCTTGATCTCGTCGGTGGTCACGAGCCACGGGCCGATCGGCCCGAAGGTGTCGCAGCCCTTGCCCTTGCTCCACTGCGAGGCGCCGCGCTGAAGCTGGAACTCGCGTTCGGACACGTCGTTGATCACGCAGTAGCCGGCCACATGGCGCAATGCGTCCTTCACCGCGACATGGCGCGCCTTGCGGCCGATGACCACGCCGAGCTCGATCTCGTAGTCGAGCTGCGTCGAGTCCTTCGGCGTGATCGTGTTGTCGTTGGGGCCGCAGATCGACGTCTCGGCCTTGAAGAAGACCACCGGGTGCGCCGGAATGGGCACGCCGGCCTCCTTCGCGTGATCGGCGAAGTTGAGACCGATGGCGACGAACTTGGGCGGCGTGGCCACGCAGGGGCCCATGCGCGGCCGGCCTTTCACCGCGGGCAGGCGCCTGGGGTCGAGCCTGCGCAATGCAGCCAGCGAGGCCGGCGCGAGCGCTTCGGCGTCGATGTCCTTCACCTTGCGCGAGAGGTCGCGCAGGATGCCGTCCGCGTCGATCATGCCGGGCTTCTCGCGCCCCGCGGGTCCGTAACGTACGAGCTTCATCGAGTTCTCCTCAGATTGTCATCCCGCCATCGCAGGAATAGGTGTTACCGGTGACGAATGCCGACTCGTCGGACGCCAGGAACACGACCAGCGGCGCGATTTCCTCGGCTTTCGCGAGCCGTCCCATCGGCTGGCGCGCGACGAACATGCGCCGCGCCTCGACCGGATCGGGGAACGCGTTGATCCGCTGCGCCAGCGAGGGCGTGTCGACGGTGCCCGGTGCGATCGCGTTGCAGCGAATGCCTTTCTGCACGTAGTCGGCGGCCACCGACTTGGTCAGGCCGATGACTGCCGCCTTGGTGGTGCCGTAGACGAAGCGGTTGGGCAGGCCCTTGATCGAGCTCGCGATCGACGACATGTTGATGATCGACGCACCGCGCCCGGTGGCCTCGTGATGGGCGAGCATCTTCGGCAGCGCCGCACGGATCGCGATGTACATCGCGCGGACGTTCAGGTTGAAGCTGAACTCCCAGTCCTTGGGCGCGCACTCGAGGATCGCTCCGTGGTGGACGTAGCCTGCGCAGTTGAACAGGATCTGCAGCGGCGGCAGGGAATCGATCGTCTTCGCGACCTCGGCATCATCGAGCACGTCGAGACGGCGCGTGCTGATGTTCGCGATGCCGCGCAGCGTGTCGAGGGCATCGCCGTCGATGTCGGTGGCGAGCACCTCGGCGCCTTCGCCCGCCATCGCGATCGCCGTCGCGCGCCCGATTCCCTGGCCCGCCGCAGTGATCAGCGCGGACTTGCCCGCCAGCCTTCCAGCCATCGCATTCCTCCGCACCCGGCGCCGGTCGCTCCATCGCCGCAAAAAGCGCGGATTCTACGCTGCCGGCGGCCGCCCCGGTACCGCGCAGTGAATGGACGCGTCGCGGCCGGCGCCGGCCAGCGATGCGTCAATGCATGAAGGTGTCGACGAGGAACGCGAAGGCGATGCGCCACGCGGCCTCGGCGGCCTCGGGAACGTAGCTCTCGCGGTCGACGGTCGCGAACGCGTGGCCGGCGTCGGGAAGTACGGCCAGCGTGTAGCGGCGGTTAAAGTCGGACAGCGCCTCTGCGATCCTCGCGTGCTCGTCGCTCGCGATCGACGCGTCCTTCGCGCCGTAGACCAGCAGTTGCGGCGCCTTGAGGTCCTGCGCGCGGTCGAGCAGCGGCCTGCGCTTCCCCTTCGGCTCCCGCGGCGCGATCCCGCCGCCGTAGAACGACACCGATGCCGCGAGGCGCGCTCCGTGGACCGCATTGGCGAGGAAAGCGAGCCGTCCGCCCATGCAGAAGCCGATGACCGCCAGCCGGCCGTCGCGCGCGCCCTGGGACACCAGCGCATCGAGTGCGGCGCCGGTCTCCTGCATCGCTTCGTCGTCGTCGATTTGCTGGACGCGCGCGATCGCGCGCTCCCGGTCCGAATACTCGAACACCTCGCCATGGTAGAAGTCCGGCGCGATGGCGATGTAGCCGGCGCGGGCGAAGCGCTCGCATACGCCCTTGACGTAGGCGTTGACACCGAACGCCTCCATCATGACCACCACGCCTATGCCTGGAACGCCGCTCGGCTTGGCCAGATACGCGGAAACCCCCGTCGCAATCGTCAGGAGCTCGGTGGTCAGTGCGGGTGCAGCCATTGGAGCACCTTCGGGCGCAGTGAGATCCTGAGCGCCAAGGATGCGACGTCGCCCGTCCATCCGCAAGCCGCGCGGGCCTGAAGCGCGGCTGCGGCGCTCGACCTGTTGCGCGCGCGATGAAAGCGCCGGGTCAGGCGATGAGCCTGGAGTCGATCTCGGCCACCGACCGGGTTCCGCCCCGGCGCATCGTGCGTGCGGGCTCGTTGGCCAGGACGCCCGCCCGATCCTCAGGCGCGTATCGTGCCTGCGGGCTTGTCGCCCGGCGTGCCCGCGCGCTCCTCAGGCCGCGCGGCCGGCTTGGCTCGACGGACGGCCACGTCCCGCAGGTCTTGCCCTGGGCGCGCCGACCTGGTGGCGCGCGCCGGCAGCGGAAGGACGCCTGCCTGCGGGTGCGCCGGGTTGCGCACGCCGCGCCGCGTCGCGCGTGGCGGGTTGCATGGATGCCGCCGCGCGGGGCGCGAAGCCCGGGACATGCTCCTGCGGAATCGTCTGCTTGATCAGCCTTTCGATGCCGCGCAGGAAAGCGCGCTCGTCGACCGAGACCAGCGACACGGCCTCGCCGGTGGCGCCGGCGCGACCCGTACGCCCGATGCGATGCACGTAGTCCTCGGGGACATTGGGCAGGTCGTAATTCACGACCTGCGGCAATTGGTCGATATCGATGCCGCGGGCTGCGATGTCGGTGGCGACCAGCACGGTGAGCCGGCCCCGCTTGAACTCGGCCAGCGCATGGGTGCGCGCTGCCTGGCTCTTGTTGCCGTGAATGGCGAGTGCGGCGATTCCGTCGTGGCCGAGCTGCTCGGTCAGCTTGTTCGCGCCGTGCTTGGTGCGGGTGAAGACCAGCACCTGGGTCCAATCCCGCGTCCTGATCAGGTGCGCCAGCAACTCGCGCTTGCGGGCGTGGTCAACCGGGAGCACCTTCTGCTGGATCATCTCGACGGTTGAGTTGCGCCGCGCGACCTCGATCATCGCCGGCGAATTCAGCAGGCCGTCGGCAAGCGCCTTGATCTCGTCGGAGAACGTCGCCGAGAACAGCAGGTTCTGCCGTTGCCGGGGCAGCAGCGCCAGGATGCGCCTGATGTCGCGGATAAAGCCCATGTCGAGCATCCGGTCGGCTTCGTCGAGGACGAGGATCTCGACCTGCGACAGGTTGACGGCACGCTGGCCCGCAAGGTCGAGCAGCCGGCCTGGGGTGGCGACCAGGATGTCGACGCCGCGCTTCAGATGACTGATTTGCGGATGGATCCCCACCCCGCCGAAGACCACGGTGGAGCTCAGCTTCGAGTACTTGCCGTAGGTGCGCACCGATTGCTCGACCTGTGCGGCGAGCTCGCGGGTCGGCGTCAGGATCAGCGCGCGGATCGGCCGGCCCGACGCCCGCGGCGACTTCGCCACGGCAGGCGTGGACAGGAGCTGGAGGATCGGCAGCACGAATCCGGCCGTCTTGCCGGTGCCGGTTTGCGCGCCGGCGAGGAGGTCGCCGCCGGCCAGAACGGCAGGAATCGCCTGCGTCTGCACGGGCGTGGGTTGGGTGTAGCCGTGTTCGGTGACGGCACGCAGCAGCGTCTCGGACAGGCCGAGGGTGGAGAAGGACATGAGAACTTTCGGAAAAACATCGGCCTGTCCTCTCCTGAGAGAGGCCAGTCGCAGGCAAACGGAGGAACTGCAGGAGGTCGGAATCGACGGCGGCGAAAAGGACTGGAACCCATGCCGCGTGGTCGGATTATACCAGCTACCGGACGCGGGAAATTGGTAATGCCACTTGACCAGTCTACCAGGCGGGCGTAGCCTTCGCCGATCCAACCATCGTCGGGCGCGGTGCGCCGCGACGCCGGGCCTGGTCCCATGCCGTTCCAGAGCATCGAACCCCGTCGGCTTTACCGGCAGATCGCGGACCAGATCCGCGCGCTGATCAGGAGTGGCGAGTACGCCACCGGTTCGCGCCTGCCGCCTGAGCGCGACCTCGCGCGGCAGCTCGGCGTGTCCCGGCCGTCGGTCCGCGAGGCCGTGATCGCGCTCGAGGTCGAGGGGCTGGTCGATGTGCGCATCGGTTCCGGCATCTACGTCCGCCCCTGCGACGACGTGCAGGCGGCGCCGCCGGCCGATGGCGAGGCGGGTCCTTTCGAGCTTTTGCGCGCGCGCTACCTGATCGAGTCCGAATGCGCCGCGCTGGCGGCGAAGGCCGTGACCCGGGTGCAGCTGCAGGCGATCGAAGCCGCGCTGGGCGACATGGAGCGCGAATTGGCGGAGGGGATGCAGCCGCTGCCGGGCGACCGCCTGTTCCATTTGCGGATCGTGGAGGCAACGGGAAACGGCGCGCTGGTGCACGTCGTCCGGACGCTGTGGGACGAGCGCGCCGGACCGCTCTACCAGCAACTCGAGCAGCATTACGATTCGCCTGACCTGTGGCAAGCGGCGATGGCCGAGCATCGCGTCGTGCTGGAGTCGCTCGCGGCGCACGATGCCAGGGGCGCCCGCGCCGCGATGCGCCGGCACCTGGACCAGGCGTACAAGCGGTTCAGCGCCGGCTGGGACATGCTGCACTGAGACCGCACCCGGGTCGGGCCGTGGTTGCACTGAAGGAGTTTCGATGCTTACGCGCTCTTCGCTGACGATCCGCCTGCATCCGGCAGACGATGTCGTCATCGCCCGCTCGCAGCTCGTCGGCGGCACGACGCTGATCGACGAGAGCGTGGTCGTCTCCGGTCTGGTGCCGCCGGGGCACAAGGTCGCGACCCGCGCCGTGCGTGCCGGTGCGCCGGTGCGCCGCTACAACCAGATCATCGGCTTCGCCAGCCGCGACATCGCGCCGGGCGAGCACGTGCACCTGCACAACCTCGCGATGGGCGCGTTCGACCGCGACTATGCGTTCGGGGTCGATGCGAAGCCGACCTCGTACATCGAGCCTGCGGCGACCTTCATGGGCATCGTCCGCCGCGACGGGCCGAATGCCGGCAAGGTGGCGACGCGCAACTACATCGGCATCCTGTCGACGGTCAACTGCTCGGCAACCGTCGCGCGCAGCATCGCCGACCACTTCAGCCGCGAGCGCCTCGCCGGGTTTGCGAACGTCGACGGCGTCGTGGCGCTGACCCACGGCTCCGGCTGCGGCATGGACACGCAGGGCGACGGCATGCAGATCCTGCGCCGCACGCTGGGCGGCTATGCGAAGCACCCGAACTTCGCCGGCGTGCTGGTCGTGGGGCTGGGCTGCGAAGCGAACCAGATCAGCGCATTGCTGGGGGCGCAGGCGCTGCAGGAAGGCGCGCTGCTGCGGACCTTCTCGATCCAGGACACCGGCGGCACCGCGAAGAGCATCGCGCGCGGGATCGCGATCGTCGGCGAGATGCTTCCGTACGCGGACGCCGTGACGCGAGAGGCCGTGCCGGCGTCGAGCCTGACGATCGGGCTGCAGTGCGGCGGGTCGGACGGCTATTCGGGCATCACTGCGAATCCCGCGCTAGGCGCTGCGGTCGACCTGCTGGTGCGCCATGGCGGAACGGCGATCCTGTCGGAGACGCCCGAGATCTACGGCGCCGAGCACCTGCTTACGCGACGTGCGACCTCGCGCGAGGTCGGCGAGAAGCTGATTGCGCGCATCCGCTGGTGGGAGGACTACACCGCGCGCGAGCGCGGCGAGATGAACAACAACCCGTCGCCGGGGAACAAGGCGGGGGGACTGACGACGATCCTCGAGAAATCGCTGGGCGCGGTGGCCAAAGGCGGGACCACCAACCTGGTCGCCGTCTACGAGTACGCTGAGCCGGTGACCGCGAAGGGATTCGTCTACATGGATACGCCGGGCTACGACCCGGTGTCCGCGACCGGCCAGGTCGCGGGCGGCGCCAACATGATCGTGTTCACCACCGGCCGCGGGTCTGCGTATGGCTGCGCGCCGGCGCCCTCGCTCAAGCTCGCGACCAACACGCCGCTGTGGGTGCGGCAGGAAGAGGACATCGATCTCAACTGCGGCGCGATCGTCGACGGGGACGCGACGGTCGCGCAGACCGGCGAGCGGCTGTTCGGGCTGATCCTGGAAACCGCGTCGGGCACGAGGACGAAGAGCGAGCGCCATGGCTACGGACAGAGCGAGTTCGTGCCCTGGTATCTCGGTGCGGTGATGTAGCGCCAGGACCGGAACGCCACCGGCGGACTCCGCCGGAGGCGGCCCGCGGGCCGCAGCGCAATTGCGGAAGGCCGGAAACGGTCCCGCATTGAAATTGACGGGCAATCAACCAGGGAGGCATCGATGAAACTGTTCACCAAGTTCGTCGCCGCGCTGTTCGCGCTCGGCATGCTCGGCGCGACCGCGCCGGTATCTGCGCAGGAAAAGCTCGTCGTCTGGTGGGTCAAGGGTTTCTACAAGTCCGAGGACGACGCGCTGTACGCGATGATCAGGAAATACGAGCAGAAGACCGGGGTCAAGGTCGAGCTTTCGCAGTACGCCGTGCAGGACGGCATTCCGAAGGTCGTTGCCGCGCTCGACGCGGGCAATCCGCCCGATGTCGCCTACATCGACGTGTTCGACTTCCAGGTGACCGGCAAATGGGCCTACGACGGCAAGCTCGAGGACCTGACCGACGTCCTGACGCCGATCAAGGACAGGTTCCTGCCGAACACGCTCGAGACGACGTACCTGTACGACGCCAAGGCGAACAAGCGCGCGTACTACGCGTTCCCGATCAAGCAGCAGACGATGCACATCAACTACTGGAAGGACATGCTCGCCCAGGCCGGCTTCAAGCCGTCGGACATCCCGACGACCTGGAAAGCCTACTGGTCGTTCTGGTGCGACAAGGTCCAGCCCGCGTACCGCAAGGCGTCGGGCAAGCGCATCTTCGCCACCGGCTTCCCGATGGGCGTCGACTCGAGCGACTCGTACTACTCGTTCCTGACCTTCATGGACGCCTACAACGTCAGGCTGGTCGACGACAACGGCAAGCTGCTGGTCGGCGACCCCAAGGTCCGCCAGGGGCTGATCAACGCGCTGCGCGACTACACGCAGCCGTATGTCAAGGGCTGCACGCCGCCGTCGTCGACGAGCTGGAAGGACCCGGACAACAACGTCGCGTTCCACAACAAGACGATCATCATGACCCACAACGCGACGATCTCGATCCCGGCCAAGTGGTACGACGACATGAACAACACGACGCTTTCCGCGCAGGAGCGCGAGCAGGCGAAGAAGAACTACTACGACAACATCGCCACGTCGGGTTTCCCCAGCAAGCCTGACGGGACGCCGATGAAATACCGCGCCGCCGTCAAGACCGGCGTGGTGTTCGCGGATGCGAAGAACAAGAAGCGCGCCAAGGAGTTCGTCGCGTTCCTGCTCGAGGACGAGAACCTGATTCCGTACGTCGAGGGATCGCTCGGCCGCTGGTACCCGGTCACCAAGTCGGGGGCGGCGCGGCTCGCTTTCTGGCTCGCCGACCCGCACCGCACATCGGTCCAGCGCCAGTTCTCGGAAGGGACCAATACGTTCGAGTTCACGAAGAACTGGAAATTCACGATTCTCAACAACGAGAACGTCTGGGCCAAGGCGATGAATCGCGTCGTCAGCGAGCATTGGCCGGTCGAGAAGGCCGTCGACGAAATGATCGGCCGCATCAAGGAGGTCGCAGGCTGACGACCCCGCATTCGCGTCGCGCGCCCCGGTCGTCCCGGTGGCGCGCGGTGGGTGCGAGGGAGGCGACGAGATGTCGACGGTCGCGCTGCCGGGAGTCGAGGCCGCCACAGCGGACGGCGGTCCGCGAAGGCGCCTGTCGCCGTGGCAGGCGTGGGGGCTCGCGCTGCTCGCGCCCTATGTCGCGGTGTTCCTGGTGTTCGTGCTGTACCCCGTCGGGTACGGACTGTGGCTCGCGCGCCATCCGCAGAGCTACGTCCAGCTCTTCGCCGACCCGGTTTTCGCGGGCTCGGTGGTCAACACGCTGATCTTCGTGGTCGTCGGCATCAATCTCAAGATGGCGGCGGCGCTGTTCCTGTCCGGCTTCTTCGTGACCGCGCGGCCCTGGATCCGCTGGCTGTCGGTGCTGTTCATCCTGCCTTGGGCCGTGCCGTCGATACCGACGATCCTCTCGATCCGGTTCATGCTCAATCCGGAATGGGGCGTGGTCAACCAGGTCATCTTCAGACTGACCGGCGCCGACGGCCCGAACTGGCTCAACGACCGGTGGATCGCGCTGTCGATGGCGATGCTCGTCCACATCTGGAAGAGCCTGCCTTTCTGGACGATGATCCTGATCGCCGGGCGCCTCGCGATTCCCGGCGAGCTCTACGAGGCGGCGAGCGTCGATGGCGCGTCGGTGTGGCAGCGATTCCGCTTCATCACCTGGCCGTCGCTGTCGACGCTGTACCTGACCTCGGCGATCCTGTCGATGATCTGGACGCTGGGCGATTTCAACAGCGTCTACCTGCTGACCGGCGGCGGCCCCGCGGACCTGACGCACGTGCTGGCCACGCTCGGCATCCGCTACCTGCGCCTCGACCAGGTCGACCTGGCGATGGCGACGATCGTCTGCGCGCTGCCGCTGGTGCTGCCGCTGGTCTACTTCATGATGAAGCGCCTGTCGCGATGAAGCGCCTGCTGACCGAGGCGAGGCTCGTGCTGATCGGGATCCCCGTCGCGATCTGGACGCTGCTGCCGATCTATCACATGTTCCTGTTCTCGATATCGACCAAGGAAGAGGCTTTTTCAGGGGAGCTATGGCCGGCGCACCCGACGCTGCGCAATTTCGGCATCGTGTTCCGCGAGCAGAACTATTTCCTCAACCACTTCTGGCGCCAGTTCGCCAATTCGCTGTTGATCGCGGTTGCCGTCGGCGCGATCACGCTGGTCGTCGCGGCGGGCGCGGCTTTCTCGATCAGCCGCCTGAGGACGCGCGGCGGCCGGCTGGTGCTGAACTGCGCCCTGTTCACCTACTTCATTCCGGCTGCATTCCTCGCCGTTCCGATGTACAAGGCGATGGGGACGTACGGACTTCTCAATACGCAGTGGGCGCTGATCCTGGCAATGGTGACGATCGCATCGCCGTACGCGATCTGGGTGCTGAAGCAGGCCTCGGACAAGCTGCCCTGGGAGCTCGACGAGGCGGCGCGCATCGACGGGGCGTCGCCGCTGCAGCTGTTCCGGCTCGTCTACCTGCCGCTGATCGCACCTTCACTGGTCGCCGTCGGCACCTACGCGCTGCTGCTCGCCTGGAACGAATACCTGTACGCGTTCCTGCTGCTGTCCAACGACAAGGACATCACGCTGCCGGTCGCGCTCGGGCACTTCCTGTCGGCGGACGATTCGCCGTGGGAGCTCCTGATGACGACCGGATTGATCTATGCGCTGCCGCCGGCCGCGATCTACTATGCGTTCAAGCGCTACATGGTGACCGGTCTGACCGCCGGCGCCGTCAAGTCGTGACCGGGTGCCGCGCGCGCGATGCGCACCCGTCGTCCTGCGCATGGCCTGCCGCCTCTGATCCCTGCACTCTGATTCCTGATCCCTGAACATGGCCCCGGTTTCCTTCAACAACGTCGCAAAGACCTTCGGCAGCACCGAGGTCATCCGCGGCATCTCGTTCGACATCCGCGACGGCGAATTCATGGTGCTCGTCGGGCCGTCCGGCTGCGGCAAGTCGACGCTGCTCCGCATGCTCGCCGGCCTCGAGGAGATCACCGCCGGCACGATCGCGATCGACGGCCGGGTGGTCAACCACGTCGACTCCAAGGACCGCGACATCGCGATGGTGTTCCAGAGCTACGCCCTCTATCCGCACATGAGCGTGCGCGATAACATGGGCTTCAGCCTGCGGCTGCGCCGGGCCGAGCGCAGCGAGATCGATGCGCGCGTCATGCGCGCTGCGCGGATCCTGAATCTGGAACCTTACCTCGATCGCTACCCGCGCGAGCTGTCGGGCGGGCAGCGCCAGCGCGTCGCGATGGGACGCGCGATCGTGCGCGACCCGAAGGTGTTCCTGTTCGACGAGCCGCTGTCGAACCTCGATGCCAAGCTGCGCGTGCAGATGCGCTCGGAGATCAAGGCGCTGCACCAGAGGCTGAAGACGACCACCGTCTACGTCACGCACGACCAGATCGAGGCGATGACCATGGCCGATCGCATCGTCGTCATGCACGACGGGGCGATCGAGCAGATCGGCACGCCGCTCGAGCTCTACGACCGGCCCGACAACCTGTTCGTCGCGCAATTCATCGGCTCGCCGGCGATGAACGTGGTCCGGGGCACGCTGCGACGCACCGGCGGCGCAGCGCACGTCGAGACCGCGGACGGGGTGCGCTGGCCGGCCGGCAGCGGCGGCGTCGACGGGCAGGGGGTGGCTTATGGCGTGCGGCCGGACCACCTCGAGCTCGTGGGAGGCGGCGAGCCTGCAGTTCCGGGCGAAATCGTCGTCGTCGAGCCCACCGGCTCGGAGACCGAGCTGGTGGTGCGGATCGGCGACGCGCAGATCATCGTCGAGACGCATGGCCGGACGACGCTGCAGCCCGGTGACACGGTCGGCTTTGCCATCGATCCGGCGAACGTCCACCTGTTCGACCAGGCGTCCGGCGCGAGACTCGCGCCGTGAGGGCAACGGCGCCGGTCGTTGGCGCAGCACGCCGGTGGTTGCAGTGCCCTTTCGTTCCTTTCCGATGATCCCGGGTGCCCCATGAGCCGCAAGCCGAAACGCAAGCTCCGCTCGACCGAATGGTTCGGTCGCCACGACCGCGACGCGCTCGTCCATCGCTCCTGGATGAAGAACCAGGGTATTCCGCACGACCAGTTCGACGGCCGGCCGGTCGTCGGCATCTGCAACACCTGGTCGCAGGCCACACCTTGCAATGCGCACTTCCGCGAGCTCGCGCAGCACGTACGCGATGGCGTGCTCGATGCCGGCGGGTTCCCGATCGAGTTCCCGGTGATGAGCCTCGGCGAGACGCTGATGCGGCCGACGACGATGCTGTTCCGCAACCAATGCGCGATGGACGTCGAGGAGTCGATCCGCGCCAATCCTTTCGACGGCATCGTGCTGCTGATGGGCTGCGACAAGACCACGCCCGCGCTGCTGATGGGCGCGGCGTCCTGCGACCTGCCGACGATCGGCGTCTCGGGCGGACCGATGCTGAACGGGAAGTTCCGCGGCGAGGACATCGGCTCGGGCACGCACGTCTGGAAGTTCACCGAGATGCTGAAGACCGGACGGATGAACGAGGCGGACATGATCGAGGCCGAGGGCGGCATGTCGCGCTCCGCCGGCCACTGCATGACCATGGGCACCGCATCGACGATGGCGTCGATGGTCGAGGCGCTGGGAATGGGCCTGCCGACCAATGCTGCGATCCCCGCGGTCGATTCGCGGCGCAGGGTGCTCGCGCGGATGGCCGGCCGGCGCATCGTCGAGATGGTGCGCGAGGATCTGCGCATGTCGAGGATCCTGACCCGACAGGCCTTCGAGAACGCAATCATGGTCAACGGCGCGATCGGCGGGTCGACCAACGCCGTCGTCCATCTGCTGGCGATCGCCGGGCGCATCGGCGTCGACCTGACGCTGGACGACTGGGACCGGCTCGGGCGCAGCATGCCCTGCCTCGTCAACCTCATGCCGTCAGGGAAATACCTGATGGAGGACTTTTACTACGCCGGGGGGCTGCCGGTCGTCATCCGCGAGATCCGCAAGTCGATCCACCGCAAGGCCCTGACCGTGAATGGACGGACGATCTGGGACAACTGCAAGGACGCGGTCAACTACAACCGCGACGTCATCACCCCGCTCGAGAAACCTTTCAAGCCGCAGGGAGGCATCGCGGTCCTGCGCGGGAACCTCGCCCCCGACGGCGCCGTGCTCAAACCCTCGGCGGCGACGCCGGCTCTGATGAAGCACCGGGGCCGCGCGGTCGTGTTCGAGGATATCGACGATCTCAACCGGCGCATCGACGATCCCGATCTCGACGTCGAGGTCGACGACATCCTCGTGCTCAAGAACTGCGGACCGAAGGGCTATCCCGGGTTTCCCGAAGTCGGCAACTTCGCGCTCCCCGCCAAGCTGCTGAAGAAAGGCGTCACCGACATGGTCCGCATCTCGGACGCCCGGATGTCAGGCACCGCATACGGGACCGTCGTGCTGCACACCGCGCCGGAGGCCGCGGCAGGCGGCCCGCTGGCGCTGGTCGAGAACGGCGACATCATCGAGCTCGACGTCGCCAAGCGCCGCCTGCGCCTGCAGGTCTCGGACGACGAGCTGGCACGCCGGCGGGCGCGCTGGAAGCCGCCGGAACCCCATGCCGACCGCGGTTGGGTGAGGCTCTACTGCGCGACGGTCCAGCAGGCCGACAAGGGCGTCGACCTCGATTTCCTGGTCGGCGGATCGGGCGCGAAAGTCGGCCGGGAGAGCCACTGAGGCGCGCCGGCGTCGATCTGCCGCGGTGCGCCGCGGATCATCCGATCACGGTCCTTGCCGGGGGCCGCGCGCCTCGCCCGATGCGGCGACGCGATCGAGGAATCCCGACAGCGTCGGACCAATCCGCGCCAGCTCGGCGCGATGCGCGCCGGCGAGCTTCTGGAACATGCGGCTGCCTCTGGGCGTCAGGATGAGGTTGACCTTGCGCCGATCATCGCGCGCGACGCGCCGGACGATCAGCCCTTCCTCCTCGAGACGGTCCACCAGTCCGACCGCGCTGTTGTGCCTGATCATCAGCTGCCGGGCGAGATCGTTGATCGTGACGGGGCCTTCGCCGGACGCGCCCTTGATCGCAAGCAGCGCCTGGTACTGCTGGGGCGTCAGGCCGACCACGCCCGCGGCGGCTTCGCTGAACGACAGGAACCGTCGCAGTGAGTAACGGAACTGGGCGAGCGCCTCGTACTCGCCCTGGTCCAGGGCGCGGGTTCTGCCGGCTTTGCGATTGGTCATCTTCGTGGTCCCGGGATGCGGCCCGATCTGTCGCCGGAACAGCCATCCGGCCCGCATATTGCTGTTCGGCCGCCTGCTTCGGATTGTGAGCGCTGCGCAGGCGGTTGACAACGGATCGAAGTCCGATAGACTTTGACGCAGGTCAAACTACGAACTTCAAGGAGGATGTGATGCGAGACAGCAAGTCGAAGTTCCATGGCTACAACCGCCGCGACTTCATGCTTACCGGGCTGGGTGTCGCCGGGGGATTGGCTCTCCCGACGGCGTTTGCCTCGCGCGCATTTGCGGCCGATCGTCCGCCCATCGGCACCTGGCCGGCAGGCTCAGCGGGAGACTCGGTCTTCATCGGCATCACCGTGCCACGCACCGGCGCCTATGCGCTTCAGGGCGAGGACGAGCTCAAGGGCTACGAGCTCGCGGTCGAGCACATCAATACAGGTCATCCGCTGATCAAGAAGATCTCGCCGAAGACGACCAAGGGCGTGCTCGGCAAGACGGTGAAGTATGGCGTCGCCGACTCGGGGGCCAAGCCGAACGATGCGGTGCAGGCGGAGCAGCGCTTCATCAGCGAGAACAAGGCGGTGCTGATGACCGGTTCGACCTCCAGCGCGGTGGCGGTGGCGCTGAACAAGCTCGCCCAGCGCGAGAAGGTGCTCTATGTCGCCGGCATCTCGGGCTCGAACGACACGACGGGCAAGGACTGCGTGCGCTACGGCTTCCGCCAGTGCTTCTACGGCGAGACCGCCGCCAACGCGATCGGTCCGGTCCTGCTGAAGACCTTCGGCAAGAACCGGAAGGCGGCGTTCATGACCCCCGACTACACCTACGGGCACACCGTCACCAAGTCGATGAACGACTTCCTGACCAAGAACGGCGGCTGGACGATGGTGACGAACCAGGTGTCGCCGCTCGGCGCGCCGGATTTCAGCTCATATCTGACCAACATCGCAAACTCCGGTGCCGAAATCCTGGTCAACGTGAACTGGGGGCACGATGCGGTGCTGTCGATTCAGCAGGCCAAGCAGTTCGGCATCCTGCCGAAGATGAAGCTCGTGGTGCCGTACCAGGTTCCGTTCCTCGCCCGCGAAGTCGGCGCGGAGACCATGGAAGGCGTCTACGCCGCCACCGATTTCTGGTGGACGCTGGAAGACAAGTATCCGCTCGCCAAGATGTTCGTCGAGGCGTTCGACAAGAAATACGGCTACAAGCCGGAGTGGGGTGCCGAGAACGCCTACATGGAGTTCGCGCTCTGGGCCGAAGCGGTGGAGCACGCGGGCACCTTCTATCCGCCCGAGGTGATCAAGTCCTACGAGGCTGGCCGCAAGATCGACTCGGTCGTCGGCGAGGTGTACTGGCGCGCCGCCGATCACCAGCTCGTACGTCCCGTGATCATCGTCCGCGGCAAGAAGCCGGGCGACATGAAGAACAAGGAGGACTTCTGGGACGTCACCGAGATTCTGCCCGGCGCTCCGCTGATGCAGAAGCCCGATGCGTTCGGTTGCAAGCTCGGCGATTACACCTGAGACTGGCGGTACCTCGGCGTCGCGGGCGGCGCTTCGCCGCCAGCGATGCTCGACTTGCGGTGGCACGGGCGGCACGTCCTGAGTCCGCGGGATCGCCTGGACGTCTCATATGATCACGTGGACTAATTTCGTTTCGCAGTTGTTCAACGGGCTGGCGCTGGGCGCACTGCTTGCGCTCATCAGTTCCGGACTGACGATCATCTACGGCACGCTCGGCGTGCTGAACCTGGCCCACGGCGCGATGTTCATGCTCGGGGGCTACGCCGGCTACGTCGCGTACGAGGCGACCGGCTCGTTCGTGGTCGCGGTGATCGCCGGCACGTTGTTCCTGCTGGTCGTCGGGGTGGCGATGGAGCGGCTGATCATCCGCCATTTCTACGGCCGCCCGCACGAGGACCAGCTGCTGGTCACCTTCGGCCTGGGCATCGTGATGGTCGAGCTCGTCCGCCTGTTCTTCTCGAGCCTCTCGAAGACGGTTCCGCCGCCGCAACTGCTATCGGGCATCACCTCGATGGGCTTCCTCTTCTATCCGACCTACCGTCTGGCCGCCGTCGGCATCGTCGCGGTGGCGCTGCTCGCCATGTATATCGTCCTCTACCGGACGCGCCTCGGCATGATCGTGCGCGCGGGAATCGAGGACCCCGTGATGGTCGATTCCCTCGGCATCAACGTCTACCGCATCTTCATGATCGTGTTCGGCATCGGCGCGATGGCAGCGGGCTTCGCGGGGATCGTCAACGCCCCGGTGGCGTCGCTCACCCCGGACGTCGGCGAGGCGATCCTGGTGCAGACCTTCGTCGTCGTCGTCATCGGGGGCGTAGGATCGTTCCCGGGAGCCGTGCTCGGCGGCCTCATCGCCGGCGAGATCATCAGCGTCACCTCCATGTTCAATCCGGGCTACGCCTACGTCATGCTGTTCGGGGCGATGACACTCGTGCTGATGCTGCGGCCGCAGGGGCTGCTCGGCACGAAGGGCCGCGAGTGAACGCGGGCGTTCGATGCTGAGGCAGCGTCCGTACCTCGTCGAAGCGCTGCTGGCGATCGGCCTGATCGCGGCGCCATTCATCCTTCCGCACCTGGGGTTTGCCCCCGACACGGTCAACCGCATCCTGGTCTGGGGACTGTTCGGCATCGGCTTCGACATCCTGTTCGGCTACACCGGTCTTCTTTCGTTCGGTCAGTCGGCGTTCTACGGCACCGGCGGATTCGTCGCGGCCTATCTGCTGACGCGGGCCGGATTCCCGTACGTCCTGCTCGCCCTGATCCTGGGGATGATCGCCGCCGCCGCTGTCGGCTTCCTGGTCGGGCTGGTGGCGTTGCGACGCACCGGCATCTACTTTGCGATGATCACGGTGGCGATCGCGGAGGTCTTCTACTTCGTCGAGTTCAATCCCCTTGCGCACTGGACGGGCGGCGAGAACGGCTTGCCCGGGGTGCCGGCGCCGACGCTCTACCTCGGCTTCGCCACGGTCCACATGAGCACCGGCTGGTCGCTCTATCCGTTCCTCGCGCTGTGCTATTTCATCGGCATCGTCGTCGCGCTGCGCATCGTGCGCTCGCCGGTGGGCGCGATCTTCAGCGCGATCCGCGAAAATCCGCTGCGCGCCGCGGCAGTCGGCCACAGCGTCCACACCTACAAGCTCGCCGCTTTCGTGATCGCCGCGGCCTATGCCGGCCTCGCAGGCGGATTGCTCGGCGTCCTGCAGGCGTTCATGCCGCCGGACGCCTTCACGTTCGAAACGTCGGGCCAGCTGGTGATCCTGACCGCCATCGGCGGCCGTGGCACGCTGTTCGGCCCGCTACTGGGCGCGACGATCTGGCTGTACCTCCAGGACTACCTGCAGGGATCGCTGGGCCTCGGCGCTTCGTGGAAGCTGGTGCTGGGGCTGGTGTTCGTGCTGCTCGTCGCCTTCCTGCGGCACGGCATCATCGGCGGCATCACGGACCTCTACCGCTGGGTGAGCGGCAGGGCGGCTCCGGCCGGCACGGAGGAAACCGCGTCGCTGCCCGGATTCGAAATCGGAGAGACCCAGGACGCGTCGGCGGCAGGAACCGGCCGCGCAGCGGCCGTGGCGCCGCCGCCGGCACGCAGGCGCCCGGCACCCGGGTTCACCGGCCCCATCCTGCACGCGACCGGGCTTTGCAAGTACTACGGCGGCGTCGTCGCCAACGCCGACATCGATTTCTCGGTGAACCGGGGCGAGCTGCGCGGCATCATCGGTCCCAACGGCGCGGGCAAGAGCACATTCTTCAAGATGCTGACCTGCGAGGTGCCGCCCTCGTCGGGCAAGATCGTGTTCGAAGGCCGCGACATCACCGGCAAGACGGTCACCGAGGTGTGCCAGCTCGGCCTGACCAAGAGCTACCAAGTCAACCAGCTCTTCAACCGGCTGACGGTGCGCGAAAACCTCACCATCGCCGCGCTCGCCGAGCTGCGTGGCAAGTTCAGGCTCGACCTGCTGCGCAGCCTTCGAACGTTTCCGGGTTTGCGCGAGCAGGTCGATCACACGCTCGAGCTCGTGAACCTGGTCGAGTGCCGCGACACGCCGGTAGCGCAGCTCGCCTATGGCGAGAAGCGGCGGCTGGAAGTGGGACTCGCGCTCGCCTCGTCGCCGACGCTGTTGCTGCTGGACGAGCCGCTTGCGGGCATGAGCCCGAGCGAACGTGCCGAAACCGTGACGCTGCTGAGATCGATCGGCGAGGGACGCACGATGATCATCATCGATCATGACATGGATGCCTTGTTCAACCTGGCCGAGCGCATCACCGTGCTGCAGGAGGGCCGCGTCCTGGTCGAAGGGACGCCGGACGAGATCAAGAGCAATGCCGCGGTGCAGGAAGCCTACCTGGGCGGCGTGCACGGAGTGATCGACGAATGACGGCCGCAAATGCGGGGGGCGTCACATGAGCGTCGCCGGGCCGTCCCAAGGCGCGAATTGCACCCCCTTCGGGGGCAGCGCCGCGGCGCCAGCCGCAAGCGTGGGGGGCGTCCGATGAGCCTGCTCGAAGCCGACGGGCTGAACAGCTACTACGGCGACTCCCACATCCTGTTCGACGTCTCGTTGCGCGTGGAGCGCAACGAGGTGGTGGCGCTGCTCGGGCGCAACGGCGCAGGCAAGAGCACGACGCTGAAGAGTCTGATGGGCGTGGTGACCCCGCGCAGCGGCTCGGTGAGGCTCGACGGGGTCGAGATCGCGGGGAAGAAGAGCCACGAGGTCGCGAAAGCCGGCATGCAGCTCGTGCACGAGGATCGCCGCATTTTCGGCAGCCTCGACGTCGAGGAAAACCTGATCCTCGCCGGGTTGACCGCTCCCCAGAGGTGGCCGCTCGATCGCATCTACGAGATGTTTCCGCGCTTGAAGGAGCGGCGCGGCAGCAGCGGCACCGACTTGTCGGGCGGAGAGCAGCAGATGCTGGCGATCGCGCGCGCATTGATCCGCGATCCCAAGGTCATCCTGCTGGACGAGCCTTTCGAGGGGCTCGCGCCGGTGATCGTCAAGACGCTGATGGTCGCATGCCGCGAGCTCGCCGCCGCAGGGCAGACGATCGTACTGGTGGAGCAGAACCTCGCCGCGACGCTGGCACTGGCGCAGCGCGTCTACATCATCAACAACGGGCACATCGTGCACGACGGGCCTGCCGAGGAGATCAAGGCCCAGCCGGCCCTGCTGCAGCGTTACCTCGGCGTTTGAGCCTCCCCGGACGAGCGGCTCACGCAGGCCGCTTCCAGCCGCCGATGATCGCCCCGGCGATCGCCAGTCCGAGAACGACATAGGTGGCATTGATCAGCCACAACGTCACCGACCGCGACTCGAAGCCGTAGTTGAGGGCGAGCGTGGCGGCGACGAAGCCGAAGGCGACGGTCGCGCCGAGGCGCAGTCCTCCGGCGAACGTCGACGCTTCCAGTCGCTCGATCAGCCAGGAGAGCGTGTAGCACATCAGCAGGATCGCCACGAAACCGATCGCATAAGGCAGCGGCGAGCCATCCTGCTCGCGCGTGATCTGGTCGAATGTCTTGCCGATCGCCTCGGCCCACGGCCCGGCGAAAACGCTGTACCAGATCGCGCCGAGGACGAAAAACACGATCGCGGCCACCCAGGCCGCCAGATGTCGCGCACCACTCATTGTCGAGTCTCCTTCCCGGGTTGAACCCGAATCACGACCGCCGCGCGCCATCGCCGGCCGTCGGTGTCGCCTGGAACAGGTCCGGCTGCCGGCAGTTCGCGGCCTGCCGCGCCGCGGTCGCGGGCGGCCTGAACCGCGTGGTGTCGAGCCCCTGGTGGCTGCGACCGTGGTTGAGGCCGAGGCGCGCGCAGGCAAGCTCGAAGCGCCGTGCGATCAGCGCGGAAAACGCGCCGTCTCCGCGCATCCGCGAGCCGAACCCCGACTCGTAATCACGGCCCCCGCGCATCTGGCGCATCAGGCTCATGACGTGCGCCGCGCGCTGCGGGTAGTGGATGTCCAGCCATGCGCGGAACAGCGGCGCGACTTCGCGCGGCAGCCGCAGCAGCACCCAGCCCGCCGAGGTCGCGCCGTGGGCCGCGGCCGCCTCGAGGAGGGCTTCCAGGTCGCGGTCGTTGAGCTGGGGGATGATCGGCGCCGTCATCACCCCGACGGGGATGCCGGCATCGGAAAGCGCCTTGACCGTCTGCAGCCTCCGCTGCGGCGCCGCCGCCCGCGGCTCCATCCTGCGGGCGAGCTCGCGGTCGAGGGTCGTGATCGAGACGTAGACGCGGGCCATGCGCTTGGCAGCCATCGGCGCGATCAGGTCGATGTCGCGCTCGACCAGCGCCGATTTGGTCACGATCGTGAACGGGTGCTCGCACTGCGCGAGCACTTCGAGAATCGATCGCGTCACCCGCCAATCGCGCTCGATCGGCTGATACGGGTCGGTGTTCGCGCCCAGCGCAATCGGGTCGCAGCGGTAGCCGGGCTTCGCGAGCTCCGCGCGCAGCAGCAGGGCGGCTTGCGGCTTCGCGTACAGACGCGTCTCGAAATCGATGCCCGGCGACAGGTCGAGGTAGGCATGCGACGGTCGCGCGTAGCAGTAGATGCAGCCGTGCTCGCAACCCTGATAGGGATTGATCGACTGCGTGAACGGAATGTCGGGGGAGTCGTTGCGTGCGATGATGCTGCGCGCAAGCTGAACGGTGACCGTCGTCTTCGGCGGCGGCCGGTCCGGTACCGCGCCCGCGGGATCGTCGACCGGCTCGCGGTCCCAGCCGTCGTCGCAGGGCTCGCGCTGCTCGGCCTGGAACCGGTTGTCCGGATTGAAGGTCGCGCCGCGTCCCTTGATCGGCGGCAGTGGGGCGTCGTGGCGATCCATGAGTCGATCCGGTCCAAGCTTGGTAGCATTCCGCCGCGGGGCCCGGTAGCCCATCATAGTCCTTCGAGGCGAGCACGACCACGCATGGATGAACGCAGTGCCCGTGATGTCGTGCTGGTCCAGGCGATCGAGACCGCCGACACTGCCCGGACGGTCTGGCGCGATGGCGATCGCATCGCCGTCGGCCAGGCTGCGGCGCAGGAGGTGGGCGAACGAGCGACCCCCGACGCATATCTGGGCCGCCGCGCGGCGCTCGCCCTGTCGGCGCTCGAGGCGCGCGACCCGCGGCTGCGCGCGCTGCGCGGGCGCAATCCCGCGGGCGGGACCGGTGTCGCCATCGCCAGCGCGGTCGCGTTCGTCGCCGGTGTCGCGGTCGCCCACATCGGCCCGACGCACAGGATCAACCTGCTCGCGCCGCCGGTGCTCGTGCTGCTCGCGTGGAACGTCGCCGTGTACGCACTGCTCGTCGTCGCGCTCGCCTCGTCCTGGCGTGGCGCGCATCGGTCGCCTCCGCCGGGACTGCGCAGCTCGCTCGCGAAATGGCTCGGCGCCCTCCCGCGCGCGTGGCACCGTGCCGCGAATGCGGGCCCGCTCGCGGGCGCCGCCACCACCTTCATCGCCAACTGGACGCGACTCGCGGCGCCCCTGTGGCGGCGCCGGGCGACCTGTGTCCTGCACGTCGCGGCGGCGGCGTTCGCGATCGGGGAGATCGGGGGCCTCTACCTGCGCGGGATCGCGCTCGAATACCGGGCGGCGTGGGAAAGCACGTTCCTCGATGCCGCCGACGTCGCGCGCGTCCTGCACGTCGTGCTCGCACCCGGCGCGTTGATCACCGGCATCGCCGTTCCCGGCACGGATGCGCTGCGGGCGCTGGGCCCCGCGAGCGCGGGGGAGAACGCAGCACGCTGGATCCACCTGTACGCCGGCACCATCGTCGCCGTCGTCGTCGTTCCGAGGCTCGTGCTGGCCGCGATCGCGTGGATGCAGGCGCAGACCCTGTCCCGGCAATTCCCGTTGCAACTCGACGCGCCTTACTTCGGGCGCATGCTGCGCGCGTGGCGCGCAGGGACCGCACAGGTGTTCGCCGTGCCGTACAGCTACGACGTGCCGGCGCAGGCGGCGGCGGGCCTGAAGGCAGTGCTGTCGCGGGCATTCGAATCGCCGGTCATCCTCGACTGGTCGGCTGTGGTTCGCTACGGCGACGACGCGCCGCCTTCGCCCCGTGCATCGGCGGCCGCCGTCGTCATCGTGTTCAGCCTTGCCGCGACCCCCGAAGCCGAAAACCATGGCGCGATCGTCGGCCGGCTCGCGGCGCGCTCACCGGGCATCCCGCTGCTCGCGATTGTCGACACCTCCGAGTTCGAGGCGCGCTTTCGCGAGGTCCCGCAGCGGGTGGCAGAGCGCGAGGCGGCCTGGCGCCAGGTGCTCGAGGCGCGCGGCGCATCGCCGCTGTTCATCGCGTTGGCGCAGCCGGATCTCGCGGCCGCGGCGGCATCGTTCAACGCCGCGCTCGAGCGGACGACGCGATGAGCGAGCCGGGCCGGGCGGGCGAATGCCCAGCGCCGGGCGCGGTCCTTGCAACGGATGGATCGCCGCAGCAGATCGCACTGTCGCTGGTCTCGCACACCAATGCGGGCAAGACGACGCTGGCGCGCACGCTGCTCGGTCGCGATGTAGGCGAGGTGCGGGACGCCGCGCACGTCACCACCTCGGCCGAGCGCCACGTGATGATCGAGACGGCGCAAGGCGATGCGCTTTCGCTGTGGGACACCCCCGGCTTCGGGGACAGCGCACGCCTCGGGCGGCGGCTCGCCGCTCTCGACAACCCGATCCTTGAATTCCTCGCTTCCAGCTGGGACCGGTGGCGCGATCGCCCGTTCTGGTCGAGCCAGCAGGCGGTGAGGAACGTTCGCGAGCGTGCCGACGTCGTCCTCTATCTCGTCAATGCGTCGGAACGTCCGCAGGACGCCGGTTATCTCGCGCCCGAGATGCAGATCCTCGAATGGATCGGAAAGCCCGTCGTCGTCTTGCTCAACCAGATCGGAGTGCCGCGCGGGCCGGCCGACGACGCCGCCGACATCGCGCGCTGGCGCAATGCGCTCGGTGCGAGGCCGATCATCCGCGGCGTGCTGGCGCTCGACGCCTTCGCGCGCTGCTGGGTGCAGGAGCGCACGCTGCTGCGCGCTGTCGCCGCCGCGTTGCCGGCGTCGCGACAGGAGGCTTTCGCGCGCCTCGCGTCGGCGTGGCAGGCGGCGCGCGAGCGGCAGTTCGACCAAGCGATGGCTGCGATCGCGCTGCCGATCGCCCGCGCGGCCTGCGATCGCGAGGGCCTGCCGGACGCCGGGTTCAGGGGTTCGCTGCGCGAGGTCGGGAAGGCGATGGGCATTCCCGGTCGCGACGGGGGCACGAAGGAGGCAGCGATGTCCGCGCTTGCGCTGCGCCTCGACGCCGACCTGCGCGCCAGCACCGACCGGCTGATCGCGATCCACCGGCTCGAAGGCCGGGCGGCCGCCGAGGTGACCGCCCGGCTCGCCGACAGCGTTGTCACCGACGCGCCGGTCGACGAGCGCAAGGCCGCAGTCGTCGGCGGATTCGTGTCGGGCGCGCTGACGGGCCTCGCCACGGATCTCGCGGCGGGCGGACTGACGTTCGGCGCCGGACTCCTGGCGGGCGGGGTGGTCGGGGCGCTCGGCGCAGCCGGACTGGCGCGGGGATTCAACCTGGTGCGCGGCACGACCGAATCGTCGCTGCGCTGGACCGACGAATTCATCGCCGCCCTGGTGCCCGCCGCGATCCTGCGCTACCTGGCAGTCGCGCATTACGGCCGCGGCCGCGGCGAGTGGACGGCGAGCGAGCACCCCGCGATCTGGCGCAATGCCGTCGAGGCGACGATCGCGCGCCGCGCACAGCTATCGACGGCATCGCCATGGACGCAGCGCGCAGGGGGCTGCGATCCCGAGCGCCTGGCGGGGCAGGTCGCCGCGATGCTGCGCGACATCGCGCGCGAGGTGCTCGACACGCTCTACCCGGCGGCCTGACGTCCGTGCCACCGGGCCCGCCGGGTCATGGCCCGAACAATGCCTTCGACGCCGGCGGATAGGTGACGACCAGGCCATCGACCTGCGCGAAGGGCGTGAGCCGGTGCACCGATGTCCGCTGCGCGCCGACGATGTCCTCGACGCGGATTCCGCGCACCGTCAGCGCATCGGCGATCAACGACCGGTGGCAGCGCCAGGGCACGGCCTCGGCGCACATCAGCGCGCAGCGCTCGCGCGCCGCATCAGCGACCACCCGGGCGACCCCGGCCGCGAATGCAGCGGTCTGCATGTAGTCGGCATAGCCGCGAAACGAAGGATTGCGCCAGCCCGTGTTGCGGGAGTCCGCGACCGCGTGCCGCAGGCCTCCGAGTTCCGGCATGTGGACGTAGCCGATGCCTGCCGCGGCAAGGGCGCCGGGGAGCGATTCGCGATTGAACTGCGGGTTGTGGCGCGAGCGAGGGACCGTGCGCACGTCGAGGAGCAGGTTGATGCGGTGCCGCGCGAGCAGTGCCATGAACTCCGGCAACGGCCGTGTCGAGTGGCCGATCGTCCAGACGGTGTCGGGGACGGTGTCCCCCGGAATCGCAGGCATCGTCGCCACAGCATAGCGGAGGCCGCTGGCCGGGTCCTTGCCAGACGCAAGACGGACGGCGGACAATGCGCGCGCAATGACCAAACCCCGCACACATCAGTTCGACACGCTGTCGCTGCACGCGGGCTCGCGTCCCGATCCGGCGACCGGTGCACGGGCGACGCCGATCTACCAGACGGCGTCGTTCGTGTTCCCGGACACCGATCACGCAGCGGCGCTGTTCAACATGGAGCGGGCGGGCTACGTCTATTCGCGGATCTCCAACCCGACCTGCGCAGTGCTCGAGGAGCGCATCGCCGCGCTCGAAGGCGGCGCGGGCGCGATCGCGACCGCCAGCGGGCAGGCGGCACTGCACCTCGCCATCGTCACGCTGCTGTCCGCGGGCTCGCACATCGTGGCATCGCGCTCGCTGTACGGCGGCTCGCACAACTTGCTCGCCTACACGCTGCCGCGCTTCGGCATCGACACGACCTTCGTCGATCCGCGCGACATCGACGCCTGGCGCGCGGCCATCCGACCGCAGACCCGGCTGCTGTTCGGCGAGACGCTGGGCAATCCGCGGCTCGAGGTCCTCGACATCCCGACCGTGGCGTCGCTCGCCCATGACCACGGCCTGCCGCTGCTCGTCGATTCGACGTTCACGACGCCATGGCTGATCCGGCCTTTCGAGCATGGGGCCGACCTCGTTTTCCATTCGGCGACCAAGTTCCTGTCGGGACATGGCGTGGTAATCGGCGGCCTGCTCGTCGACTCGGGGAGCTTCGACTGGAACGCCGATGGGACCCGCGAGAAATTCCCTGCGCTGACCGAGCCTTACGCAGGCTTTCACGACATGGTCTTCGCCGAGGAGTCGACGACGGCTGCGTTCCTGCTGCGCGCCCGTCGCGAGGGCATCCGCGATTTCGGTGCGTGCATGGCGCCGACGACGGCGTTCCAGATCCTGCAGGGGATCGAGACGCTACCGGTGCGCATGGCGCGCCACGTCGAGAACGCACGGGTAATCGTCGATTTCCTGCGCGACCACCCGCTGGTTGCCGGCGTCGGCTACCCCGGGCTGCCCGATCATCCCGATCATGCCCTCGCGAAGAAGCTGCTGCCTCGCGGCTGCGGCGCGGTGTTCAGCTTCGACCTGCGCGGCACGCGCGAGCAGGGGCGGCGCTTCATCGAGGCGCTGCGCCTGTTCTCGCACCTCGCGAACGTCGGCGACGCGAAATCGCTGGTGATCCATCCTGCGTCGACGACGCATTTCCGGATGTCGTCCGAGGACCTGCTGCGAGCGGGGATCACCGAGGGGGCGATCCGGCTGTCGATCGGCCTCGAGGATCCATCCGACCTGATCGAGGACCTGTCGCGGGCGCTGTACGCGGCAGGCAAGCCCTGATGCGGCTTGCGGTCGCGGGGCGCGGGGTCTACGCCTACACCGGGACCCGGGCACCCGACCCGGCGCTGCCGACGATGCTGTTCGTGCACGGTGCGGCCGGCGACCACGGCGTCTTCGCGCTGCAGTCGCGCTATTTCGCGTGGCACGGATGGAACGTGCTCGCGGTCGATCTTCCGGGCCACGGGCGCTCGGAGGGGCCGGCGCTGGACGCCGTCGCGGCGATTGCCGACTGGATCGCCGCCGTCGTCGCTGCCGCAGGCGCGCGAGCTGCGGTGCTGGTCGGCCACTCGCTGGGCTCGCTGTCGGTGCTCGAATGCGCGGCGCGCCATCCCGGCGTCGCCGCGAGGATCGCGCTGCTCGGGCCGGCGGCGCCGATGCCCGTCGCCGAGGACCTGCTCGCCGCCGCCGCGCGCAACGACCATCTCGCGTACGAGCTCATCAACGGCTGGTCCTACGGCCCCTTGAGCCAGCTCGGCGGCAACCGCAACCCGGGGCTGTGGATGCCGGGCAACTCGATGCGCCTGATGGAGCGCACGCAGGCCGGCGTGCTGTCGACCGATCTCCTCGCCTGTCATCGCTACGACGGTGGCCTCGCGGCGGCGGCTGCGCTCGCGTGCCCGGCACTGGTCATCATGGGCGAACGCGACGTCATGGCCCCGCCGCGCAATGCGCAGGCGCTCATCGGCGCCCTGAAGGATGCGCGCAGCGTGACCATTCCCGGCTGCGGCCATTCGCTGATGGTCGAGCAGCCCGACGCGGTGCTGGACGCGCTGCGCCGGTTCGTGGGCGCCTCGCCTGCCGGGCGCTGAGTCCGGCGGAGGGGAGCGCATGCTCACGCCACGGATCTTCGTCGGCGACGCGCAGCCGATGCCCTGCGCAGGCGAGGCATTCCCGTTGCCGGCGGCGGCGGCACGCCATGTCGCGCAGGTACTGCGGATGCGACGCGGCGACGCGTTGGCGCTCTTCGCGGGCACCGCGGGCGAATACACGGCCACGATCACGCGCATCGACCGGCATGGCGTCGTCGTGCAGGTCGAGCGGTTCGTCGAGGTCGAGCGCGAGTCTGCGCGGCCGCTCACGCTGGTGCAGGCGACGATCGCCGCCGACATGATGGATCTCGTCGTGCGCAAGGCAGTCGAGCTCGGCGTATCCGCGATCGTTCCCGTCCAGGCCGCGCGCAGCCAGGGGCTCGCGCCCGAGCGGGCGTCGCGGCGCGTGCTTCACTGGCGCCAGATCGCGGTCGCGGCCTGCGAGCAGTGCGGTCGCAATCGCGTGCCGTCGGTCGCGCCGGTCACCGCATGGCCCGAGTGGCTGGCAGGCGTGGGCGACGCCGAGGCTCCGATCGCCATCCTCGACCACGAGGCCGCGCATTCGCTGGCGAGCGTCGCTGCTACGTCCGCGCTGCGCACGCTGGTCGTCGGGCCCGAGGGCGGATTCACGCGCGACGAGATGGGGGCGGCGCTCGGGCGCGGAGCGATCCCGGCCCATCTGGGTCCGCGCGTGCTGCGCGCGGAGACCGCGGCGCTCGCCGCGCTCGCGATCGTCGGCGCGTCGGGCTGACTCGCCCTTGGCGTCAACGCGCCGCGTTGTCGCCCGCGATCAGTATGCTGCAGCGCACGCGCTCGATCAGCAGCGAGTCGATCGACCCGCGCCACCATCGCAACGCGAACTTCTTGCTGCGCCGGTGCCCGAGTATCAGGAGGTCGATCTTCAGCGAGTCGACCAACCGGGCGATGACGTCGACGGGCTCGCCGTCCTCGAGGTGCGTGCTCACCGAGAACCCGCGCTCGGTGAGCCTGGCCGCAGCCTCCTTGAGGTCCGCGTCCATACGGCTGCGATCGACGGCGAGCGCGGGCTCGGGCACGAATTCGCCGGCGAGCAGGTATGGCGACGGATCGTGCAGGACGCATACCAGGTGGATTTCGCGGCCTGATATCAGCGTCAGGTGGCTGCATTCGTCGACGGCGAGACGGCTCTCGGGCGAGCCGTCGAATGCAACGAGTATCCTCTGGTACATGGCTACCTCCGGTGACCGCGAATGGACCGCGCGGAGACGATCGCGAGGCCAAACGCTAGGGTAACGATCGCGAGGCATTCATGGAAGGCCCGGCTTGCCGCAAAGCGTCAGCGCCGCCGACGCGACCGCGTCCCACGGGTCGCCGCTGCCGATGCCCTTGGCCAGCGCATCGAGCCCGGCCAGCGAGTGCAACAGCCGCTCCGTCGTTGCGGGTGCGACGCGCCGGGCCGCACGCTCGAGCGCCGCCTGGCGCTTGCCCCAGACGCGCACGCCGCGCAGCGCGCTCGCCAGGGCCATCCCCTGCCGCATCGACTCATGCACGGTGGCCAGGGCGTGCAGGTCTTCGGAGAGCTGCCAGATGACCAGCGTGACCGGTTCGGCGGCTTCGCGCAACATCGAGACGATGCGCAGCATGCGCGCGGCATCGCCGGCGAGCCACGCTTCGGACAGCTCGAATACATCGTAGCGGGCGACGTCCGCGACCGCGTCGAGCACGGCGTCATGGTCGAGCGGACCCTCCGGCAGCAGCAGTGCGAGCTTGTCGATTTCCTGGCGCGCCGCGAGCAGATTGCCTTCGCAGCGCTCGGCCAGGAACGCGAGCGTCTGCCTGCCCGCGCGCTGGCCGTTGCGGGCCAGCCGCGAGGCGATCCACGCCGGAAGGGCGGCGCGCTCGATCGCCGGCACCGCGACCGTCACGCCGGCGCCGGCGAGCGCGCCAAACCACGCCGACGACTGGGTCGCGCGATCGAGCCGCGGCAGCGTGATCAGCGTGATGTTGTCCGGATTGGGATTCTCCGCGTAGCGGGCGAGCACTGCCGCGCCTTCGACCCCCGGCTTGCCGGACGGAATCCGCAGGTCGACGAGCTTGCGCGAACCGAAAAGACCCAGGTTGGCATTGGCCGCGATGAATGCGTCCCAGCGGAAGTGCTGCTCGACGACGAAGATCTCGCGGTCCTCGCAGCCGGCGCGCCTCGCGGCGGCGCGGACCGCATCGGCGGCCTCGAGGGCGGTCAGCGGCTCGTCGCCGTGGATCACGTACAGCGGCGCGAGGCGCTTGGCGAGATGGGCTTCGAGGGCTTCGGGCCGAACCTGGACGGGGGGCATCGGTTCCTGCGTTCGCGGATAACGGTTTCCCGGCGGGACCGTCGCGACGCTACGCGGGCTTCCTCGCCGCCTGCAGCCGGCGTATGAGTTGCTGCACCGCGTCGGACTGCATCTCCTTCAGCAGCCGCTGCTCCTGGGCCTCGCGCGCGAGCACCTCGCTCTCGCTGTACGAGTAGCTGCGCCGCAGCGTGATTTCACCCGGCGGCAGCCATTGCGCGCCGTCGGGCCCGTGGACGCGGAAGTCGACGCGTTTGGTCAGTTGGTATTCGAGCACGCCACCCGCTGCCGACAGCGAAAGCACTTCCTTCTCGTCGGCGACGCGCGTGATGTCCAGCACGACCTGCGCGTCCTTCGCCGACGGGACGACATGCGCATTTCCCGTCTCGGCGAGAGCACGCTCGAGCTCGGCGGCGAGGGGAGGGGCGCTGGCGCCGTTGACATAGATCGTCGTGAACGAGAAGTTCGCCTCGCCTCGAAGATGGAATCCGCAGGCAGCGAGCGTGCAGCCCAGGATGACCGTGATCGACAGACGGGCGATCGAGGTCGCCCGCGGGCCGCACGCGACGTCCGGGTGCCTGCGCGTCGCGCGGATCGCGGGCTCGCGTCGGCCCGGCGCTGCGCCGGCGGCCTCAGAGCACGACATTGACGAGCCTGCCGGGGACGACGACGATCTTCCGGATCGCCGCGACGTCACCATGGCGCGCGACCTCCGGCGCCTGCCGCGCCGCTGCTTCGACGGCCGCTCGGTCGGCGGTGGCGGGGACGACGAGCTTGCCGCGCAGCTTGCCGTTCACCTGCAGCACGAGCTCGATCTCGTCGCGTGCCAGCGCCGACGGGTCGACCTCGGGCCAGCGCGCATCGATCAAGTCGCGTTCGGTCGCTGCGTAACCGAGATCGTTCCACAGGTGCCACGTCGTGTGCGGAACGACCGGGTAGAGCACCCTGAGCACGATCGACAGGCCTTCGCGGATGAGCGCCTGCGATCCTGGCGCGTCGGCGGGCACCGACTCCAGGGCGTTGAGCATCTTCATGCCGGCGGACACGACGGTGTTGTACTGGACGCGCTCGTAGTCGTAGTCGGCCTGCTTGAGCGCGAGGTGGATCTCGCGGCGTATTGCCTTGACCGTGTCGGGCGCCCTGCTCCAGTCGAAAGTCGGGTCCGGTTCGAGCGCGCTCTGCGAATGGGCGAAATGCCAAAGCCGCTTGAGGAAGCGATGCGCGCCCTCGACCCCGGCGTCCGACCACTCGATCGTGTGCTCGGGCGGGCTCGCGAACATGACGAACAGCCGCGCCGCGTCCGCGCCGTAGCGGTCGATCATGTCCTGCGGGTCGACGCCGTTGAGCTTGGATTTCGACATGGTGCCCAGGCCGTCGTACTCGACCGGCAGGCCATCCAGCTTCGACCGCCCGCCGGTGATCGAGCCGGATGCATCGCGGACGATCTCGACGTCGGAGGGGGCGATGTAATCGATGCCGCCCCGCTCGTTGCGACGGAAGAACGCGTGGGCGAGGACCATTCCCTGGGTCAGCAGCCTGACGAACGGCTCGCCGTAGCCGACCAACCCCAGGTCGCGCATCACCTTGGTCCAGAAGCGCGCGTAGAGCAGGTGCAGGATCGCGTGGCTGATGCCGCCGATGTACTGGTCCATCGGCATCCAGTACGCGTCACGCCCGTCGATGATCGTCGGGGCGCCCGGCGACGTGTAGCGCATGAAATACCACGACGAATCGACGAACGTGTCCATCGTGTCGGTCTCGCGGCGCGCCGGGGCGCCGCAGCGCGGACAGGCGACGCGCAGGAAATCCTCGCGCTTGTTGAGAGGATTGCCGCTGCCGTCGGGAACGCAGTCCTCGGGCAGCACCACCGGCAGGTCGCGCTCGGGCACCGGCACCTCGCCGCAGGCGTCGCAATGGATGATCGGGATCGGCGTGCCCCAATAGCGCTGGCGGGAGATGCCCCAGTCGCGCAGGCGCCAGGTCGTGCGCTTCTCGCCCAGGCCCAGCGCGGCGAGGTCGACGGCGATCGCCTCCACGGCTTCGCGGTAGGCAAGCCCGTCGTACTTGCCGGAATTGACGCAGACGCCGGTCGCCTTGTCCTCGTACCACGGCTGCCAGTGCTCGGTGCTGAAAGCATCGGCTGGCAGGTTGCCGGGGCCCTTGTCGTTGGCGCGGGGCGCAATCACCTGGCGGATCGGCAGGCCGTATTTTCGGGCGAAGGCAAAATCGCGCTCGTCGTGTGCAGGCACGCCCATCACGGCGCCATCGCCGTAGCCCATCAGCACGTAGTTGCCCACCCATACGTCGACGCTCGCGCCGGTCAGCGGGTGGCGGACCCGGAGCCCCGTGGCCATGCCCTTCTTTTCCATCGTCGCGAGATCGGCTTCCATCACCGAGCCGCGCCTGCATTCGTCGATGAACGCCTGGAGCGCCGGATTGCCCCGCGCGGCGTGCGCGGCCAGCGGGTGCTCGGCGGCGACCGCGCAGAACGTGACGCCCATGATCGTGTCCGCACGCGTGGTGAACACGTGGAGCTTGCCGTCGCCGATCAACCTGCCGTCGTCGCCGGCGATGTCGTGCGGGAACGCGAAGCGCAGCCCTTCGCTTTTGCCGATCCAGTTCGCCTGCATCGTCTTCACGCGCTCGGGCCAGCCGGGCATCGAATCGAGCTCGTTCAGCAGTTCGTCGGCGTAGCGCGTGATCCGCAGGTAGTACATCGGGATCTCGCGCTTCTCGACCGGTGCACCCGAGCGCCAGCCGCGCCCGTCGATCACCTGCTCGTTCGCGAGTACCGTCTGGTCGACCGGGTCCCAGTTGACGGTCCCGCTCTTGCGGTAGGCGATGCCCGACTCGCGCATCTTCAGGAACAGCCACTGGTTCCAGCGGTAGTAGGCAGGATCGCAGGTCGCCAATTCGCGCGACCAGTCGATGGCGAGCCCCATCGCCTGCAGCTGGCGCTTCATGTAGGCGATGTTCTCGTAGGTCCACTTCGCCGGGGCCTCGCGGCATTTCATCGCCGCGTTCTCCGCAGGCAGCCCGAATGCGTCCCAGCCCATCGGCATCAGCACGTTGTAGCCGCGCATGCGCAACTGGCGGTACATCATGTCGTTGATCGTGTAATTGCGCACATGCCCCATGTGCAGCTTGCCCGACGGATAGGGAAGCATCGAGACGCAGTAGTACTTGCCTTTCGGGAAGCGCGGATCGTTCTCGATCGAGCGGTAGGCGTCGGACTGCTGCCAGGCAGACTGGGCGGCGCTTTCGATGGCGGCGGGATCGAACGGTTTCATCGGGTCGGGCGCTGGTATGCGCGGCGGATCCGCGCGGTTGCGCGAGGTGCCGATTATACCGGCGCGGGTGCGAAGATCGCCCACGCGCCCAGGGAAGCGAAGAGGATGGCGGCCCCGATCCCCCGCCGCAGTCGAATGACACAATTCTACGTTTCCAGTGACCTGCGGCCGGGTCGCCGCTCCATTGGCGTGATGCGCGCAGCATGCGCGGGATGAATCGAAGGCACGGACGTGTGCGTGGCGTTCTTGCGGCGGCGGCGCTGGTCGCGGTGACGGCGACCGGGTCGCGTCTCGCCGTCGCGGAAGCCGCCACGCCTGCGGGCGCACGACTTGACCCGCCGGCGCCTGGCGAGGTCAAATCCGGGTCCCGCATCGTGTCGTGAGGCCCGCCCATGGGTGCGATCGAATCCAAAGTCGTCAACATCGACGAATTGAAGCTCGAGCATTTCGCCAAGGGCGACAGGTTCGAATGCGACGCCGCGCGGATCGGGCCGCTGCTCGGCGCGAAGGATCTCGGCTATTCCTACGACGTCGTCCCGCCGGGAAAGCGCTCGTGTCCTTTCCACAGCCATCGCGGCGAAGAGGAGATGTTCTTCATCGTGAAGGGTACGGGAACGCTGCGCTACGGCGCCGAGACGCGGAAGATCCGCGCCGGCGACGTGATCTGCTGCCCGACCGGCGGCCCGGAAACAGCGCACCAGATCGTCAACGACTCGGACGCCGAGCTCGCGTACCTGTCCGTCAGCACCATGACGCCTGCGGAGGTCTGCGAATACCCGGATTCGAACAAGATCGGCGCATTCGGCGGCGGGCTGCGCCATATGACAAAGGCAGGCGACCACGTGGACTACTGGACCGACGAGATCTGAGGTGCGCGGGGGTCGCGGACGTCTTGAAGGATCTGGGCGTGCCTGGCGCGATGCTCGCGAAGGGCGTGCCAATGCTTCTCGGAGTCCGAAGCGCCGTTTTGAACCAATAGCGGATCCGTCGACACCGTTTCGGCAGGGTCGTCATTTCCTGTCCGACGGATGCCGAGTCGTGACGGAACGTGCCTCGCGTCTCCCGATCGGGCCGATCCCGGCCCGATCGTCGGCCGGCGTGGATCGACCCGAACCCCGTACATGAGCTTCGAACCGGTCATAGATTGGGATTGAAGCGTGTCGCATGTGCCCGCGGCCCGCCGATGTGGAGATGCGACCGACGTTGCAACACGCTGCACGGAAACCGTCGTAGTATTGACGCCCCCCTGGGTCCCTGATCACGACATTCAATGAACGCAGCGACGCCGATCGACCTGCGCTCGGATACGGTCACCCGTCCCTCTCCGGAAATGCGATCGGCGATCGCCGCGGCTCCCGTCGGTGATGACCAGTACGGGGACGACCCCACGGTGAACGCGTTGCAGGAGCGCGTCGCAGCACTCCTGGGCAAAGAAGCGGCGCTCTGGCTGCCCAGCGGCACCATGGCGAACCAGGTTGCCCTGCGCACGCTCACCCGCCCCGGGGATGATGTGGTCGTCAGCCGCGAGGCCCATACGGTCTGGCACGAGACCGGAGGATCGGCCGCCAACGCGGGCGTTCAGCTGAACGAAATCGGCGCGCGGGGCGTGTTCACAGCAGACGAATTCCTTGCCGCGATAAAGCCGCGCGACCACCCGATTTACCCCCCTACCACGCTCGTCCAAGTCGAGAATACGCACAATCGCGCTGGCGGCGTTGTCTTCCCGCAAGATGAGGCAGTGCGGATCTGCGCCATGGCGCGCCAA
>JAGXBK010000260.1 GCA_018971195.1 Betaproteobacteria bacterium
CGTCGCGGACATCCGCGTCGCCGGCCTGCCGATGCTGGTTGCGGCGCAGGACGAGCGCTACCTCGCCGGCAGCGTCGGCGAGCGGCACGGCGCGGCGCTGATCGCGATGCTCGAGCGCGCACGCCGCGAGCATCCCGTCGCCGTGGTCCTGCTGCTCGCCTCGGGTGGCGTGCGTCTGCACGAGGCCAATGCAGCGGAGCTCGCGCTGGCGCGGGTGCTGCGCACGATGCTCGACGCGCGCGTCGAAGGCGTCGCCGTGCTCGCGATCGGGACCGGCCACGTGTTCGGCGGCACGTCGGTGCTTGCCTGCGCCGCCGATCGCCTGGCGCTGCTGCCGGGCTCGCGGATCGGCCTGTCCGGCCCGCGGGTGCTCGAGTCCGTCCACGGCAAGTGGGAGATCGACGCCGACGACGCGCAGGACGTCGACACGGTGTTCGGCGCCACCGCGCGCAGCCATGCGGGTCATGTCGAGCTCCTCGCCGACGATGCCGACGTGGTGCGTGCATGGGTGCTGCGCGCCGCGCAGGAGCGGGCGCCGTTCGAGGCGCAGGTGTACGCGATGCATACGCGGCTGTCCGCGCGGATCTCCGGCGAGCCGACGCATATGCCGGCGTTCGAGGCGCTGCCCTGTTTCGACGGGGCAACGCCGGTCGATCGCGACGGCCGCCTGTGGCGCCGGCCCGAATGCTGGCTCACGCCGCCGAATCCGGGCGCGACGCTGGGTCCGGCAGAAGCCCACGCGCAGGACAGCGCACTGCTGCTGCACGTCGCGGCGCCACGCGGCCAGGGACCGGATGCGATCGTCCTCGTCGAGGATTCGGCCGGGCATGCGGTGTCCCGCGCCGCCGAGATGCGCCTGGTGTCCCAGTACCTCGCGCATCACGCCGCGGTGCTCGCGCTGCTGCGCGCGCAGGGCCGCCGGCTGGTCGGACTGCTCGCCGGCGTCGGCCACAGCGCGGCTTTCTTCGCCAACGCGCTGCAGGCCCCGGTGCTCTATGCGCTTGCCGACGCGCGCGTCGTCGCGATGGAGCCCGCGTCGATCGCGCGGGTGACGCGACTCGATGCATCCGGATTGGTCGAGGACGACCCGCTGCTCGGGCAGGCGGTGCGCCATTTCGCCGCCCAGGGCGGCATCGCGAAGATCGTCCCGGGCGCGAGGCTCGCGGCCATCGGGTTGTAGGATCGATCGTCATGGCATCGAGCATCCTGCGCGCGATCGGCGGGGCTGCCTCGTTCGCCGCCGCCCTCGCCGCCCTTTCCGGCGCACTCCCCGCCGCCCCGCTGCACGCCGTCGTACCCGACATGGCGCGCGAGGACCGCTGGGTCGCGCAGGTCGCGCCCCAGGTCGTCGTCGGCGATGTCGTGTGGCTGTCGACCAGGCTTCGTCCGAGGGTGCTCGCGATCTACACGAAGCCATCGGGCGCCGCGAAGGGGGCTGTCATCGTCGTCCATGGGCTGGGCGTGAATCCCGATTGGGACCTGATCGGCGTGCTGCGGACTGCGCTGGCGGACCGCGGATTCGCGACGCTGTCGGTGCAGATGCCGGTGCTTGCGGCCGACGCGCCGGCCGCGGACTATGTCGACCTCTATCCGGAAGCCGGAGCGCGGCTTTCGGCGGCGCTCGCCTGGTTGCACCGGCGCGGCTACGCGAAGGTCGCCATCGTTGCCCACAGCCTTGGCGCGGCGATGACCGATGCGTGGCTCGCGCATGGCGGCGGGAGAGCGAACGCAGGCGCGAGCGCACAGGCCGGCGCCATCGCGGGCGCCGCAGGCCCGGACATCATCGCCTGGGTCCCGGTGGGCATGGCGGTTCCGTTCACGCTGCGGCCGGGAATACCGGTCCTCGACGTCGTCGCCGGCGGCGACCTGCCGGCGGTGCTCGCGAGCGACCGGGATCGCGCACGCCAACTCGCGGGCGATCGCTGCTCGCACGGCGTGACCATCCCCGGGACCGACCATTTCTACGCGGGCGCTGAAGCAAGGCTGGTCGACGTGATCGCGCCGTTCCTCGGCGACGTGTTCGGCGGGCGCTGCGCCGCCGCCGGCGGTCGATCCGGCCGGCCGCAGCGATAGGGCCTCAATCGCGGTCGTCGTCGATGCCGGCGGCCGCGCGCATCAGCCGGTCGCGCACGGCCGCCCACTCGCGCTCGCCGGGCACCTCCTCGATCAGGATCGCATCGGCCCCGGCGGCATCCAGCG
>JAGXBK010000261.1 GCA_018971195.1 Betaproteobacteria bacterium
AAAGTATTACAGCTCTGACCCCATTTTCGCTGACCCCATTTTCGCTGACCCCATTTTCGCCTACCAAAGTATTACAGCTCTGACCCCATTTTCGCTGACCGCATTTTCGCAGCCGTCACCGGTTCGGCACGATCGCCCTCGATGATCGCGACTTCGTAGGTGATCTCCGCGGTCCGTTCCATCATCGTCGTCGCCGAGCAGTACTTTTCCTTGGACAGCTTGACCGCGCGCTCGACCTGGCGCGCATCGAGTCCCCGCCCGGCGATCACGTATTTCAGGTGGATGCGGGTGAAGACCTTGGGCTCGGCGGGAGCACGCTCGGCCTCGGCCTCGACGACGCAATCGGTGATCGGCTGGCGCGCCTTCTTCAGGATCCAGACCACGTCGAAGGCAGAGCAGGTTGCCGTCCCGGCCAGCACGAGCTCCATCGGACGCATCCCGATATTGCGTCCGCCGGCCTCCGGCGCGCCATCAACCACGACCGCGTGCCCGCTGCCGGTTTCCGCGACGAACGACACGCCCTCGACCCACTTGACCCTGGTTTTCATGGCGTTCCTGCCTGACGGGCCGCGAGGCGACCGATTGGGTCGACGGCGTCCAAATCGAAAAAATTTGTGTGCGAGACTTGCATTGTGCGCCGCAATATGGAATCCTTGTAACTGTTCGCGGCCCTGCCACCTCCTCCTTCGGCACCGCGGACATATTCCTCCATTCTCCTCCTATGGCGGAATCCTCGGCGCGATCCTCAGGATCGCGCCTTTTTTTATCGACTCGTGCCGTACTGCGCTGCACCATCCTGTGTCGGAAGCGCCGTCCGCGGAACCGGTAAGGGCGGCGCGCTCACGCGACGCGACGCCGGGACCCATACAGCGCCCGGACCTCCGCCGGCGATGACCCCTGCCTCTCGCCCGCATTGACGCAGTTTGGCCAAGAATAGTATACTTATTGACTTTGCTGAATCCGGGCGCGGCAGTTTACGCCGCCAGGGACAGAACCCGCAATACGATCGGATCGGACGCAGAATCCAGATGAAGACCTTTTCCGCCCGGCCCCGCGACATCACCCGCGGCTGGTACGTCGTCGACGCCTCCGACAAGGTGCTGGGCCGCCTCGCGACCCAGATCGCCGCCCGCCTGCGCGGCAAGCACAAGCCGATCTTTACGCCGCACATGGACACCGGCGACTTCATCGTCGTCACCAACGTCGACAAGATCCGGGTCACCGGCAACAAGATCGACGACAAGGTCTATCACCGGCACAGCGGCTACCCGGGCGGCATTACGACGACGACGTTCGGCGAGATGCAATCCCGCTTCCCGGGGCGCGCACTGGAAAAGGCCGTCAAGGGCATGCTGCCCAAGGGCCCGCTGGGCTACGCGATGATCAAGAAACTCAAGTGCTACGCGGGCCCGGCCCATCCGCACTCGGCGCAGCAGCCCGTCACGCTGGACCTCTGAGCGTATTCCCGCAAGCGACCACGCAGCGACCACCCACCGTCTACACTCACTCTCGACTGCAATGATCGGCAACTACTACTATGGCACGGGACGCCGCAAGACTTCGGTGGCGCGCGTGTTCCTGAAGAGCGGCGACGGCAAGATCGTCGTCAACGACAAACCGATCGACCAGTTCTTCACGCGGGAGACCGGACGCATGGTCGCCCGCCAGCCGCTGGTGCTTACGAGCCATGAGAAGACGTTCGACATCATGGTCAACGTCATCGGCGGCGGCGAGTCGGGCCAGGCCGGCGCGGTCCGCCATGGGATCACCCGCGCGCTGATCGATTACGACGCGCAGCTGAAGCCTGCGCTCTCGAAAGCCGGGCTCGTGACGCGCGATGCGCGCGAGGTCGAGCGAAAGAAGGTCGGCCTGCACAAGGCGCGGCGCCGCAAGCAGTTCTCGAAGCGCTAGACGCGATTTCGAGCAGCAACCGAAAAAGGGCCGCCCAGCGCGGCCTTTTTCATTCTTCGGACTTCGTTCGTTCCCGGTCTCTTTTTCATTCTAGAATCCCCCACACCTCGGGTCGGAACCATGATCAAGATCGGCATCGTCGGCGGCACCGGCTACACGGGCGTCGAACTGCTGCGCATCCTCGCGCAGCATCCGCAGGCGGACGTGCGTGCGATCACCTCGCGCAAGGATGCCGGCACCCGTGTCGCGCAGATGTTTCCCAGCCTGCGCGGGCGC
>JAGXBK010000090.1 GCA_018971195.1 Betaproteobacteria bacterium
TCTCTACCTGCCTGCGCTGTGCCTGGTGAACCGCAGCGGCTGCGTCTCCCAGCTGCACATGAAGGGCAGCTATCACAACGCGTCGCTGATGCGAATGTTCGGCATTCGACCGCTCATCCTGGTCCGGCGGATCGACGACATCGTGGTGAGCCTCGCGCACGATTTTCGCCGGAAGGCGCAGCAGCCCGCGTATGGCAGCGGGCTGATCGGCTACTCATTCGTCTGGCAGGACCAGTGCATCGCGGAACTCAGCGATGAGCGCCTGCTCGACATGATCATCGCGCTCGCGGTTCCCTGGTTCGTCAACTTCTATGTCTCGTGGTTCCGGTTGTGCGAACGGCATGCGGTCGATGCGCTGTGGGTCACCTACGAGCAGCTGATCCCCGGCAAGCGCAAGACGCTCGATCAGATTCTCGCGTTCCTCGGCGCCTCGCCGTCCGTGATCGTCGACGACGAGCTCCTCGAGCAGCGCTACGCGACATTCCGGACGGGCGGTACCGGCGAGGGAGCGGCGGTGCTGACGCCTGCGCAGCGCGCCCGGCTCAGGGAACCGTTTGCGTTCTATCCTGGCGTCGACTTTGCGATGTACGGCTTGTGACCGCGGTCGAGCGGGGCGGACCGTCGCGCTGCCCGGGACGCGCAGCGAGCGGAAACCGGGTCAGAGATTGCAGAAGGTGAGCTCGAAATCGATGTCCTGATCGACGACGTTTCCGCGATTCATCCCGGATACGCCGATGTAGCGGATGTTGAGCGCGTACTTGTTGGCGCTGATCTCGGGCACGCAGGACAGCTCCTGCTCGAGCACGATTCGCAGCAGTTGCGCGACCTTGGTCGTCGTCAGCATCAGCTGGAAGACGCCGCGGTACGCCGTATGCCGGCTCGAGCGGCCGTTCTCGCGCAGCAGGCGCAGCACGATCGCCGAGCCGATGCGGATCGGCTCGAAAGGCTCGATCCAGCCGGTGAGGTCGCCATGGCGCGCCGCGGCGTCGCGGTTCAGCCAGTGATGGTATGCGGGGAGGTCGAACTCCGACACGCCACCTGGAATGGCGGCACGCTGCTTGATCGCCATCAGCCACTCGTTCTCGCGCAGATGCATTCCGACCTTGCCTGCCTGGGCGAGCAGGCCCGCCGTGACCTGGTCGACCTCCGCGAGCAGGCGCGCGAGCGCGTCCTGGTCGATCTGCGGGTTGCTGCGCAGCGGCCCGAGGAGCTGCCTCTGCCGCTCGAGCTCCTGCAGGAGGTCGGTCTTGAGATCGGCGCGCGCGGCAACGTCGGTGATCTCGAACAGCGAGAGGAGCGCGGCGTGGTGATCCTGTGCGCTGTCGCGCGCGGAGAAGAACGAGACCCGGGCGAACAGGTCCTCGAGCCGCATCAGCGTGCGGATCCGTTCGTTCAGTGGATGCTCGTAGCGAATCACCAGCGTGGCACTATCGGTTCAGGGCGCCATTCTGCCCTAATCCAGGCGCTCCGATCATGGTTTCCGCGGGTCCACGGGCCGGGATGCCCGTTGCGCGAGCTCGCGGTAGCGCCGGTCGAGCCGGTCGACCTGGGGCTCGATGTCGGTGTCCGGGCCGGCGTTGTCGATGACGTCGTCCGCCTGCGCGAGGCGCTCGGCACGCGGCAGTTGCGTCGCCATGATCGCCCGCACCTCGTCCTCGGCAAGGCCGCTGCGCAGCCGCACGCGGCGGATCTGCTCGTCCTCGGGACAGTCGACGACCAGCACGCGCGCGACGCGTGAGCGCAGGCCGCCGCGCTCGAGCAGCAGCGGCACGACCAGCAGTCCGTAGGGGCCATGCCAGAGGGCGATCCCGTCCTCGATGCGGGCCGCGATCAGCGGGTGCAGCAGCGCTTCAAGCCGGCGCCGGAATGCGTGGTCAACAAATGCGCGGTCCCGTAGCTTCGCCCGGTCGAGCTCGCCGTCGGCGCCCACGAACTCGGGTCCGAGCGCCTGGACGACCGCGCGATGGCCGGGCGCACCGCGCCTGCTGACCGCGTGCGCGACGTCGTCCGCATCGAGGACATCGACGCCACGCGCGGCAAAGGCCGCAGCGACCCTCGACTTGCCGCTGCCGATGCCGCCGGTGAGCCCGACGACCAGCGAAGCCATTACGGGTAGAAGCCGCGGACCAGCGCGGGTCCGAAGAAGAGCGCGACCCCCCCGGCGATCGCCAGGTACGGCCCGAACGCCAGCGGCACGCGGTGGTCGCGGCCTTTGAACGCGATCAGCATCAGGCCGATGCCCGCGCCGACGACCGAGGACAGCAGGACGATCAGCGGCAGCATCTGCCAGCCGAGCCATGCACCCAGTGCCGCGAGCAGCTTGAAGTCGCCGTACCCCATCCCTTCCTTGCCGCGGACGAGCTTGAACACCCAGTAGACCACCCACAGCGCGAGATACCCCGCGACCGCACCGACCACCGCGTCGGCGAGCGGCACGAAGACGCCGAAGAGGTTGGCGATGAGCCCTGCCCACAGCAGCGGCAGCGTCAGGTTGTCCGGCAGGTACTGGGTGTCGAAGTCGATGAACGTGAGCGCGACCAGGGTCCACAGCATCACGCATGCGCCGAGTCCCTTCCACGTCGCGCCGAATCGCCATATCGCGTACGCGGCGAGCAGGCCGCCCAGGGCCTCGACCAGCGGGTAGCGCAACGCTATCGGCTTGCCGCAGGCCGAGCAGCGGCCGCGCAGCGCGAGCCACGAGGCGACGGGAACATTCTCCAGCACGCCGATCCGGTGCCCGCAGGCGGGACATGCCGAGCGCGGCACGGCAAGGTTGTAGGTGGGCGGGTCCTCCCGCGGAACCGGCTCGCCACGCATCTCGGCGCACTGCGCGCGCCAGTCGCGCTCCATCATCTTCGGCAGCCGATGGATGACGACGTTCAGGAAGCTGCCGACGCACAGGCCGACGACCAGCGCGATCGCAACGGCTGCGAGCGGACTCACGGGCATCGCGCCGAGCCTGTCAACCCGCTGCGGGGCGGTCGGCGAACCCGGGCGCCCCCGCAGACGGCGTCAAATCACCGCGCCCAGCTTGAAGATCGGAAGGTACATGGCGACGACGAGGCCGCCGACCACGACCCCGAGGAATACGATGATCACCGGCTCGAGCAGGCTCGACAGGGCCGCGACTGCGTCGTCGACCTCGCGCTCGTAGAAATCGGCAATCTTGCCGAGCATGTTGTCCAGAGACCCGGATTCCTCGCCGATCTGCGTCATCTGCAGCACCATCGACGGGAACAGGTTGGTCGCCCCCATCGCGTTGGTGAGGCTCGTTCCGGTGCTGACATCGGTCTGGATGCGCTTGGTCGCCGCGATGTAGACCATGTTGCCCGAGGCCCCGCCGACGGCGTCCAGCGACTCGACCAGCGGCACGCCCGCCGCGAACATCGTCTGCAGCGTGCGCGTCCAGCGTGCGATCGTCGCCTTCTCGAGGATCGCGCCGACGATGGGCAGCTTCAGCATCATCCGGTGGATCCAGTAGCGCAGCGCCTCGGAGCGCTTGATCGCCAGCTTGATGCCGACGAACGCGCCGATCAGCACGATGAAGATCGCCCACCACCATTTGACGAAGAAGTCGGAGATGTCGATGACGACCTGCGTGAGCCAGGGCAGGTTGGCGCCGAAGCTCGTGAACACCTGCTTGAACGCCGGGATCACGAATACCATGATCACCCAGACGACGACGATCGCGACGACGATCACCGAGATCGGGTAGAACAGCGCCGACTTGATCTTGCTCTTGATCGCGAGGATCTTCTCCTGGTAGGTCGCGAGCCGGTCGAGGATTCCGTCGAGCATGCCCGCGGTCTCGCCCGCCTGCACCAGGTTGCAGTAGAGGGGATCGAAATGGTTCGGGTGCTCGCGAAAAGCCTGCGACAGGCTGGAGCCCGTCTCGACCTTGTTCTTGATGTCGAGCATCAGCCGCGAGAAGCGCGCGTTGCTGCTGCCGCGGGCGATGATGTCGAAGGACTGGAGTAGGGGCACGCCGGCGCGCAGCATGGTCGCCAGCTGGCGCGTGAAGAACGCGATGTCCTTGTCGCTGATCGAGCGCCCGCCGCGAAAGGCCTGGCGCTTGATCTTGTCGACGCGGATTCCCTGCCGCCGCAGCTGGGTCGTCGCCACCGTTTCCGAGATCGCCCGCAACTCGCCGCGCACCGGCTTCTTGCTGCGGTCGACGCCTTCCCACAGGAACGTGAGCTCGCGGGGTTTGCGGTTGCTGCGCGGGATGCTAGCGGTGGCCATTGGGGGTCCTCGAATGCGCTCGCCTGGCGATTACTCGTTGGTCACTGCCTCGATTTCCTCGAGGGAGGTGATGCCGGCCTTGACCTTGAGCAGCCCCGACTGACGCAGGTTGCGCATGCCTTCGCGCCCGGCCAGCTCGGCGATTTCCAGCGAGTTGCCTTCGCGCATGATGAGCTGGCGCATGTCATCGCTGATCGGCATCACCTCGTAGACGCCGGTGCGGCCCTTGTAGCCGGTGCCCTTGCAGTGGTCGCAGCCGACGGGTCCGAAAGGCTGCCAGCTTCCGTCGAGGTCCGGTTCGCCGAATCCCGCGCGCAACAGCGCTTCGGGGGGGATGTCCTCGGGCTGCCGGCACTGCAGGCACAGCTTGCGTGCGAGGCGCTGGGCGACGATCAGGTGCACCGACGAGGCGACGTTGAACGGGGCCACGCCCATGTTCATCATCCGGACCAGCGTCGACGGCGCGTCGTTCGTGTGCAGCGTCGACAGCACCAGGTGGCCCGTCTGCGCCGCCTTGATCGCAATGTCGGCGGTCTCGAGGTCGCGGATTTCGCCGACCATGATCACGTCCGGGTCCTGGCGCAGGAACGCGCGCAGCGCGGTCGCGAAGGTGAGGCCCGCCTTGTCATTGACGTTCACCTGGTTGACACCGGGGAGCTGGATTTCCGCCGGATCCTCCGCGGTCGCGATGTTGACGCCCGGCTGGTTCAGAATGTGCAGGCACGAATACAGCGAGACCGTCTTGCCGCTGCCGGTCGGGCCGGTCACCAGGATCATCCCGTAGGGGCGGCCGATCGCGGCCAGCAGCGCTTGCTGCTGGTCGGGCTCGTAGCCCAGCGCCTCGATGCCGAGGCGGATTCCCGACGAGTCGAGGATCCGCATCACGATCTTCTCGCCGAACAGCGTGGGCAGCGTCGAGACGCGGAAGTCGATCGCGCGCGTCTTCGACAGCACGAGCTTCATGCGCCCGTCCTGCGGCACGCGCTTCTCGGAGATGTCGAGCTTGCTGATCACCTTGATCCGCGAGGCGACCTTGTCCTTGATTGCGAGCGGCGGCTGCGCGATTTCCATCAGGATGCCGTCGAGGCGATAGCGGATCCGGTAGAACCTCTCGTACGGCTCGAAATGGATGTCGGAGGCGCCGGCGCTGATGGCGTCGAGCAGCACTTTCTGGATGTAGCGGACGACCGGGGCGTCCTCGACCTCGCTTTCCTCGTCGGCCTGCGACGAGGATTGCGGGGAGCCGTCCTCGAGGGCGACTTCGATGTCCTCGAGCGCCGCGATGTCCTTCAGCGTGGCGCCGGTCGCTTCGGCGATCCTGGCGATCGCCTGCGCCAGCTTGTCGTCCTCGACGACGACCGGCTCGACGACGAGGTTGGTCTTGAACCGGACCTCGTCGAGGGCCTGCAGGTTCGCAGGATCGGAGGTGGCGACGTAGAGACGGTTGCCGCGCTTGTGCAGCGGCAGAACCCGCCGCGTCTGGGCCATCCGCGCGTCGAAGTAGTCGCGGTTGACCTGGTCGAGGTCGAAGCCGGCGAGGTCGAGCAGGGGCACGCCGAAGGCCCGCGAGGCGAACACCGCGAGCTGCTGGGCGGACAGGCGCTTGCCGGACAGAACCTGCTCGGCGAAGGAAATGCCGGCGGACTGGGATTGTCCCTGCAGGGCTTCCGCTTCGGACTCCGACATGACCCCGTGCTGCGCCAGGGCGCGGGCGAGTCCGCTGATGTTGCGGGTGGCGGCGTGGGTGGCCATCGATGTCCGTGTCAGGTACTGCGCGTGGCGCTCGTCCGAATCGAGGGGTGAAGCACGAGACGAGCGCCGTCAGAGCAAAGCTTGGTTTAAGCAATTGTCATGCCGAAACCTCGACTCCCATCGGCAGCGCCCGTATTCCATTCGCATAAAACTTGCCGTCAGGATGATGCCCGCTCGACCTGGGTTTGTAAAGGCGCTGGCGGCACGGGGCGCCCGACGGGTGGCAGCAGCTTGACGACTTTGACCGCGCGGTCCTGAGTCTGCAGGATTTCGACACGCTGGCCCTCGATGTCGAAACGGGTTCCGGCATCCGGGATCTCGCCCAGGTGTTCGACGATCAGGCCGTTGAGGGTTTTGGGACCGTCCAGCGCGAATTGGGTCCCCAGGCGCCGGTTGAGGCTGCGCAGCGGGACCATGCCGTCGACGATGACGCTGCCGTCGGCCTCGCGGCGAAAGGTCTGTGCGCCGCCGGGCGCCTGCGTCGTGAACTCGCCGATGATCTCCTCGATGATGTCCTCGATGGTCACCAGTCCCTGCAACTCGCCGTATTCGTCGACGACCAGGCCGATCCGCTGCCGGTCGGCCTGGAACTGCTGCAACTGCGTGAGCAGCGGCGTTCCCAGCGGCACGAAATACGGCGCGCGCAGCAGCGAGCGCAGGCGCTCCGCATCGAGCTCGCCACCCGCCAGCACGTGGACGACACTCTTGACCGGCAGCATGCCGATGATGTTGTCGAGCGAGCCCTCGTACACGGGCAACCGCGTGTGATAGGAGGTCGCGAGCTGCTGGCGCAGCAGGGCAGGCTTTTCGGACAGGTCGAGGGCATGGATCTGGCTGCGCGGCGTCATGACATCGTCGACACTGATCGCCTCCAGGTCCATCAGGTTCGCCAGCATCGTCTTGTGCTTGCCACGGAAATACTGCGCGCCCTCGAGCACCAGCGAGCGCAGCTCCTCCTGGGTCAGTGTCGTCGAGGTTTCCGCGGCAGGCTTGAAGCGAACGATCTTCAGCACGCCCTGCACGAACAGGTTCACGAACCAGACGATCGGGCGCGCCACGCGAAGCATCGGCACCAGCGCGTAGCTGACCAGCGGCGCAAGCCGGTCGGCATAGGCGGCGCCGACCACCTTGGGCGTGATCTCCGAGAAGACCAGGATCAGAAAGGTCACGGCGACGGTGCCAAGCGCCAGCGGCCATTGCCCCTGGCCGAACAGGCGCACGGTGATCACGGTTGCGAGCGTCGCCGCCGCGGCGTTGATCAGGTTGTTGCCGAGCAGGATGACGCCCAGCAGCCTGTCGGTCTGCGCAAGCAGCGACAGCGCGAGCCTTGCGCCGCGCGCACCACGCTGCGCCTGGTGCTTCAGGCGGTAGCGGTTCGCGGCCATCATCGCCGTCTCGGCGATCGAGAAGAATCCCGACACGATCAGCAGGACGACCAACGCGACAGCGATGGAACCCAGGGGGATGTCGTCCACGCCGCTGAAATTGGGGTCAGAGCTGTAATACTTCGGAAGATGGCCGAATATGGGGTCGGAGCGGTAATGCTTCGCTCTCCGCAAGAGCGCCGTGCTCGCCCGACAAGCATTGCGGCTCCGACCCCATTTTCCGAAGTATTACAGCTCTGACCCCATTTTCCCCCGGGGTTAGCGGCGCAGCAGGATCTCGAGCACGAACTTGCTGCCGAGGTAGCCGAGCGCGAGCAACAGCGTTCCGCCGAGGATCCATTTTAGCGCGGTGCGACCTCGCCAGCCATAGCGCCAGCGGCCGTAGAGCAGGATGGCGAATGCGAGCCATCCGGCGACCGAGAACACGTTCTTGTGGGTGAACGTGACCGGCTTGCCGAAGAGCTGCTCCGAAAACAGGATGCCGCTCACGAGCGTCAGCGTCAGCAGCACGAAGCCGGCGGCGATCAGCCGGAACAGGTAGCGCTCCAGCGTCAGGAGCGGCGGGCTGGCGCCGGTCGCCGCGTCGGGAAGGCCGCGATGCAGGCGACTCTCCAGCCCGGTCATCACCAGCGCCTGCAGCGCGACGACGACCAGGAATGCGTAGCCGACGAGCGCAACGCCGATGTGGGCCGCAGCCCAGGGCTCGTCCGCGTAGGGAATGCGGTGCGGCGAGGCGGCAAGCGGAGGCAGCAGCACGCAGGCCGCGGCGACCGGGAGCACGACGGCGGTCACGCCGGGGAGCGTTCGCATCACGCCGGTCAGCCAGGCGACCAGAACCGCGAGCCCGGCGACCAGCGACAGCGCGTTGACCAGTGACAGGTCGAGACCGTCCGGCCGGGCGGTGGCCTGGAATATCGCGACGCCGTGGAGAGCGAGAGCGCCGGCGAGCAATGCCAATCCCGCTTCGCGGTGAGCAGGCGCCGCTGCGGACCCGCGCGGCCACAGCGCCCATCCGGCCGCTGCGTAGAGCGCCGCAACGAGCACGTGCAGTAGAATGATCATCGCCGATCAAGTTTACCTCAGCGCCCGCGCGACATTCGCCGCCGGACCGTGGGGCGGGACTCCCATGTTCGATACCATTACCGAGCGCCTGTCGCGCGTCGTCAAGACGCTGCGTGGCGAGGCGCGACTCACCGACGCCAACATCCAGGACGCGCTGCGCGAGGTGCGCCTCGCGCTGCTCGAAGCCGATGTCGCGTTGCCGGTGGTCAAGACCTTCATTGCGGGGCTTCGCGAAAAGGCGGTCGGGACTGAAGTCGTCGGCTCGCTGACGCCCGGCCAGGCGCTGATCAGCGTCGTCGCGCGCGAGTTGACCGCGTTGATGGGCGGCACGGCCCAGCCGCTCGATCTCGCGGTCCAGCCGCCGGCCGTGATCCTGCTGGCGGGCCTGCAGGGCGCCGGCAAGACGACGACGGCGGCCAAGCTCGCGCGATGGCTGATCGCGCAGAAAAAGAAGGTGCTGTTGGCCTCCGCCGACATCTACCGCCCCGCGGCGATCCTGCAGCTCCAGACACTGGCGGGACAGGTTGGCGCCGAATTCTTCCCGTCGACCGCGGACCGGAAACCGGTCGACATCGCGACCTCCGCCCTCGACTGGGCGCGACGGCATTACCACGACGTGCTGATCGTCGACACCGCCGGGCGCCTCGCGATCGACGAGGCGATGATGCGTGAGATCGCCGAGCTGCACGCGGCAGTCAAGCCGGTCGAGACGCTGTTCATCGTCGATTCGATGCAGGGCCAGGACGCGGTGAACACCGCCCGCGCGTTCCGCGATGCGCTGCCGCTCACCGGCGTGATATTGACCAAGCTCGACGGCGACGCCCGCGGCGGAGCGGCGCTGTCGGTACGCGAGGTCACCGGCGCCCCGATCAAGTTCGCCGGCATGTCGGAGAAGATCGACGGGCTCGAGGTGTTCCACCCCGAGCGGATGGCCTCGCGCATCCTGGGCATGGGCGACGTCCTGTCGCTGATCGAGGACGCCCACCGCTCGGTCGACATCGAGGAGGCGAAGAAGCTCGCCAGGAAGGTCAAGGCCGGCAAGGCCTTCGACCTCGAGGATTTCAAGGGACAGATCGCCCAGATGCGCAAGATGGGGGGGCTCGCGGCGCTGGTCGACAAGCTGCCGGCCGAGCTCGCGCGCGCGGCGCAGGGCGCGACCCTCGACGACCGCAAGGTGGCGCGGCTGGAGGGAATCATCAATTCGATGACGCCGCAGGAGCGGGCGAAGCCCGAGCTGCTCAAGGCGTCGCGCAAGCGCCGGATCGCCGCCGGCGCGGGCGTCTCGGTGCAGGAGGTGAACCAACTACTGAACCAGTTCGAGCAGACTCAGAAAATGATGAAAATGGTCGCCAAGGGGCCCCAGAAGATGCTTCGCGGCTTGAAGAACCTGATGCCGGGGATGCGCTGAGCCGCGCGTAAAGTCGTGCTGGTCAAGGTACCGAAGCGGCAGTATAATTATCGGCTTTTCGCCATTTGGACGCGGCACCCACGCAGGATCCGGGGGCCCAACCAGGAATCGTCGACATGGTAGTGATCAGATTGGCTCGCGGCGGCGCCAAGAAGCGGCCGTTCTACAACGTCGTCGTCACCGATTCGCGCAATCGCCGCGACGGGCGATTCATCGAGCGCGTCGGGTTCTACAACCCGGTGGCGGCGGACCACGAAGAAAGCCTGCGCATCGCGCAGGACCGCATCGCGTACTGGCGGGAGCACGGCGCGAAGCTCTCCGATACGGTCGCCATGCTGGTCGAGCGCGCGGCGAAGCCGGCGCCCGCGACCGCCGCCTGAAGCTCGGGGAAGCCCGCGCCGTCGTCGTGATGGGCCGTGTCGCGGCGCCCTACGGCGTGCGCGGGGCGATCAAGGTGCTGCCGCTGTCCGCCGATCGCGCGGCGCTGCTGGATCACCGGCGATGGTGGCTGCGAACGCGGGCGGCGCCGACGCAATGGCAGCCGCATCAGGTCCAATCGGCACGGGCGCAGGGGGCGATGCTGGTAGCGCAGATCGAGGGCATCGGCACGCGCGAGGCGGCGGCGGCGTTGCGCGGCGCGGAAGTCGGCCTCCGGCGGCAGGACCTGCCCGAGCTCGCGGCGGGCGAGTATTACCAGAGCGATCTGGTCGGCATGGCGGTGGCGAACCGCGAAGGCATCGCGCTCGGTCGCGTGGCAGGATTCGTGGAAAGCGGCGCTCACCCGCTGTTGCAGGTCCGGAACGAGGCCGGCGTCGAGCGACTGATTCCGTGGGTGGGACAGTTCGTGGTGCAGGTCGATGTCGACGCGAAACGCATCGATGTCGATTGGCCGGCGGATTACTGAAGGACGTCCGCGGCGGGCGCCGTGGCGGCCGGTCCGGGATGTGGCGGAAGCCATGCGCATCGATGTCGTGACGCTGTTTCCGGACATGGTTGCGCACGCAGCCGGGTTCGGCGTGACCGGCCGCGCGCTGGGGCGCGGGTTGTGGCAGCTCGGCTTGTGGAACCCCCGCGATTTCACGGCCGATGTCCACCGGACCGTCGACGACCGCCCGTACGGCGGGGGTCCCGGAATGGTGATGATGGCCGAGCCCCTGTCGCAGGCGCTCGCGGCCGCGCGGGCGGCGCAGTCGGCGCACGGTGCCGCGGCGTCGCGGACGCTGTGCCTGTCGCCCGCCGGAGCGCCGCTCACCCACGCTGCGGTGATGGCGTTGGCGCAGGGCAGTGAACGGGGCATCGTGCTGGTCGCGGGGCGCTACGAAGGCATCGACCAGCGCCTGATCGACGGCGAGATCGATGCCGAGGTATCGATCGGAGATTTCGTCGTGTCGGG
>JAGXBK010000262.1 GCA_018971195.1 Betaproteobacteria bacterium
CGGGCTCGCTGACCGCAGCACCCGCTTTGCGACGACTGCGCCGCAGGCGCCCGGCCACAGTACCGGCCACCACACGCCCGGCGAGGCGTCGGCGAGGATCCGGAGGGTGAGCATCGGCACGCATCGGATCGGCACCGACGCATCGGGGCGGCGGGCGAGGGGATGTCGAGTGCGAGCGTGCGCGACGGCCGTCACGGGTGGCGCGGCAAGCGAGCCCGGCAGGCGCGCTGAAGGCAAGATGTTCTCGAGCGATGGCGCGCCGGGACCCGCCGGCCGGCGATTGCGCACTTCGAGCACGCAGACGTGCCCTCGCCCGCCGCCCTCAGCACTGGCACCGCTGGCACCGAAGCCGAGACATCGCCACTGAATCGCCATTTGAGCATGTGATCGAACTGCGGTACTGTCCCCCGGATACCCAGGATGGATTGATGACACACCCGAATATGCGCAGCACTGCATTGCTCGCCGCGATTGCATTCGCCGCGATTCCCGCCTTCGCAGCTGCGCAGCCGCGCAACCCGATGGAGCCGCCGCCGCTCGCACCTGTCGTGGAGGGCAACGGGGCCAAGGCGCCTCCCGCGCAGCCGTCGGCAGTGCTGCCCGACGCGGCCAGCGCAGCGATCGGGGCCGCATCCAAACCGTCCCCATCGCGCTGGCGCGCGACGCTCGACCGCCTGGACACCGACCTGCGCCTGCGTCTGCTCGCCCCGAGCGATCCGCGCGGGCACTGGCTCGCCGCGCAGTTCGACCTCACCGACATCGAGTCCAAGGTGAAGAACCTCGCGTCCGCTCGCGTCGATGCACCCGACAATCGCCTCTACCTCGCATCGCTCGCCTTCGCGTGCATGCAGCCGACGCGGCCGCAGCTTCCGGCGTGCGCGGCTGTCGACCGGCTCGCGGATTGGGCGATCCGCGACGCCGCCAACGGCGTCCCGACCTTCCTGCTGGGGTTCCGCGCGCTCGAGCGCGGCCAGGCGGACGCCGCTGTCGCGTATGTCGACGAGGCGGCGGCGGCGCCCCGCTACGACGACTACTGGAGCGAGGGTCCGCAGCAGTGGTGGGGCTACCTGCGGCCGCTGGCGATCGACATCGACCCGGTCGCCAAGGCCAAGGCCGCGGCGACCTACGCGCTCGAGCATGACCTCGGCTGGACCCGCGCGCTGCACCTGCTGTGCGCCGACCCGGGAGGCCGCAGCGAGCCCATGCGCGTTGCCTGCGCGAAGCTCGGGACGGCGATGGGCGAACGCGCGGCGACGTTCGCGCTGCGTCGCGCCGGGGCGCGCATCGCCGAAATCGACGCCGCCGATGCGAGATCCCGCGCGGCGGCCCGGGTGCAGTCCGCGAGGATCCTCGAAGCGAGCGCGCGCTGCACGCTGGCCGAGCCCGACTTCGAGACGGCGTTCGAATCGCCGGACAGCCGCGTGCGCACGCGGGGGGTCGACGAATTCGATGCCTGGGTCAGTGCGCAGGCGAAGGACGGCGAGGCCGCGGCCTGCGAGCGGGTCGTGGCGGCAGCGCGTCGTCGCTGACCGCGGCTACGCTTCGGGACGCCCGCGGCAGACCGGGCATTCCGGGTCGCGCGGGACGCTGAGCTCCCGCCAGTGCATGGCGAGCGCATCGAGGACCAGCAGGCGCCCGGCGAGCGAGGCTCCGGCGCCGGCGACGAGCTTCAGCGCTTCGGCCGCCTGCGTGGCGCCGACGATGCCGACCAGCGGCGCGAACACCCCCATCGTCGCGCAACGCGTCTCCTCGAGATCGTCGCCCTCGCCGAACAGGCAGTGATAGCAGGGGCTCGCCGGATCGCGGGCGTCGAATACCGCGACCTGGCCGTCGAAGCGGATGGCGGCACCGGATACCAGCGGCTTGCGCGCTGCGACGCAGGCGCGGTTGATCGCGTGGCGGGTGTCGAAGTTGTCGGAGCAGTCGATGACGGCGTCGGCGTCGGCGACCAGGGTCTCGAGCTCGGCAGGGCCGACGCGGGCGGCGATGGTCCGCAGCGCGACTTCGGGATTGATCGCGGAAAGCCGCGCCGCTGCCGCCTCGACCGTGCGCGCTCCGACATCTCCGGTGGCATAGAGGATCTGGCGCTGCAGGTTCGTCAGGTCGACGCGATCGGCATCGCACAGCGTGATCGTGCCGATGC
>JAGXBK010000091.1 GCA_018971195.1 Betaproteobacteria bacterium
TATTACAGCTCTGACCCCATTTTCCCCTGACCCCATTTTCCCCTGACCCCATTTTTCCCCAGAGTTATTACAGCTCTGACCCCATTTCCCCGTTAATACAGCTCTGACCCCAATTTCGCGCGCGCCACGGTGACTGCCAGCATCACCCAGCCGGCGATGAAGGCGAGCCCGCCGAACGGCGTGACGTAACCCCAGGCACGTCCGCCGTCCAGCGCCATCGCATACAGGCTTCCGGCGAACAGCGCGATGCCTACCATGAAGAGCAGCGCAACGCGGCCGAGGCCGGTGCGCTGGGGCATCAGCATCTGCAGCGTCCCGATGCCAAGCAGCGCCAGCGCATGCCACGCGTGATAGGTGACTGCGGTGCGCCACAGCTCGAGCGCGTCGGGCGACAGGCGCGCCTTCAACGCATGCGCGCCGAGCGCGCCCAGCGCGACCGCGGCCGCCATCAGCAGCGCGCCGGCCGTCAGCGTAAGGCGGGATGACATTTTCGACTACACTATGACGTATCGAAAAAGCGTTTCGCAGGATAGCACCATGACGATCGAGCGCCGTAACGTCGGCAAGCGCCTCTCCGACCTGGTCATCTACGCGCCGCCTGCTGGCGGACGCCTCGTCTATCTCGCCGGTCAGGTGGCCGAGGATCCGAGCGCAGGCATCGACGCACAAACGCGCTCGGTGCTGAAGCAGGTCGACCGCTTGCTCGCCGAAGCCGCGACCGACAAGACGCGCATCCTGTCGGTGACGATCTACCTGGCCGACATGGCCGACTACGCGGCGATGAACGCGGTCTGGGACGCCTGGGTTCCTGCGGGCGAGACGCCGGCGCGCGCGACCGTGCAGGCGAAGCTCGCCAACCCCGCCTACCGCGTGGAGATGCAGGTCGTCGCCGCCGCCGGCTGAGCGCGAGCCGACCTTTGCATCCGCGCCCACCCATGTCCATTTCCAAGGCGGCCCAGGCGGCCATTGCCGCGTCGTCGCGCAGCGAAACGATCGCCGCGAGCAGCGGCGCCGCAACCATGCCGGTGACACGTGCGCTGTTCGACCAGCTGATGGTTCCCTGCTTCGCGCCCGCGCAGTTCGTGCCGGTGCGCGGCGAAGGTTCGCGTGTCTGGGACCAGGCGGGCAGGATGTACATCGACTTCGCGAGCGGCGTCGCCGTCACCGCGCTTGGACACTGCCACCCGGCGATGGTCAGGGCAATCGACGCGCAGGCGAACACGCTGTGGCATGTCTCCAACTGGTTCACCAACGAGCCGGCGTTGCGCCTCGCCCAGCGGTTGGTCGACGCGACGTTCGCCGAGCGCGTGTTCTTCTGCAATTCCGGGGCGGAAGCGAACGAAGCGGCGCTGAAGCTCGCGCGGCGCTACGCGCACGACCGCTTCGGTCCGCATCGCTCGCGCATCGTGTCCACGGTCAACGCCTTCCACGGCCGCACGCTCTTCACCGTCACCGCCGGCGGGCAGTCGAGGTACGCGAGCGGCTTCGGGCCCAATCCGACCGGCATCACGCACCTGCACTACAACGACATCGCGGCACTCGAAGGGGAATTTGCAGCGCACGGCAGCGAGATCTGCGCGGTGATTCTCGAGCCGATGCAGGGCGAAGGCGGAATGACGCCGGGTACGCCGGCCTATCTGCAGGCGGCGCGCAGGCTGTGCAGCGAGCACGGCGCGCTGCTGATCCTCGACGAGATCCAGAGCGGCATGGGACGCACCGGCACGCTGTTCGCGTACATGCAGAAAGGGATCGTCCCCGACATCCTGACCAGCGCCAAGGGTCTGGGCGGGGGCTTTCCCATCGGCGCGATGCTGACGACGACCGAGGTCGCCAGCGCGTTTTCCGTCGGCGTGCACGGCACGACCTACGGCGGCAATCCGCTCGCCTGTGCGGTTGCGGGCGCGGTGTTCGATGTCATCAACACCACCGAGGTCCTCGACGGCGTGAAGGCGCGTCATGCACTGTTCATGGAAGGACTGAAAGCGATCAACGCGCGGCGGCCGGTCTTCGCGGACCTCCGCGGCGAGGGCGTGTGGCTCGGATGCGAACTGGCGGAAGCCTGGCGTGGCCGTTCGATCGACGTGATGAACGCAGCCGGCGAGGCCGGATTGCTGGTGCTGGTCGCAGGGCCCGACGTGCTGCGCATCGCGCCGTCACTGGTCATATCGCTCGACGAGATTCTCGAAGGACTCGCGCGCCTCGAGAGCGCACTGAACGCCGTGCTCGTCTGAGCCAAAAAACCGGGACGGAAAATCCGGGACGCACCACGTTTTGGACGGAAAATCCGGGACGCACCACGTTTTTTCTGCTGCGCTGGAGCTCGATGGTTGAGGGAGAAAAAACGTGGTGCGTCCCGGATTTCCAAGTTTCTTGTAATGTTCTTCATCAGGCCGATTGCGCGCGACGACCTGCCGGCAGTGCTCGCGCTGTCCGAGCGCACGGGGCACGGCCTGACGACACTGCCGGCGGACGAGGAACGCCTCGCGGCGCGAATCGAACGGTCGCTTGCCTCATTCGCAGGCGCCGCCGAGCGCGCGGCGACGACGTTCATGTTCGTGCTGGTGGAAGGCCATCGCGGGGGCGAACAGCGCGTCGTCGGCATCAGCGCGATCGAGGCGGCCGTCGGGCTCGACGAGCCCTGGTACAACTACCACGTCGGCACGCTGGTCCACGCGTCGCGGGCGCTCGACGTCTACACGGTCGCGCCCACGCTGTTCCTGTCGAACGACCACACCGGGCATACCGAGCTGTGCTCGCTGTTCCTCGACCAGCGTTTCCGTCGCGGCAAGAACGGCGCGCTGCTCGCCAAGTGCCGGCTGCTGTTCATCGCGGAGTTCGCGCCGCGCTTCTCCGACAAGGTGATCGCCGAATTGCGCGGGCGCGTCGAGCCCGACGGCACGAGCCCGTTCTGGGAAGGGCTCGGGCGCCATTTCTTCGCCATGGAGTACAAGCGCGCCGACTATTTGACCGGGACCGGGCAGAAGTCGTTCATCGCCGAGCTGATGCCGAGGCACCCGGTGTACGTGAACCTGCTTCCTTCCGCCGCGCGCGAGGCGATCGGCGCCGTGCACGCCGACACGGCGCCGGCGCGAGCGATGCTCGAGCAGGAGGGCTTCCGCTACGACGGCTACGTCGACATCTTCGATGCGGGTCCGACGCTCGAGTGCGCAACCTCGAACATCGACGCCGTGCGCCGATCGGCCGTGTTGCCCTGCACGCTGGGCGAACAGGACCCGGTGCCCGACAGCCTGAGCGACGACATCCTGTGGCTGGTCTGCAACCGCAGGTTCGAGGGCTACCGCGCGCTGCTGGCCTCGGCCCCGCCACGCGTCGATCGCTTTCCGCTGCTGCCCTACGCGGCCGAGGCCTTGGGCGTGGCCGAGGGCGACAGCGTCCGCGTCGTCGCGCTCGCGCCGGGTGAACGATGAACTTCGACGGCATTCCGGGACCGACGCACAACTACTCGGGCCTCGCGCAGGGCAACCTCGCGGCCGAGCGCAACGCCCAGCAGATCGCGAACCCGCGCGAGGCGGCGCTGCAGGGTCTCGCGAAGATGCGCGCGCTGGCGGCGCGCGGCATCGCGCAGGGCGTGCTGCCACCGCAGGAACGGCCGGACGTCGCCGCGCTGCGCGCACTGGGTTTCCACGGCCGCGACGCCGACGTCGTTGCACGCGCGGGGCGGCAGGCCCCGGAGCTGCTCGCCGCCTGCTCGTCCGCCGCGGCGATGTGGGCGGCCAACGCCGCGACGGTCAGCCCCTCCGCCGACTGCGCCGACGGCCGCGTGCATTTCACGCCGGCGAACCTGGTCACGCATTTCCACCGCGCGCTGGAGGCGCCGACGACCACGCGCGTGCTGCGCGCGATCTTCGCCGATACGGCGCGCTTCTGCGTCCACGATCCACTTCCCGCAGCGCCGCAGTTCGGCGACGAGGGTGCGGCCAACCATACCCGCTTCGGCGAGGCGATCGGCCGGCCCGGCGCCGAGCTCTTCGTGTTTGGACGCCGCGGCCTCAGCGCCGGACCGATGCCCGCACGCTACCCGGCGCGGCAGACGCGCGAGGCGAGCGCGGCGATCGCCCGTCGCCACGGCCTCGAGCCCGCCCGCGTCGTGTTCGCGCAGCAGCGGCCCGACGCGATCGACGCCGGCGTGTTCCACAACGACGTCATCGCCGTCGGCGAGGGCAGGTTCCTGCTCTGCCACGAGCGGGCGTTCGTCGACCAGCCGGCGCTGCTGCGGACGCTGTCGCGCGTCGTCGGGCCCGCGTTCCATTCGATCGTCGTGCGCGAGTCCGAGCTGCCGCTCGCCGATGCGGTCGCCACCTACCTGTTCAACAGCCAGCTGATCGAGCGCGCCGACGGCCGCTTTCTGCTGGTCGCACCAGCGGAGTGCCGCGCCCACCGCGCAGCGTCCGAGGTCCTCGACCGCCTGACGACCGGCGACGCACCGATCGCCGAGATCCTGACCTTCGAACTGCGCCAGAGCATGCGCAACGGCGGCGGGCCCGCCTGCCTGCGGCTGCGCGTTCCCGTCACCGCGGACGAGCGCGCGGCGATCCGCCCCAACGTGATCCTGGACGAGGATCTGGCCGCCGCGCTGGAAAACTGGATACGGCGGAACTACCGCGACCGCCTGGAATCGGCCGACCTGCGCGACCCGGCGCTGCTCGACGAGTCGCGCCGCGCGCTCGACGAGCTGACCCGGCTCCTCGAGCTCCCGTCGATCTACCCGTTCCAGCTCGACACCGCGGCTGCCAGGACAGGCGAATCAGCGCTCTGACCCCAATTTCGCTGACCCCGATTTCGCCGAGCCCGGATTCGACACCTGCGCAGCCATGACGATCGCGTCGACCAGCCTTGCGGCGACCCGTGCGGTCAGGGTGTCGCGATCGAGCGCGGGATTGAGCTCGGCGATGTCGGTGCCGAGGAGCTTGCCCGACTTCGCGACCGTCGCCGCCAGGTGTTCCACGATGCCCAGCGAGACCCCGCGCGCGGCCGGCGCCGAGACCCCGGGCGCCTTTTCCCCCGGCAGAACGTCGAGATCGATGCTCAGGTAAACGCCGTCGCAGGCCGCGATGCGCTGCTGCAGTCGGTCGTCGACCGACGACAGCGCTTGCCAATGCAGTTCCTCGTCGCGCCAGAATTCGACGTCCAGCGCGGCGGCGCGGCTGAACAGCGCCAGTGTATTCGAGGGCCTGCTGATGCCCAGGCAAACGTAGGAGAAGGGAATCCGCCGCCGGCGGCATTCGTCGGCGATCTGGCGAAACGGCGTGCCGGACGTCGCCGCGCCACCCGCACGCAGGTCGAAATGCGCGTCGAGATTCACGATCAGCAGGTGCGCGCCGGGCCGGGCGTCGGCGATTCCAAGCCAGGTTCCATAGGCGACCTCGTGCCCGCCGCCGAGGACGACCGGCAGTGCCGGCCGGCCGGCGATCCCGCAAACCGCAGCGGCGAGGCGAAGCTGTGCTGCTTCCAGCGCATCGCCGACACAGACGATGTCGCCGCAGTCGTACACCGGGGTCGCATGGTGGACCGCGAGATTGGCGAGCGCGCGCCGGATCGCGAGCGGACCCTCCGCGGCACCGGGGCGTCCGCCGTTGCGCCGGACACCCTCGTCGCAGGCGAATCCGATCAGGCCGATGCCCGTTTCGGCATCGCCGGTCCAGGGGGTTACGCGCTGGTGGTAGCGCGTCGTATCTCCCGCGCTGTCCAGGTCCGACCGGCCCGTCCACCCGTCCGGGTCGAACGGCCTGTCCACGGTAGCGACGGGAGACGCAGCCATGGTCAGCGCTCGATGACCGCCTGCAAAAACGCGCGCGTGCGCGCCTGGGAAGGCGCGGAGAAGATCGTCGACGGCGGTCCTGATTCGACGGTTCGCCCGTGATCCATCACCACGACGACGTCGGCCACTTCGCGGGCGAAATTCATTTCGTGGGTGACCAGCAGCATCGTCATCCCGTCGCGCGCGAGTGCCTTCATCACCTGCAGCACTTCGCCCACCAGTTCGGGATCCAGCGCGGACGTCGGCTCGTCGAAGAGCATGAGCTGCGGCTCCATCGCCAGTGCGCGCGCGATCGCGACCCGCTGCTTCTGCCCGCCCGACAGGGTGCCGGGCAAGGCATCGGCCTTGTCCGCGAGCCCGACCTTGTGCAGCAGGGCCCGCGCCTGCTCGACCGCCTCCGACGGCGCCTTGCGCCTGATTCTGCGCGGTCCGATGGTCACGTTCTGCAGCACGGTGAGATGGGGAAACAGGTTGAACGACTGGAACACCATGCCGACGCGGGTGCGCAGCGCGTTGAGCTCGGAATCGCGCAACAGGCGGCCGTCACTGAACAGCGTCGTGCCGCAGACCTCGATGCGCCCGCGGTCGGCGACTTCGAGCCCGTTGCAGCAGCGCAGCAGCGTCGTCTTGCCGGAGCCGCTCGGGCCGATGACGACCACCACCTGCGACGGCTGCACCGACAGGTCGACGTCGGCGAGCACCCGGGTGGGACCGTACGACTTCGAAAGATTCGATACGGCAAGTACCGGCCCCTGGGCGTTGCCGCTCATTGCACCAGGCCTCCGACCCGCAGCCGGCGCTCGAGCCGCAGCAGCGCGAACCCGGTGGCGTTGGTCAGCAGCAGGTAGATCAGGGCCACGGCGAGATAGACCTCGAGCGATCGGTACGAAACGCTGATGATCTTCTGCCCCTCGTGCAGCAGATCGCTTATGGTCAGCAGCGACACCAGTGCGGAGTTCTTGATCAGCGCGATGAACTCGTTGCCGAGCGGTGGGATCATGCGCACGATCGCCTGCGGCAGGATGATGGCGCGCATGGCCATGCCGTGCGACATTCCCAGCGACCGCGCGGCCTCCATCTGGCCCCTGTCGATCGACTGAATGGCGCCGCGCACGATCTCCGACTGATACGCGCCGCTGTAGATGCCCAGCCCGAGCACGCCGCAGAAGAACGCCGGCAGGACGATGCCGAACTGCGGCAACCCGAAGAACAGCAGGAACAGCTGCACCAGGAGCGGCGTGCCGCGGATGAAGGTGACGTACACGCTGCCCAGCGCGTAGCGGACGCGCCGTCGCGGGTCGAGCCGGAGCAGCCCGACCAGGAGCCCCAGCAGGCAGCCGAGCACGAGCGCGGCGCCGGTCACCTCGACGGTGACCAGCGCGCCGTGCGCCAGATCGCTCCAGTTGGCCCAGACGGGGCCGAAATCGAGCTTCATGGCCGGCCAGGTTCGGTACCGACGCTGCTCGCTACCTCCCCTCGAACCACGTGTCCACCAGCTTCTGGTACGTTCCGTCGGCCTTGAGCTTCGCCAGTGCCTCGTTGACCGCCTTGACCAGGCCGGGCTCATCCTTGCTGATCGCGAACCCGTACTCCTCGGTGGTGAGCTGCTTGTCGATCACCTTCACCCCCGGATTCTTCTGCGCATAGAGCTTGGCCGCCGGCTTGCCGGTCACGGCGGCGTCCACGCGTCCAGTATCGACGAGGCTGAACATCTCCTCGTTCTTCTCGACCTCGACCCGGTCGACCTTCGGATAATTGTCCTTCAGGAAGCCGACCGATTTGGTGCCCACCTGGACCGAAACCTTCTTGCCGGCGAGATCCTCCGGCCCGTGAATCGACGTGTTGTCCTTCTTCACCAGGATCACCAGGCCGCCCGGATAGTAGGGTTCGCTGAAATCGACGACCTTGGCCCGCTCCGGCGTGATGTAGATGGCCGACGCGGCCATATCGAAGCGCTTGGAGATGATGCCGGGAATCAGGCCTTTGAAATCGATATCGGTCCATTCGATTTTCTTGCCCATCGTCTTGCCGATGGCGTCCACCAGTGCGATGTCGAAGCCGGTGCGCTTGCCGCCGGCGTAATACTCGAACGGGGGAAACGTGGCGTCCGTCGCCACCCGGATCGTGTCGTCGGCCGCCAGCGCGGGCCCGGCGAATCCGATGCAGAGGCAGACGACGGCGGCGATTCGGCAGATGCGATTGAACATTGCGGTTCCTCCTTGTGATGGAAACTCAGTGAGTCGACTGCAGACGCTTGCTGACACGGGCTGCGGCCTGCGCAATCATGCGTATGAGCGCGTCGTGGCTACGCTCGATGCGGAACGCCGGCGCCATCAGCGAGATCGCGCCCGCGACCGCTCCGCGGGTCGCGAACACCGGCGCGCTCGTTCCCCACACGCCGGCATCGATCTCGCCTTCGCTCTCCGCGTACCCCTGACGCCGGATCGTCGCCAGGCTCTTGCGCAGCCGCGCAGCCTCGGTCGAGGCGGCATCGAGGTGGGCTGCGATGATCGCCTCGCGGTCCGCTTCGGGCAGAAATGCGAGCAACGCCTTGGCGGACGCGCCGCGCACCAGCGGCAGCGACCGGCCCTTGGCATACGAACAGCGCAACGACTGCGAGCTCTCGACCATGTCGAGGCACATCGCATGTCCGGCGACGGGTGCCATCAGCGCCAGGCTTTCCTTGGTGCGATCGGCGAGTCTCAGCAGTTCGGGCCGGGCGACCGACATCAGGTGCGACGTCGTGTCGAACCCCCATGCCAGCTGGATGCTGGCGGGTCCGGGGCCGTAGCCGGCGTCCGGCCCGATCTCGCTTACGAGCCCCCATCGCCTGAGCGCCGCCAGGTTGCGATAGACCGTGCTGAGCGGCTGACCCGTGGACTTGGCGAGGACCTTCACCGGCACCGGCGCGCCGTGTCGCGCGATCGCAGCGAGCAGGCTCAGCAATCGATCACCCACGGAGGACCTGGACATGCGAAGCACCGGATGCGCGTCGAATGGAGCGAAGTATGAAGGGTGTTTCTCAGATTGAGCGGCCTGAATTCTCACTTTATGAGAATCTGGAGCGAAATATTTGCCGGCACTGGCGCTTTACCCGCCAGTCCGGCGGGATTACGCTAGCCCGTCATGCTGTTTGCATGACGGGATCCTCCGAAGGAGCCTTCGATGAACGCATGGACGATTGGAACAGCCGCGTTGCTGGCGCTCGGGGCGACCGGCTGCGCAACGCTCGACGGTCCCGACGCCTACGCCAATGCCGCCGCCCAGCGCAGCGAATGCAAGGTGGTGACGCTATCCACCGCGTCGCAGGAGCTGCGGATGCAGAACCAGAAAGGCGTCGGTGGCGACGCGATGCAGCAGGCCGAAGGCAAGCTCGACGTCGGCCACGTGCAGCTCAACGAGCCGCGGGTTCTGAGCAACCCGGTCGCGCCGAGCGAGAGCATCCTCAGTCAGGTGCGCCGCAGCTGCTAGACGGGCCGCACCGCGCAGGCCGCCGCATGCGCGGATGCCGATTTGCGCCGGGTCGTGACCGGGCGGTCTTCGCGCGTCAGTCGGATGCGACCGCCGGCAGGCCCCGGTGCCTGCGCACGGGCGACCAGCGCACCGCCGCCAGCGTCAGCGCGAGCCCGAAGCCGCCGATCACCCACAGGGTCGGGCGCAATCCGATGACCGTGGCGAGCGCGCCCCCGGCCAGCGACCCCAAAGGCGCAGCGGCCACGGTGAGGAAGCGCATCGTCGCCGTCATCCGCCCCAGCAGGTGGTCCGGCGTCAGCGCCTGCCGCAGCGACAGGTAGTTGATCGCGTAGATGACGGCGCCGAAATCGAACACCAGCATGCACGTCCCCAACGCGAGTGCCGCCACTGCCGGCGAACCGCCGATCAGCCCGAATCCCTGCCATCCGAGCGCCGTCAGGAACAGTCCGTGCACGATCACTGGCCCCACGCCGATGCGGCGCGAGACGCGCTCGGCGAGGCTCGCCGCGATCACGCAGCCAAGGCCGCCGGCCATGTAGCTAAGTCCGATCGCACCCGCTGACAGGCCGAGCACGCGCGTGGCGAACAGGATCAGCACCGTCACCTGCATGTGGTGCAGGATCTGCCAGGCCGCAGCGAGCAGGGACAACGAGCGCAGCGTCGCATTGTTCCAGACCAGTGCCAGGCCTTCGCGGATCTCCGCTCCCACCGACTGCCGCGCGACCGGCGCGGGAATGTCGTTGCGCACCCGGAGCGTGCGCAGCATCAGTGCCGAGGCGAAGAAGCCCAGCGCGTCGAGCGCAATCGCGAACGGCGCGCTCAGCGCCTGGATCAGCAGGCCGGCGATGCCCGGGCCGATCAGCGCCGACGACGTCTCGCCCAGCGTGATCTTCGCGTTCGCCTCGACCAGCCGCGCGCGACCGGCCATCTGTGCGATCAGCACCTGGTAGGCCGCTCCGCCAATGACGTTCTGCACGCCGCAGAAGAAACCGACCGCGTAGAGCACGTCGATCGACAGCACGCCGCGCCATGCGCACAGCGGGATCATCGAAAGTGCCACACCCCGCGACAGGTCGGAGAGCACGACAACCGGGAGCTTGCGGACGCGATCGAGCATGACGCCCGCGTGCAGCGACACCAGCGCGAAAGGCAGCGTCTCCAGCGCGACGAGGACCCCCATCTGCAGCGGCGTCGCGTGGAGCAGCAAGGCCGCAGTCAGCGGCAACGCGAGGTTGGTGATCTGCGCGCCGAACGACGTCATCGTCAGCGACAGCCAGAGCCTCCGGAAATCGGGGGCACGCCACAAGCCACGAAAGCGCCTGCGGGCGAGCTTTGCGATTGGTTCGAGCGAGTTCATGTTCTGCTTCCCGGCCGCGCAAATGCGCGCAAGCCTCCGATCGATTCGATCGGCGGAAGCCTCGGGAGGAAATGCTGCCCTGGGTCTTCGGATTCCGCCGTTCCCGGCGGACATCCGTGCCGGGGCTAGTATTGCAAGGGGTGCCGCAGCGTGAGTTCGCTGTCGATGCCGGCGTTCGCCAGTCGGTCGACCGGCCTGCCATCGGCTGCCCACGCAACCGATGCGCACACGCGCGGCGCAACGCGAATCGCGCTTGCGAGGTACATGGGCATGGAGTTCATGGCGGACTCATCTCGATCGATAGGCGAAGGTGACTCGAATAATTCCTGCGTAAAATTGGGGTCAGAGCTGTAAAATGGGGATCAGAGCTGCGAAATTGGGGTCAGAGC
>JAGXBK010000263.1 GCA_018971195.1 Betaproteobacteria bacterium
TGAGCTATCCGACGCTGGCCGACACCGTCGGCGACACACCGCTCGTCCGCTTGCAGCGACTGCCGGGCGCGACCTCCAACGTGATCCTGGCGAAGCTCGAGGGGAACAATCCCGCGGGGTCGGTCAAGGACCGCCCGGCCCTGGCGATGATCACCGAGGCGCAGAAGCGCGGCACGATCAAGCCCGGCGACACGCTGATCGAGGCCACCTCCGGCAACACCGGCATCGCGCTGGCGATGGTCGCGGCGATCTCCGGCTACCGGATGATCCTGGTCATGCCCGAAAGCCAGACCGAGGAGCGCGTGAAGACGATGCGCGCCTACGGTGCCGAGCTCGTGCTGACCCCGAAGGCGGGAGGCATGGAGGCCGCGCGCGACATCGCGGAGAAGATGCGCGATGAAGGCAAGGGCACGATCCTCGACCAGTTCGCCAATCCGGACAATCCGCTCGCGCATTACCGGGGAACCGGCCCCGAGATCTGGCGTGCCACCGACGGGCGCATCACGCACTTCGTGTCGGCGATGGGAACGACCGGAACGATCATGGGTACGTCGCGGTTCCTGAAAGAGAAGAACCCGGCGATCCAGATCGTGGGGGCCCAGCCGGACGAAGGCGCGTCGATTCCCGGCATCCGCAAGTGGCCGGCAGCGTACCTGCCGAAGATCTTCGACGCCAGCCGCGTCGACCGGGTCGAGAACGTCTCCCAGGGCGATGCCGAGGACACGGCGCGGCGCCTCGCACGCGAGGAGGGGATCTTCTGCGGCGTCTCCTCGGGCGGCGCCTGCGCGATCGCCCTGCGGATCTCGCAGGCCGTCGCGAATGCCACGATCGTGTTCATCGTCTGTGATCGCGGCGACCGCTACCTGTCCACCGGCGTGTTTCCCGCATGACGCGTTGGCGCGGGGCGTTCGCGCGGCCGTTCGCGCGGCGGGCGGCGTGACGCCCGTCCTCGCCTTCGACATCGAGACGGTGCCCGACGTCGCCGGCATCCGGCGCATCCACGACATCGGTCCCGCGGTCGACGACGCCGGCGTGCTCGCCTGGTTCGCGCAGCGGCGACGCATGGCGACGGGCGGCGATTTCATGCCGCATCATCTTCAGCAGGTCGTTGCCATCGCCTGCGTCCTGCGCGACGCCGGCGGTCTGCGGGTGTGGTCGATCGGGGAGACGGCCGACGCGGAGCCCGAGCTGGTGCGCCGGTTCTTCGACGGCATCGAACGCTACACGCCGCAACTGGTGTCCTGGAACGGCAGCGGCTTCGACCTGCCGGTGCTCCAGCACCGCGCGCTGATCCATGGCGTCCCGGCGGCGAGATACTGGGACTGGGGTGACGAGAACCGCGATTTCAAGTTCAACAATTATCTGTCGCGCTATCACACCCGCCACCTGGACCTGATGGACGTGCTCGCGCAATACCAGCCGCGCGCGAACGCAGGGCTCGACGCGATGGCGCGGCTGTGCGGCTTCCCCGGCAAGCTGGGCATGGACGGCAGCGACGTCGCCGGGGCGATCGCCGCAGGCCGCATCGCCGACGTGCGCAACTACTGCGAATGCGACGTGCTCAACACCTACCTGGTCTACCAGCGCTTCCGCCTGATGCGCGGCGAATTCGATGCGGACCACTATGCGCGCGAGATTGCGCTGGTGCGCGAGCGCATCGCGGCGTCCGGGGCGCCGCACTGGCGCGAGTTCATTGAACGATGGGACGTCTAGCGCGTCGCTAGAGCGTCAACCGGCCGCGTCCGATCTCGATCACGCGCCCCGACACCCGGATCGAGCGGTCGGTGCCTACCGTGAGCCCGAGCCGGCACGGCCGTCCCGCCGCATCGCCCTGTTCGATCGACAGGCATTGCGGCAACGGCGCGCCGGTCGCGAGCAGCCATCCGCCGAGGTTCGCAGCCGCCGAGCCGGTGCCCGGGTCTTCGACGACCGCGCCGTGTTTCGGGAAGAAGAAGCGCGCGATCACGCGCGAGCCTTCTCGCGCGAAGACGTACGCCATCGCGCGAGTCGCGTTGCTGCCGTGCTCGGCCAGCGCCGCAGCCGACGGTCGGGCGCGACCGACTGCGTCGATTGATGCGAGAGGGATCAGCAGCTGCTCGCTGCCGGTGTCG
>JAGXBK010000092.1 GCA_018971195.1 Betaproteobacteria bacterium
CGGAGGAAAGGGGCGGGGAGGCACGGGCACGATCTGCATGTCGGCGGGGTTGCCGGGCACGACGCCACGGTATTCGTCGGCTGCGACGACCGGCGCGGTGCCGAATGTGCGCGAGGAAGGAATCTGCGGGATGCGCAGCAGCAGCAGCGACTCGACCGCGCCGGCGAGCATCGTGGCCAGCGGCCCGTCGCGGGAATCCGCAGCACTCGCGGCCAGCCGCAGCAGGTCGGCGCCGATCTCCTCGAAGGCCGCGGCGGGAAACAGACGCGTCGCGTCCTCGGACAGGTATTCGGACGCCAGGCGCGCCTTGGAGATCGAATGCTCGCGCGCCAGGGTCCAGGGGATCGCGAGCCAGGCACGCAGCGCCTGCCTGGACGGCCGCGTCGGGATGCTCCAGCCCAATGCGCGCAGGACGTCGACGCTGATCCCCGTGCAGTTCATCGTCGAATGCCGGTACTCGAGCTGGTGGCGCCAGAACTGCTGATAGACCCGATTGAACGCGCCCTGGATCCGGCGCGGGACGGTCTCGTCGCGCAGCGTCGCGATCAGGATGAACGACGGCCGGTACCATGCCTGCCCGCTGTTGAGGTCGCCGAAGTAGCCGTCGAGGGGAACCGGTGCGGCCAGGATGCCTTTTTCGCTGACGATGTCGAGGGCGTAGAAATTGTTCACCAGAAGATCGGCAATCGCGCCGTCGGCCCCGATGCGGCCCGTTCCGACCGCAAAGTGGCCGGCCCAGGCCTCGTCGTCGTCGCCCTGGGCGCCGTTGACGATCACCGCGAGTGCGGGTTTATCCTTCCATTCCCGTGCACTCCCCGCCCGTTCCCGGATGATGCGACCTGCGAAAGGCAACTGTGCTCCGCCGCAGGGGTCCTCGCGCATCGCGTCGCGCAGGCCGAGCGTCGGGGGCAGGTCGGGCGACAACGGCGCGAATGGAAGATCCTCGCCGATCCGGAAATCCGTCGGCCAGAAGCTGCGGCCGACGATCGTGCCGCCGTCGACGGACGCGCGCAGGCGCAGCGGGCGCCGCGAAAGGAACGCTGCCGAGGATGCGTCGAACCACGAGCGGTTGAGCGCGAGCCGAGGCGCGAGCGCGAACGGCCGGGTGGTGCCCGACAGCGTGACCGTGCGCGTGTCGCGCGACAGATGGGCGAGGTCGGCGCGCAGCGGCGCGCCGAGCAGGATCAGCGGCGGTCGGTCCTCCCGGTCGTCCTGGCGCGGGGCCCGGCTCCACGCGATGACATCATCGAGGGTGCGCGTGTGACGGGCGAAGCCGGCGGATGCAATGCCCGGTCTCGGAACGGCGATGCACTCGTGCCGAAAGTAGTAGAGCGCAGACGGGGTAATACGTGTCGGCACGGTCGCGCCGGTTGCGATCTCGAAATCGTCGGCGGGGTAGGGGCCGAGGCGGCCGTTGGCCGTCGCGGGTAACAGGGCGTCCGGGCAGCCGTTCGCCGTCACCGATGCCGGGCGCGGGGGAATGACCATGCTGCTTCGATCCGGGCCTTCTCGATCGGACGATGCGCCGGAAGGACTGCCACGCGGCGGCGAGGCCGGCAGCCGGCTTGTCGTGCGCGAGCTTCAGGATGCGGCCGCCGAGCGCAAGGCGCTGGTCGCGGGCTTGCTGGCGGTGCCCGCATCGATCGCCCCGCGGTATTTCTACGATCCGGTCGGTTGCGCATTGTTCGGCGCCATTTGCGAACTTCCCGAGTATTACCCAACCCGGACCGAAGCCGCCATCTTCGAGCGGTACCGAAGCGAAATCGTCGCTGCGGCAGGGGCGGGCAAGCAGCTCGTCGACCTGGGGGCCGGCGACTGCCGCAAGGCGGCAGCGTGGATCCCCTGGCTGTCGCCGCGCCGCTATGTTGCGGTCGACGTCGCCGAGGGCGCGCTGGCGGCTGCCCTCGGGCAGCTCGCGGCCGCGCATCCGTCGATCGAGGTCGTCGGTGTCCTGACCGATTTCATGGCGGGGCTCGACCTGCAACGGATGCTCCGGGCGCGACCGACGACGTTCTTCTACCCCGGCTCGTCGATCGGGAACTTCCTGCCGGACGAGGCCGATCGCTTCCTGCGGTCGATACGGCGCCACTGCCGGGTCGCCGAGGGCAGCGGCCTGCTGATCGGCGTCGATACGCGCAAGGATCCCGCGCGCATCCGCGCCGCTTACGCCGATGCCGCGGGCGTCACCGCGGCATTCAACCGCAATGTGCTGAACCACGTGAACCGGGTCCTGGGCACGCGTTTCGATCCGGCGGCGTTCGACCATGTGGCGCGCTACGACGAGGATCTCGGGCGCGTCGAGATGCACCTCGAGGCGCGCAGCGTGCAGACGGTGCAGATCGAAGGCATTGCCCGCAGCTTCGAGGCCGGCGAGCGCATCCACACCGAGAACTCGCACAAGTACGCGCCGCCGCAGTTCGCGACGATGCTCGACCACGCCGGTTTCGAGCGCGTGCGTTGCTGGCAGGACGCCGCCGGGGATTTCGCAGTCTTCTACGCCCAATGACGCCTTGCGTCACCCGCTCCGATCCTCGCGCGGGCGGCGGGAGCCGCGAATGGGCGAAGGACGCGGCGTGCCCGGGTCGACATCGCGCGCCAGGCGAACGCCGCTGAATTGCCAGCGGGCCTCCGGGGCGAAGAAGTTGCGATAGGTGACGCGCAGGTGCCCTGCGGGCGTCGCGACCGATCCGCCGCGCAGCACGTACTGGTTGCACATGAACTTGCCGTTGTATTCGCCGATGGGGCCGGCGGCTGCGCGGAAGCCGGGATAGGGGGCGTAGGCGGACGAGGTCCATTCCCAGACGTCGCCGCTGCGCAGGGTGCCTGCGCCGCGCGACGTCGACGCGGTGCCGGCGGCATGGCCGGCGCCGAATGCGCCGCCGCGCATCGCGTCCCTCATCGCCGCCTCCCATTCGAACTCCGTCGGCAGCCGCGCGCCCGCCCAGCGCGCATACGCGTCCGCCTCGAAGTAGCTCAGGTGCTCGACCGGCGCATGGGGGTCGAGCTCGGTCATGCCTCGGAGCGTGAACGCCCGCCAGCGACCGTCATGCCGTTCCCAGTACAGCGGCGCCGACCACTGGCGATCCCGCAGCGTCTCCCAACCCAGGGCGAGCCAGCAGTCGGGGCGCCGGTAGCCGCCGTCATCGATGAATGCCGCGTATTCACCGTTGCTGACCGGCCGCGCCGCGATCTCGAAGGTCTCGATCAGGACACGGTGGCGCGGCGTCTCGTTGTCGAAAGCGAAGCCGGCGCCGTCGTGACCGATCTGCGCGATGCCCCCTGCATGCCGCAGCCACCGCGGGCTGCGCGGAGGCCGCCTCGGCGCAGCACTCACGGGAGTCGCGTACGCCGGGCGCAGCGGATTGCGCGAAAGCAGATGGAGGATATCGGTGAGCAGAAGTTCCTGATGCTGCTGCTCGTGATTGATGCCGAGCTCGACCAGCCCGGCCACGGCGCGGTCGCCGCGGGCGGGCTCGAGACACTTCCCGATCGCGCGATCGACGTGCGCGCGATAAGCGAGAATGGTCGGCAGGTCCGGTCGCGACAGCATGCCGCGCTCGGGCCGCGGATGGCGCTCGCCGACTGCCTCGTAATACGAGTTGAACAGCACCCGGTAGGCCGGATCGAACACGCGATAGCCCCGCACCCGCGGCTCGATCACGAAGGTCTCGAAGAACCACGTCGTGTGGGCGAGGTGCCACTTGGCCGGGCTCGCGTCGGGCATCGACTGCAGCGCGCAATCCTCCGCCGACAACGGCGCGACCAGTGCCTCGGTATGGGCGCGGACATCGCGGTAGCGTTGCGCGAGGCTGCTCCGCGCCGCGCTCGCGCGCAGGGCGGTGCCGGTCATCGGACGACGACGCCGGGTGGGCCCGCGGTGAATTCGCCGATGACCGCCGCCGCGGTGAACCCGTCGCTGGAGAACGCCGCGAGCACCGCGTTGGTCGTCTCGGGCGCGCACGCGACCAGGAGCCCGCCCGAGGTCTGGGGATCGGTCAGGATGGCGCGCTCGGCATCGCCGATGCCTGGAGCGAGCGAGACCTGCGACCCGTAGCTCGCCCAGTTGCGGCCCGACGCACCGGTGATGCAGCCGCTGCGCGCGAGGTGGACCACGCCCGGATGCAGCGGAATGTGCGCCAGGTCGAGCCGCGCTCCAACCTGGGAGCCGCGGCAGACTTCGAGCAGGTGGCCGAGCAGTCCGAATCCGGTCGCGTCGGTCAGCGCGTGGACGCCGTCCATCGCGGCGAGCGCGATTCCAGGGGTGTTGAGCTTGGTCGCGCTCGCGATCATCGTCCGGTAGGCTTCGGCCGACAGGTCGCCGCGCTTGAGCGCCGCGCTGTAGATGCCGACGCCCAGCGGCTTGCCGAGGACGATGCGATCGCCCGGGCGCGCGCCGCAGTTGCGCTTGAGGTGCCGCGGATCGACGATGCCGACGGCGACGAGCCCGTAGATCGGTTCGGCAGAATCGATGGTGTGGCCCCCGGCGACCGGAATGCCCGCACGTGCGCAGACCGACGCGCCGCCGGCGAGAATGCTCCGGATCACCTCGACGGGCAGCTTGTCGACGGGCATGCCGACGACGGCCAGCGCGAACAGCGGCGTCGCGCCCATCGCGTAGACATCCGAGATCGCGTTGGTCGCGGCGATCGCGCCGAAATCGAACGGATCGTCGACGATCGGCATGAAGAAGTCGGTCGTCGCGACGATCGCCTGCCGATCGTTCAGTCGCCACGCCGCCGCGTCGTCCGCCGTCTCGATGCCGACCAGCAGATCCTTGGGGACGATCGACCCGGGTACGCCGCCGAGGATGTCCTGCAGGACGCCGGGCGCGATCTTGCAGCCGCAGCCTCCTCCATGCGAGTACTGCGTCAGCCGGATCGGCGAGGTTTCGGGTGCGTTCATCGCGGGAGGGCGCCGCCGAAGCCGCGACGCCCGGCCGACACGAGGTCGGCGGGCCGGGGCCAGACGCGGAGCGCGAGGTCGATTCTAGCGCAGCCGACCCGGGCGCCGCCGCTGCGCCCCTGCAACACGGCGCGCATTCGTCGGCTGCCTCGGCCGCAGGCGCTTTTCTTGCATGGTCCGGCGGCGTAGCATGGCAACGGCCCGTGAGGACGGGGCGTCAGCGACCCAGTCGACGCGGCCCGCACCTCGGGGCGACATGCATCATGCACAGGAGCCTGATTGGATCCGACGGATATCACGCGTCCCGATTACTTCCACAAGGTCGTCGATTGCCAGTGGGCATGTCCCGCCCATACGCCCGTTCCCGAATATATCCGCCTGATCGCGGCAGGGCGCTACGGTGACGCCTACATCGTCAACTGGCGCTCGAACGTGTTTCCCGGGATTCTCGGACGCACCTGCGACCGGCCCTGCGAGCCCGCGTGCCGGCGCGGTCGCGTCGAGGCGGGCTCGCCCGAGCATCGGAAGAACGTCGCCAAGCCCGAGCCGGTCGCGATCTGCCGCCTGAAGCGCGTTGCTGCCGATTACAAGGAGGACGTTCGGCCGCGGCTGCTGCCGCGGACGACGTTTCGCAGCGGCAAGCGCGTGGCGCTGGTCGGCGCCGGGCCGGCCTCGCTGACGGTCGCGCGCGATCTTGCGCCGCTGGGCTACGAGTGCATCGTTTTCGACGCCGACCCGCAGGCCGGCGGCATGATGCGCACGCAGATTCCCAAGTTCCGCCTTCCCGACCGCGTGATCGACGAGGAGGTCGGCTACGTGCTGGACCAGGGCATCGAGTTCCGGGGCGGCACGCGCATCGATTCGCTCGCGAAGCTCCTCGCCGGGGAGATTGGAGGACCCTTCGATGCGGTGTTCGCCGGCAGCGGCGCGCCGCGCGGACGCGACCTCGACATCCCCGGCCGGCGCGAAGCGGCCGCGAACATCCATATCGGCATCGACTGGCTGTCGTCGGTGTCGTTCGGGCACACGACGCGGATCGGCCGGCGTGTCGTCGTGCTTGGCGGGGGCAACACGGCGATGGATTGCTGCCGCAGCTCTCGCCGCCTGGGAGGCGAGGACGTGCAGGTCGTCGTGCGCTCGGGTTTCGACGAGATGAAGGCGTCGCCCTGGGAGAAGGAAGACGCGATGCACGAGGGCATCCCGATCCACAACTACCTCGTGCCCGTCGAATTCAGGCACGACCGGGGAAAGCTGACCGGCGTCAGCTTCCGGAAGGTCGCTCCCGGCGTCGACGCGCGCGGTCGGCGGCAACTGCTGCCGACCGGCGATGCCCTCGTCTTCTTTCCCTGCGACGACGTGCTGGTCGCGATCGGGCAGGAGAACGCGTTTCCGTGGATCGAGCGCGACCTGGGGCTCGCTTTCGACGACCACGGGATGCCGGTCGTCGATCGCACGACGATGGTCTCGACGCTCCCGGGAGTGTTCTTCGGCGGCGATGCCGCCTTCGGCCCCAGGAACATCATCTGGGCGGTCGCGCACGGGCACGAAGCCGCGATCTCGATCGACCTCCATTGCCGCGGCGAGGCGCTTTCGAACAGGCCGCCGCCGCACGTGAACCTGCTGTCGCAGAAGATGGGCATCCACGAGTGGAGCTACGACAACGCGATCCACGCCGACCGGCGCTACCGCGTGCCGCTGAAGGACACCGTCATCGCGCTGAAGGACATCCGCGCCGAGGTCGAGCTGGGTTTCGATCCCCGCGTCGCCTTCGCGGAAGCGCAGCGCTGCCTCAACTGCGACGTGCAGACGGTGTTCAGCGACCGGCTGTGCATCGAATGCGATGCCTGCGTCGACATCTGCCCGATGGACTGCATCACGTTCACGTCGAACGGCGCCGAGGCGGATCTGCGCACGCGGCTTTCGGCGCCTGCGCACGACGTCGCCCAGGACCTCTATGTCTCGGTGCCGGTGAAGACCGGCCGCGTGATGGTCAAGGACGAGGATGTCTGCCTGCATTGCGGCCTGTGCGCCGAGCGCTGCCCGACCGGCGCCTGGGACATGCAGAAGTTCCTCCTCGATTGCGCGCAGGCCGGCGACCGTGCGCGCGCAGCGAGGGATGCCCCGGTCGCCCCCGCCATCGGCGCGTTGGCTGCCGACTGACACCGCGATGGCAACCGTGCATCCTGCTCGTCTCGCACGCGTCAACGACTTCGTCGTCAAGTTCGCGAACGTGAACGGCTCGGGTTCGGCGTCGGCGAACGGCCTGTTCGCCCGGGCGATCCTGCGCATGGGCGTGCCCGTGGCGGCGCGCAACATCTTTCCGTCGAACATCCAGGGCCTGCCGACGTGGTACGAGGTACGCATCGTCGAGGCCGGCTGGCGCGGCCGGCGCGGCGGCGTCGATTTCATGGTCGCGATGAATCCGCAGACCTGGGACAAGGACGTCGCCGAGATCGAGTCCGGGGGCTACCTGTTCCACGATTCGACCAGGCCATTGCCTGCGTCGAGATTCCGCGAGGACATCATTACGCTGGGCATGCCGCTCACCGCGATCTGCAACGCGCAGTACGCGGATCCGCGCCAGCGCCAGCTGTTCAAGAACATCATCTACCTCGGGGCGTTGTCGGCCCTGTTCGGCATCGACGTCGCCGAGATCGAGCGCCTGCTCGCCGAGCAATACCGCGGCAAGGAGGCGCTGCTCGATTCCAACCGCAAGGCGCTGGCACTGGGCCGCGAGCACGCGCTCGCGAGCTTCGACTGCCCGCTGGGGCTGCGCGTCGAGCGGCGCGATCGCGTCGGCAGCCGGATCTTCGTCGACGGCAATTCGGCGGCGGCGCTCGGCGCCCTGTACGGCGGCGCGACGGTCGCCGCCTGGTACCCGATCACCCCATCGTCATCGCTGGCCGAGAGCTTCGCGAAGTGGTGCGGCAAGTTCCGAACCGATCCGGCGACCGGCCGCAGGCGCTATGCGATCGTCCAGGCCGAGGACGAGCTCGCGTCGATCGGCATCGTGATCGGCGCCGCCTGGAACGGGGCGCGGGCATTCACGGCGACCTCGGGCCCGGGCATCTCGCTGATGCAGGAGTTCCTGGGGCTCGCCTATTTCGCCGAGATCCCCGCCGTGCTGTTCGACGTCCAGCGGGGAAGCCCCTCGACCGGGATGCCGACCCGCACGCAGCAGGCCGATCTCCTTTCCTGCGCCTACGCGTCGCACGGCGACACCCGGCACGTGCTGCTCTTCCCCGAGGATCCCCGCGAATGCTTCGAGCTCGGCGCGCTCGCGTTCGACCTCGCCGACCGCCTGCAGACGCCGGTGTTCGTCATGCTCGACCTCGACATCGGCATGCAGGACTGGCTGTGCGAGCCATTCGCATGGGATGATCGCAAGACGATGGATCGCGGCAAGGTGATGACCGCGCAGGAGCTCGACGCCGGTCGCGATTTCGGTCGCTACCTCGATGTCGACGGCGACGGCATTCCCTGGCGCACCTACCCAGGCGCTCATCCGTCCAAAGGCAGCTATTTCACGCGCGGCACCACCAAGGACCGCTATGCGCGGTACACCGAGGAGGGGCCGGCCTACGTCGACAACATGCAGCGGCTGCAGCGCAAGTTCGAAACTGCGCGCACGCTGTTGCCGGGGCCCGAGATCACCGACGCCTCCCAGCCCACGACCGCCGGGGTCATCTGGTTCGGATCGACCGGCGCCGCGATGGCGGAGTCGCTGGCCGAGCTCGAGCGGCGGGGCATCCACCTCGACCGCATGCGCATCCGCGCGTTTCCGTTCCACGATGCCGTCGCCGAGTTCATCGCGGCTCACGAGCATGTGTTCGTCGTCGAGCAGAACCGCGACGCCCAGCTCAAGATGCTGCTGGTCAACGAATGCAGGATCGACCCGGCGCGGCTCTCCTCGGTGCTCCACTACGACGGGACCCCGATCACCGAGCGGATGATCACGCGCGAGATCGCCGAGCAGGCCAGGCTGTTCGTGCCGGGGCTGGGGTTCCAGCGGCCCGGGATCAGAAAGGTCTCCTGACCCATGACCTATCTCGCCAAGCCTCGATTGCACCATCCCGAGCTGCCGAAGAACGCGCTGGGCCATACGCGCCGCGACTACGAAGGCGCGATCTCGACGCTGTGCGCGGGCTGTGGCCACGACTCGATCTCCGCAGCGATCATCCAGGCGTTCTTCGACCTCGACATCGCGCCGCACCGGGTCGCCAAGTTGTCGGGGATCGGCTGCTCGTCGAAGACCCCGACCTATTTTCTCGGCAACTCGCATGGCTTCAACAGCGTGCACGGGCGAATGCCTTCGGTGCTGACCGGGACCGCGCTCGCCAATCGCGACCTGATCTACCTCGGCGTCTCGGGCGACGGGGACTCGGCTTCGATCGGGCTCGGCCAGTTCGCGCACGTGCTGCGCCGTGGCGTGAACATGGTCTACATCGTCGAGAACAACGGCGTCTACGGCCTGACCAAGGGGCAGTTCTCCGCCACCGCAGACCGGGGAAGCCGCAGCAAGCGCGGTGCGGCGAACAACGACGAGCCCATCGACCTCGTGCTGCTGGCGCTGGCGCTCGGCGCCACCTTCGTCGCGCGCGGATTCTCGGGCGACAAGGCGCAGCTGGTTCCGTTGATCAAGGCGGCGGTCATGCATCGCGGCGCGGCATTCATCGACGTCATCAGTCCCTGTGTCGCGTTCAACAACCATCCGGGATCGACCAAGAGCTACGACTACGTGCGCGAGCACAACGAGGCGGTCAACCGCCTCGATTTCATGCCGGAGCGCGAGCCGATCGGCGTCGAATATCCGGAAGGGGACGCCCGCGACATCGTGCTGCACGACGGCGGGACGCTTCGGCTGCGCAAGCTCGATGCCGGCTACGATCCTTCGGACAAGGTGCGGGCGATGTCTTTCCTCGAAGCCCATCGGGCGAGGGGTGAGGTCGTCACCGGGCTGCTCTATCTGCGCGCCGACAGCAACGACATGCACGCCGCGCTGCAGACCGTCGACGCGCCGCTCAACGCGCTGTCGGATGCGGACCTCGTCCCCGGCAGTGTGGTGCTGGGCGGCGTCAACGCGTCGCTGCGCTAGCTTGGCACCCTCACGCCATCGCTCGTCCCGCGCGGAGGAGCCGGCATCGAGCGAGCACGAGTCGGGTGAGGGCTGGCGCGGCGTGGCATAGGATGCGGCCATGCGACGCACGGCCCTGATCATCCTCGGCGTCGCCGCCGGGATCACGGTACTCGTCCTGCTCGCCGTGGCGATCGCAGTCGCGACCGTCGATCCGCGCTCGCTGGTCGCTCCGGTGCAGGCGCGCGTCAAGGCGATGACCGGGCGCGAGCTCGACATCGCCGGGCCGGTCGAGCTCAAGCTGTCGCTGGAGCCCAGCGTCGTCCTCGGCGACGTGAGTTTCGCCAACGCGCCGTGGGGTCGGGCGAAAGCGATGGTTCGCGCGAAGCGCATCGAGGCGCGGGTCGCCCTGCTGCCGCTGATCCGGCGCCGTTTCGAGGTCGTCGAGCTGGTGCTCGAAGCGCCGGTGATCGCATTGGAGACCGACCACCAGGGCCGCGGCAACTGGGAGTTCGGCACGGCGGCCGGCGCTGCGGCGAAGTCTCCGTCGGCCGCGGCAGATGCGGTGGGCGCCATGGCCGCGATCGGCATCGCGAACGTGGTCGTCGACCACGGCGCCGTCAGCTGGCGCGACGGCGCCTCCGGCAGGACGACCGAGATCGCGGTCGACCGGATGACGCTGCACGCGCGCGACTTCGCCTCGCCGATGGCCGTCGACTTCAGCGGCAAGGTCAATGGGATTCCGGTGGCGCTTTCCGGCAATCTCGGCCCTGCGGAGGCCCTGCTCGCGCCGCACGGGACCTACCCGGTCGCGGTCGCGGGGCAGGTCGACGGCACTGGTGTGAAGCTGTCGACC
>JAGXBK010000264.1 GCA_018971195.1 Betaproteobacteria bacterium
ACGCTACAGGACGAACGCAGCTCGCACCGCCATTGCGCTCGCGGCCGCGGCACTGACCGCGCTGACCATCGGCGTCGCCGTCGTGCTGCCGGCGCGAGCCGACGTCGATCGCGCCGGCGAAGCGGTGCTGGCGGCCAGCGATCGCGACGCGCGCCCGGCAGCCGCGATTGCACCGGCGCCGCCGCTCGTCGATCGCATCGACGTCGTCGCCATCCGCGAATCCGCGGTGTCGGCGCAGGCGCACGCTCGCGACCCGCGGCACGGCTGACCGGGCCGGCCGATGCTGCCGGCTAATGGATCAGTGGAATCGCCGCGGCGAGGTCGTAGTCGCGAACGGCGCGGATCTTGGCCTCGATCTGCAGATAACGCGCCGCCTTGATCGGGGGCAACACCCGCATCAGCCGGTTGTAGAGCCGGTGCCGCGCCCGGATCTCCGCGTCGTCGGCGGCGATTGATGCCGCCGCGAGCTGCTTCGCATAGGGATTCGACATCGGCTCGGTGCGGGAAAGCTGGCCTTCGAGCGACACCGCCCGCTGCTGGCCGACCAGCATAAGGGCGCGCTGGTACTGGTCGTACAGCGGCCAGAATTTCTTCGCTTCGGCCGGCGTCAGCGCGAGCTTCGACGCGACGAACGCCTTCTTGTCCGTTTTGACCGCATCGCGCAGCGCCTGCATGTCGGTGACGTCGGCGATACTGCCCTGGGCGCTCGCGAACTGCGCCGCAGTCGCCGCGAAGGCGAGCACGGCCACTGCCAGGAGCCTCTTCATTGCGTTTCCCCCGTTGTTGGAAGCGGTCCGGTCCACGGCGGACTATTTAGCACACTTGCCCGAGGCCCGCACGTTCATGCCACGCTCCGGACCCAGAACACGTACATGCCGGCAAATGCATGGGGGAACTCGGCTTCGAAATCGCTCCAGGCGTCGAGATCGGACATCGCCGGATCGTCGGGATGGCGCCGGGCATACGCCCTCGCCACCCCCGGCGCGAGCAGGAAGCCCAGGAACCGCAGATCGAGGCTCGCAAGCATTGCGCGCAGCTGCGACAACGTGTAGCGATGCTCCTGCGCGTGGAACAGCAGGTCGCGGCACTCGCAGGTCCCGTAGAAATCGCGCAGCAAGGCGAGCTCCGCGAACCTCGCGCCCGTGCCGCCGCCCGCGCCCGTGCCGCCCCCCGCCGCCATCAGGTCCTGGCGGCAGCGGCGAATCTGATCCGGCGTGGGCGCGTAGCCTTGCGCGGCGATGAAGCGCCTCGCGGCGGCGACGACCTCGCGCGCCTTGTCGCTGTAGAGGCCGATGCGCATGAAGCCTCCGGGGCGCAACAGCGAGCGCAGCGTTCGCCATCCGGCGAGCGGATCGGCGAGGTGGTGCAGCACCCCGGTGGCCGCGACGACGTCGAAGCTGCGACCGATCGCGCCAAGCCCGAGGATGTCGGCCTGCGCGTGCTCGAGGTTGCGAAGCCCAAGCTCGCGCGCCTTGCGCTCGGCATACGCGAGGCTGGCAAGGCTCAGGTCGACGGCGAGCACGCGGGCCTGCGGAAACTGGCGCGCGGTCTCGATCGACTCCTGGCCCGTCCCGCATCCCGCGATCAGGATATCGAGATCGCGACCATCGTCGATCGGATGCAATGCCGCCCGCGGGAAGAGCCGGCGCAGGTGCGCGCCGATGCCAGGCTCGGGGTCGGCGGGAGGCAACTTGATCCAGCGCGGGTACGGATGCTCCTCGTACTGCTGCCTCACCCGCTGCGAGATCGTGTCGTCGATTGCCGTCAGCCTCGGCAAGGTCGCGCGCAGCCTCCGCTCGTCGAGCGGCTCCGCGACCTGCTGGGCGAGGAGCGCCGCGACGGAGGCGGGCCACGAACGGGCCAGTAGCGCCTCGATGCCGGGAACCGCTGCCAGCGGGAAATACGATCCGACCGACGCGAGCATCGGCGCCGGAACCTCGCCGCCCTGCCCGATTATCGTTGCAAGGGTGTCACGCAGTCGCGCCGCTTTCTCCATTTCGGCGTCCGTGGTGGCGAACACGTAGTCGTTCAAGTGGCACTGGCGCGCGATGGCGCAGCGGAATGCCGTCGCGTCACCGCCCGTGCTCGCGCCCTCCCGCTG
>JAGXBK010000006.1 GCA_018971195.1 Betaproteobacteria bacterium
GGCTGCCGCCGAGCTGAATCGCGCTGCAGCCGAGGCTGCCGGCAGTGGCGCGTCGCCGCCTGCGCCGCAGCCGCCCGCGCTGACCGGTCTGCAGAAGTGGCTCGCCGAGCAATCGTCGAGGGTCCTCGCGGTCGTCGCCGACCTGGGCATCGCAGCGATGCTCGCCTACTTTCTGCTCGCGTCGGGCGACACTTTCCGCCGCAAGCTCGCCCGGCTCGCCGGACCGACCCTTGCGCGGCGCAGGATCACGATCGAGATTCTCGACGAGATCGACGCGCAGGTGCAGCGCTACCTGCTGACGATGCTGGTGATCAATGTCGTCGTGGCCCTCACGACCTGGGCCATCCTCGCGGCTTTCGGCGTCGATCACGCGGCGTTGTGGGGCGTGATTGCCGGTGTGCTGCACGTGGTGCCGTATGCCGGATCGGCGCTGACCATCGTCGCGACCGGGCTCGCCGCATTCCTGCAGTTCGAGACCGCGGGGCGCGCGCTGCTCGTCGCGCTCGCCATCGGAACCGCGGCAACGCTGATCGGCGCCGGTCTTTCGTCCTGGATGCTCGGGCGCGCGTTCCGCATGAACGCGGTGGCCGTCTTCGTTGCGCTGCTATTCTTCGGCTGGCTGTGGGGAGGCTGGGGATTGCTGGTCGGCGTGCCGCTGCTCGCGACCATCAAGACCGCAGCGGAGCGGATCGTCCCGCTTCGCGCGATCGGGGCCCTGATCAGCCGCTAGCCTAATCAGCGGCCGACGCGGCCGACGCGCGCCCGCGCGCGTCGGCGTCAGGCTCATCCTGCGGGGCCGTGCCGTCCGCGGCAAGCGGAATGAAGACCTCGATCCGGGTTCCGGCGCCGGCCCGGCTGCTGATCCTGAAGTCCCCATTGAAGGCGCGCACGCGCTGGCGCATGCCGATGATGCCGTGCGACAGGCGGTCCGTCGCTGCGCCAGCGGGCAATCCGCGGCCGTCGTCCTCGATCACCAGCGAGATTCCATCGTCGCCTCGCCCCAGATCGATGTCGACGTGCCGAGCGTTCGCATACTTGACGATGTTCGTCAGCGCTTCCTGCACGATCCGGTAGAGGGCGATCGAGACGTCGGGTGGCAGACTGGGCTCGCCGAGGTTGAGGTCGCAGTCGAGACCCGCGCGCTCGCAGGTTTGCCGGACCTGCCACTCGAGCGCGGGTGCGAGGCCGAGGTTGTCCAGAAGTGTCGGTCGCAGCTCCTCGATGATGCGTCGCTTCATCTCGACGCCCTCGTCGAGGATCGTCAGCGCGCGCTCCAGCTTGTTCGCAGCGTCCGGCAACGACGCCTTGCAGCGCTGCGAAGCCCAGGCGACGTCCATTTTCGCGCCAACCAGGATGCCCCCGAGCTCGTCGTGGATGTCGCGTGCCAGCCTCGACTTCTCCTCCTCGCGCACGGTCTGCAGGTAGGTCGAAAGCTCGGACAGCTCCTCGGTGCGCGCAGCGACCTCGCGCTCGAGCCGATGCTGCTCCTCGACGAGCATGCGGCGCTTCGCCTCGCGGGCGGCGATCTCGCGTCGCGAAAGCGCCATTACGACAAACAGGAGCGCGATCGTGAACGCAGTCATGGTCAGCATGCCGACGCGGCCGAACTCGATGTCGCGTGCCCAACGCAGTCCCCCGCGCTGCGCCGACAGACGCAGCTCGTCGAGGATGCTCTGGGCCTCGCCGTGGATCTGCTCCATCAGCTTCTGCCCCACACCGGTGTCGATCAGCTGAAGCGCCGCCTCGCGGCCGTTGCGATCGTTCAGCGTCAGCGTCGATTCGAGATCGTTGAGCTTCTCGCCGATCAGCGTGGCGAGGTGGCTCGAGTGCTCGATCATCGACGTGGTGCCGTTCTGGCTGACCAGGTCGCGCAGGTGGGCCGAGGCCTTGTCGATCTTCGGCAGGGCAGCCTGGTAGGGCTTCAGGTAGGACGGATCGCCCGTCAGCAGGTATCCGCGCTGGCTGGACTCGGCATCGACGATCAGCGCGAGCGTCTCGTTGACGACGGTCTCCATCTCCAGTGCCGTCGACATCGCCCGGTTGGCAAATTCGAGGCGCTGGTAGCCGAATTCGGCGAACCCCAGGATGGCCAGGGACACGACCATGCCGAGCGCGAGCGGAAGCAGGACGCGAAGTGGGAGCAGGCGCTTCATCGCGGAGGGGGGGGTCGAAGCCCCAACGGGTGGGGCTGCGGATCGTGGAATACCACTATACCCCTTGCCGCCGGGTCCCCGGGGACCCGGCGCGCCTCCGTCGGCGTCGGTGTTTGTCCGACAGCAGATTAGGCCATGCGCTGATAGGCTCCCGTACGTGACTCACTTATATTCGATTCACTGTCCGTCGTCCAGATGCGTGACCAGTTCGCCCGAGCCGATGCAATGCTGAAGTGGGGTTTCGTCTTTCTGCTGCTCGCCGTCGCGAGCGGCCTGTTCGGCGCGGCGGTGTCCGACGCGTCGTCGTTCGCGTTGGCGCAGCTGCTGTTCTTCGGAAACGTCGTGCTGTTCGTCGTGTTCACTTTGCTCGGCACGCTGGTGCCGAGGTCGCTGGACGTGCCCCACCGGGACTCGACACGGCAGAGCGATCGCTGAGAAGCCGGCCCGCCCGCCCCATTCCCGTCTCCCTCCCCCTCGTGCCCAAGCGAGGGGATCTCGACGCCGCCCCCAAAGCGGCGTCTTTTTTTGCGAACGATGCTGCCAATGGTCCAGGGCCCGGCGCCAGTCCCCAAGGGCCGCAGCCCTTGATCGCTTGAGCATTCTACGATTGCCCCCATGTTAAAAAATGATACCGAAACGCTCGCCTGCCGAATCCAACGAAGGCGCGCATGACTGGTATCATCTGGTTTCTTGCGCTGACCGGTGTCCAACCGGCGGCCCGCATCGTCACCGGGGGTGTACTGGTTTCGACGGGGGTATCGAAGCAGCGCGGGGCATGCCGAGGCGCTTGTCCTCGTTAAACCCGAGCAATCGCAAACTTAACTGCGAACGACGAAACGTACGCTCTGGCGGCTTAATCCCGCCGGACCTCGCACCGGGCGGCGCTCCGCCCGGGCGGCAGCCGAGTAACACCGGAAGTCGCAGCGGGGACATTTAGAGCGATCGCGCCCATCCGGGTCACTTGGGTGAAGCGCTAAAGCAAGGTGACTGGTTCGACCGCAGCCTGTCCGCCGGCGTCGGGAGAACGAGAGCCAAACGACGAGACTAAGCATGTAGTCCCGACTGTAGAGGTCTTCCGGACGCGAGTTCGATTCTCGCCACCTCCACCATCAAGCCCTATGACGGCCCCCGAGCGGGGCCGTTTTTCTTTCCATTCTTCCTATGAAATAGCGAAGGTATCGGTGAAATCCTGCGCAACGCCGACAAGCTGGACGTGTGCCGCGGGGTCAAGCGAGCGCACATGTTGCTTGCGTTCTGCGCTCAGCGCGTGGGTGAGGTCGTTGGGGCGACATGGACCGAGTTCGACCTCGACGCTGGTACGTGGGCGATTCCGAGAGAGCGAATGAAGCGGAAGGAGGAGGCTCGCGGTGAGCACCTGGTCCCGATCCCTCCCAAACTGCTTTCTGCGCTGCGGGAGTGGAGGCGATCCGACGGGGAAGCAGCCGTTTTCGTCTGTCCGGCGCCACGCGACGCAGAGGGCCATGTCACGCGTGAGGCAATCGAAAAGTTCTACAACCGGACACTGAACTCGCTGGCAAGCATTCTCCGCACTCGTGGCGATCGGTGTTCTCGACGATGGCGAGGGACGCTGGCAAGGCCCCGGATGTCGTGGAGGCGCAGCTCGATCACTTAGTCGGGAACAAGGTGTCCTCCGCGTATGACCGGGCGAGTCGCCTTGAACTTCGGCGCGCGTTGATGCGGTGGTACGAAGACATTCTCGTTACTGCCCGCGATGGCGCGGCCGTTCATGAGCTTAGCCATCGCAAAGGCACCGCGTGACGCGTGTTCAACGATCGACAATATTCAACGCAGGAGCCAACGCCACGCGCAATCGTTCCACGATGGCAGGCAGGGGCTCGGGAGGTAGCTCGTTCTTCTTGAGAAACGCCAGCCACAGCGACTGGCGCGAGGAGTCGTGTGCAAACTCGTGCGTCAGCCCAATCGGCACTGCATCGGGCACGGACATGCCGTGCCGCTCGAATGTGGCTTTGATCGCTTGAGCCAGCAGATCGGTGTCCAGGATTTCTCGTTCCAGCAGTACCGACAGATCGAAGTAGTCCTTCAGGCGGCTGTTGGTCATGCCCAGCAGGGCAATGGCGTGGAGGTTTTCCGCGATGACCGTGTACGTCGGGTAGGCCCGCAACTTGGGCGCGGGAAGATCGTCCAGCAGGACCGGATAGACCGAATCCACCGGCGCCGGTGTGACGGCATCGCCGAAGCCGACATCGATCTGCGTCTTGCAGCGCGCCTTGGCCAGTTCGCCCGCGATGATCACGCGGACGCCGCCGTAGCCGGCTTCCTTGCGGATTTCCTCGACCGTGACCGAGGCGGGGTCAAATGCGATGCCGTCGTCAACAGCCACGGCGGCGATGTCGCGAAAGGTTTCGGCCACCGATGCCAGATCGCTCGCACCGAAGCCGAGCAAGTCGGCGTCGCGCGTGGCCCGGTGGGGCATGTCGTACCAGAGCGTGAACAGCAGGGCGCCCTTGAGCAGAAAGCGATCCGCGTGCTGCGACTGGGTCATGCGGTAGAGGATGCGCTCCAGCGCGAATCGCACCAGCACCTGGTTGAAATCGACACCCTGCGCTTTGGCAACGTTGAGCAGGCGCGCACGGACGGACGCGGCGACGTTTGGATTGGCGGGGTTCATCCGACGCTTTCCAGGTAGGGCCGCATCACGTTGGCCACGCGGCAGACCTTGGCGAAGCGCCAGATGTCATCGACCGATGCCTTGTTGCGGGCCCGGGCGTCTTTCAGGGCCTCCAGCGCGACGTCCAGGCCGATCTTGTTGCGGTGCTTGAAACAGTCCGCCACCGTCTTGGCCACGCCGTAGACCCTGAGCTTGACGCCATCGCGTTCAACTTCCTCGACGCCTGCCGTGTAGGCTTCACCGGTGAACTGCACCATCTTGATCGGCGGATAGTCGAACCGTGGGGCATGGCTGCCGCGCGGCATGGCAATCCAGACCTGGCGTGGCAGCTGGGTGGTCAGCTCATGGAGCTGCAGCGCGGTGAGCAGGCAGAACACGGCTTGCGGCACCTTGGTGGCGACGGTGATCAGACTCTCGTGTTCGGATCCCTGGGACTCCGGCAGACGGTACAGGCCACGCCCAACCTTCTCCAGCAGACCAGCAGCGGTCAGTCGCGTCAGGACGACCCGGGGCGCGTCGATGGCGTCCAGGTCGCTGGCGCGCAGCAGCCCCTTCTGGCTGGCCAGACCGAGGACGCGCTGGTTGTGGGTATCGGGCAGCATGGTGTGAGTATGTTCCTTTAATTCGTCTAACGCAATACTTCGACGAATAAACGGAACAATCTCATGCCCGCACCCACGGCCCGCCTTTGGGCGCCGGACCGCAGACGATCGCCGCCCGGAGCTTGCGCCGGACTCTATGCCGGCAACTTGGCGATCGCTTCCAGGAGCGATCTCCTGCCCGACTTCGGGTCAGGGTCGACTTCGATCCGGTGGTCCTCCATCTCCTTGGAGCAGCGACGGGCCCAAGCCATCACTTCGTCGAGATTGAATCTCACCAGCTTCCCCACCCGGACGCAGGGCAAGCCCAGGGCTTCACGAAGCTTGGGATGGGTGAGCAGGTACACCGGAAGGCTGGTGGCAGTCGCCACCTCCCGGGCGCTGACCAGATTCGCTTCCGGCGACGCCACGACCTGGCTGTTCCGTTCCCAAGTGGATTCGTAGAGGGCGCGGTTCTCGAAATTCAGCACCTCGTCCATCGGGTAGGTGACGCGCTTCGAGAGTTTGAGATACCGGGGCCCACGGCCTTCACTACGCCAGCGCTGAAGTGTCTTCGGACTGATCCCCCACCGCTCGGCGAGTTCGTTTTCGTTGATGGCGATCTTCTGCATTGCGCAACCCCTTTGTTGGTTGGTGGAGTTACGCATTCAGGCCTACATCTTCGCGAAGGGCGAGCGAGCCGATCTCTCGGCGGAGGAGCGGCACGAAATGGCCGAACTAACGGCCGCACTGAAACAACTGGCAAGGTGAGGGCATGAGCGGAGCATTCGACAGTATCAGGCGCGGGTTGCGGCAGGCCGTTGCGCATCAAGGCGGGAAGGGACGCGGTGTGAAGGTATACCAGCCGCAATCCGTGAACGTTAAACGGATCCGCGGCCGCACCGGACTGACGCAGAGCGACTTCGCGGCGACGTTCGGTATCGGCCTCGGGACACTGCGGCACTGGGAGCAGGGAGACCGGACGCCCCGCGGGGCGACGCTCGTTCTGCTCAACATCATCGAGCGCGACCCGACCGCCGTGCTCAAGGCGCTACAGGTCAAGCGCAAGACACCCGCCAGGACGGCCCACAAGGGGGTGCGGCGCACAGCGCAGAACCGTGGTGGTAATGGCGGTGGTAAAGGCAAAGATGGCGGGAGAGTTGTCGACCCTTCCCCCATGTAAATCTGGCGGGTCGCTGATCCGTGGGTGGAAAGCGTTGGTTTCTCAGGTTCGCTACCCGTCAAAACTTGAACGCATAGATGCGTTGATCGGCAGCGACGTAGAGGCGGCCGCCCGCGGCAATGAGCGTTTGAAACCGGCGAACCTGTCCCATCGCCTCGGCGTTTCCACCACCGGAGAACACGACCGCGCCGGTGTCGCCGCGGAATCCGTGCAAGCGATTGTCGCCTTCTGCGCCAACGGCCCAGACGATGGGGTTCGCGCTTCCGTCGGTCGTGGTGATCATGGGTGAACCCCGTCCGCGCTCCTCCGCACACCAGGCCACACTCAGCTCGGGCGGGGAACCCGCGGCAATTCGGAGTACGGTGAGATCGCCCCGGGTCGTCGCCGGGCAATCGATGCCCCGGCCGGCAAAGGCAACGAATGCCTCGCCGGCCGTGCGGAAATACGCCGGCGCGGTGCGGATCGCGTCCGACGACACCTTCTTCACGAGGATGCCGCCGCCGATCCCGCCCAAGTTCTGGCGGTCCAGCAAATAGGCGTTGCCGTCCTTGCCGAGGGCCAGAATCAGTTCGGATGGCGTCGCACCTGGCAAGCTCACCAGCAGCGGATCGGTGCCGCCGAGATCGGCGTCCACGGCGTCGAGCTGCTGCCAGTCAGCCGGAGCGAAGAAATCCCGGGGCTTGCCCGAAAAGCCGAGGTCGAGACCGAGCCGGATCACGGCCTCGCCGTCGCCCCATGCGCGTGCCCCGATGGTGTTGCCGGTGGCCACATAGATGGCTCGACTGTCCGCACTGACACCGCCGGCCGCCCAGACGCCTCCCCCGCGTGCGCGCGTGGACCAGCTGCGCACTGCGTGAGGCGCCGAAAGCGAAACCGCGACGACCCAGCCTCGGTAGTCTCCGCAATCGCCAAAATGCCCGCCATAGGGCACATAAACCGTCCCGCCGACGACGGTCAGCGCTCCTCGCTGATTCTGGACGACGGCATCGAAGTTCTTGCCGCTTGCCTTCAGCGCGGCCTCGACGTCGATCGGCCAGCCGGACAATACCGACCCATCCTTCAGCGATAACGCGAAGATGAGATGCTTCGGTGCGCCCCCGGATTGGCCGGCCACCATGGCGTCGAGATACATCGCTTGCGAGCGCTCATCGATGACCGGAGTGCCGGTAATGCCAAGCGGGTCGATATCGCCGCAAGGCAGTGACGAACGCGGGACCGGCGGTCCGAGCGAGGCTTTCCAGGCCGTGGCCCCCGTTTCCGCATCGAGTGCGTAGACGAGATTCCGTTCGGTCGCCACCAGCAGCAATGCCTTGGCGCTGCCTGGAAACCGCCAATAGAGGGGCTGGGCATAGACGGGTCCCGCGACCTCGGCGCGAAAGTCGGGATCGCGGCGCAGGTGGCCGGCTCGGTCCCAAGTCAAGCCCGGCACGACGAACAATCCGCTGCGCGCGGCGTTTCCGTGATGCTCGAGAACGTCCTGCGTCGCGTTCGCGCCGCTGTCGCTCGCAGCCGCGGCGTTGCTTGGGTTCCCCGCGACCAGCCACAGCAGCACGGGGAGGAAGGCAGTTGCAATGCGTGCGCATTTCGTCGTCACGGACAATCCTCCGCTTGGCATCCGAATGCAGTGAACGCGTTCGTCGCTGTTTTCAAATATTGCCTGTGTCGTGGGAACGAAGTCACGTCTTGCGCCGGCGTCGCTCCTGCCGCAGGGCGGCGGTCCGGACGCCGCTTGGGCACCGAGACGATACGGGCGGCGGCCAGAATCCGGCAAGTCGACGGTTGACCCTGCGGTGGCCGGCGCATACCCTTGGCGCTGCATCGCTTTGGCGACCCCGATTCCGCCATGCATTTGAATCTTCCGGCCCTTCTCCGTACGCACCGATCGCAATGATCGCAATTGCCGTCCTGCGTCGTGCCGTCGGTTACGAGCGACATCGCGAATCCCGTGTACGCTGTTGTCAACGTCAATGCGTCGGCACATGCCTTCTGGTTCCGGAGCGTCGGTGAGGTAGGCCGGCTATCTGCAAGATTGGGCGCTGCACCACAGGTCCGAAGAGGTCAGCATGTCCGAGCCCAAGCCATACTGGTTTCCTGCCAAGCGCTATGGTTGGGGGTGGGGTCTTCCGATCACGTGGCAAGGATGGTTCGTTTTAACGGTTTTCCTGCTGCTGTTGCTTCTCGGCGTGTTCCTCTTTCCGCCCCACAGGCATGCGGTTGCATTCATCGCCTACACCGGGTTCGTAAGTGCGGCGCTTGTGGCGATTTGCTATGTCAAGGGCGAGCCGCCCGGCTGGCGCTGGGGCGACAAATAGAGGGCGGCGCCTTGGGGTACTGTCAACCGGACGCATCGACACATGCGTTCCCCCTCTCGAGCGTCGGCGCAGCGGGCGGATCACTGCGTGCTAGGCGCATCGAGACTCTCTCACCGCGCACCGGATCGTGACGCACACACCTGCCATCTTTCAGCTTCCACTTGCGGTCCCGTTCTGGATCATTTTCTTCCTTGCGTTCGTGCGGGAGGCCAAGGTCGTTCGACCGGCGCTTGGCGAAAGACGAGCCATTCAAGATGGTGGCAGCTTTCGCGCGCTGATGATCGGATCCCCGTTGGCAGTGCTCGCAGCCGTGGCCGTAGCGTATGTACCGTGGCTCACGATGCCGAGTCCAGTAACAGGAATCGTGACTGGCACGATCCTGATCGTTGCAGGTGCAGTTCTTAGACGATATTGCTTCTACGCACTTGGCACGTCCTTCACCGGCGTCGTCACGGTCAAGCAAGGTCAGCAAATCATCGAAAGCGGCTTGTACCGCTTTGTTCGCCCCCTACGCCGAGTACATGCTGCGAACCAAGCGATTCATTCCTTTCCTGGTGTAGGGGAGCATGCTGGCCAGCGCGCCGCCCGCGTTGCTGACTTCGCTGCGTGGCGCCGCGGCATCCTCACGCATGACGGCCCCCTTGCGGGGCCGCCTTTCATGGCGCCTCTGTCCGACTCGTCCGGCCGGGATCGCCGGGACCCGCCGGCGACGCGACGACAAGGCTGGCCGAATGCCGGTCGCCCTCAGACGAGGTCGTGATCGCGCAACCGGCTTCACAGGCGACCTGGAACACTTCGCTGATGCCGGTCGCGGCGTTGCCGCGCCAGGCCTCGGGGACCACGCCGCCTTCGGCGACGAGCATGATCTGCGTCGTCGCCGCGCGGGTCGTCACGGCGACACCGGCGCTCAGCGTCAGGCGCTCGACCAGCTACCACGCGCCGAGGGGGGTCAGCATTTCTGGCATCCGGATTCGGCCAGATTTGGTGACCTGGGGCGGGACCCAGGCCCCGGCCTACAATCCCCGGTGTCGACCTTCCACGCTCCGGCGGGTTGCACCGGGCAAACACGCCATCACCGTGAAGATCCTGTACTGCACCAATGCAGACATCGAAAGCAGCGTCGCATTGAATCTCCTGCTGCCCGCCTTCGCGCGCCACGACGTATGCGTGGCGATCAGTCCGCGCATCGGAAGCGCCTCGGCATCCGGCGGCGAACCCGCGTCCCGTCGCGAGCTTCGGGTCGCCGAGCAGACGCTTGCGGTCGAGCTGCTGTTCCCGCTGATCGAGAATGCGGGCTTGCCCGATGACGGCAAGCGCTTCCTCACCTTCGGCGAGCTCGAGCGTCATCGCGGCCTCCGTGTCGCCTCGCTCCCGAATGCCAACAGCGCGGACGGGCTCGCCTTCGTTCGCGGCGTGGCGCCGGACCTCATCCTCTCGGTCCGCTACGGGTCCATCTTTCGCGCCGAGTGCATCGCCATCCCGGCGCTCGGCGTGCTCAATCTGCACGCGGGGCTGCTTCCGGCGTACCGCGGTGTCATCGCCGCGTTTCGCGCGCTGATGAACGGCGATGAGGAGATCGGCTGCACGCTGCACTACATCATGGATGGATCGATCGACACCGGTCCGGTTCTGGGCACGGCCCGCACGCCGGTGGATCGCGACCGGTCCCTGCTGTGGCACCTGTTGCGGCTCTATCCGGGCGCCGCGTCCTTGATCGCCGATGCGCTGGAGCGGCTCGGTCGCGGCGAAGTGCCCGCCGGGACTGCGCAGCTCGCCGGAAAATACTATTCGTACCCGACCGAGTCGGAGTGGCAGGAATTCGGCAGGCGCGGATGGCGCATCGCCGATCCGTCCGATTTTGCCGCCACCTGGCGTCGATACCTTCCGACCTGACGCCTGCGGACGTGGCGCAGCCGGTCGCGCCCGCAGGCATTGCTCAGGGGGTCGTTTCCCCGGACTTCTTGATGGTCATCAAGGTTAGCGCATGTCGAACCCGGTAACGTGGACAACCGAGACCGGGAACTGGGAGCAGCAACCATGATGGACAGGCTGGGACGTTGGGTGGGCTGGGCCACGCCGAGGGTGCCGGCTTTCAATCTTGCCGCGTGGGCTCGGGAGTTGCGGCACGTCGAGCACGACTGCCTCGCCCGCAAGCAGGGCCGGTGCCCCGGCAAGTACCATTGCGCCGACTGCGCCTGGTCCGAAGGACCGTCAGGCAGTTCGCGCTAGTTCAGCAGCGGCCGACCGGCCGGATCCTCGCGGATCCGGCTCCACAGAGCGGTGAATCTCGCGTATGTTCTGGGCGCGCTGGGATTCGCTGCGAACCGGTGAACTCCGACCGGGCGGCTTCGCCTGTGTCGCCCGCCGATTCCGCGCGACCCACGAGCTGTCGGGCCGTTGCGATGACCAATTCGGAAGATCCGGAAGCCTGGAAGAGCGACCTGCGCAAGCGTTTGCACGCGGAGCGCAATGCGCTTGCGCTGGAAGAACGCGAGCGCCTCAGCGAAGCCATCGTCGGTTCCATCCTGGCGCTGGACGAGTACCGGAAGGCGCGGACTGTCCTGGGCTACATGACCTTCGGCAGCGAGCTCATGACCGGAGCCTTCGCGGACGACGCCTTGAAGGCCGGCAAGATCCTCGTGCTGCCGTTCATGCGGCGCGCGGAGAACCGGCTCGGGCTCTACCGTGTCCGCGACCTGGGCGCGGACCTCGCGCCGGGGCCCTGGGGCATCCGGCAACCCCGGCCCGACACCTGCGAGCCGGTCGAGCTGTCCGCGGTCGACTTCGTTCTCGTTCCCGGGCTCGGGTTCAGCGCCCAGGGTGACCGGCTGGGGTACGGGCGGGGCTACTACGATCGACTGCTTGCAGGTCGCCGTCCGGGTACGGCGCTGGTCGCCGGCGCATTCCATCTGCAGCTGGTTGATCGGATTCCCGTCGAGGCGCACGATGTGCGCATCGACACGGTGGTGAGCGAGCGGTCGACGTTCCTGCGTGACGGGCGTTGATGCCCGCGCGGCCATCGAGGCAGGCGCGGCCGCCGTCGCGCGCGGGGCGCTCCCTGGCACGCATCCAACCGAAAAGGCCATCGACGTGAGCACGATCCCACCCGCCACCGAAATGCTCCGGCTCTCGGTCCCGTTCGCCGCGTTGCCCGATGCGCTGCTGGACAGGATCTCGGCCCTCGGCCGGCGCGCCCACTACTGCGACCGGGAGATCATCTACGACGCGGGTTCGGCCGCCGAGCACATCTATGTCGTGCTGGCGGGGAAGGTCGAGCATTCATTCGATCCCGGGCGTGCCGTGGCCAAGGATCTGGTGAAGATCGTTGGGCCGGCCGCGGTCTTCGGCTGGGGCGCGCTGCTGAAGGCGCCGTCGGGCAACGAGCCGCCGATCCGGCTCGCGAAAACCACCAGCCTCGGCGAGTCCGATGTCCTGATCATCGATGCCGGGCAGCTGATGCAGGCCCTCGCCGCGGAGCCCGGCGCGAAGGAGGCGGTTCTGAGCCGCTTCGCGACCATGGTGCGCCATCTCTACGGCTTCGCCGGTTTCGTGAAGGTTCGTGACCAGTTCGTGCCCGCGCACATTCCCGCGACGGACACCGGGACTTCGCACGATTACGATACGTTCGCGTTCTAGCGCGGAAACCACGCCGCGCCGTCGCAGCGTTCGCTTGGCATGCATGTTGCGTTTTCAGTCGCCATGCCGATGACGTGTCCGCAAGATATGTCGTACGGATACAGTGCGCAGCCGGTCGGCCCCGCGGATGTTTCGTTTCGAAAGCATTGGCGGCCGGACGATGCCCGGGCGCTGACGCCGTCCGGCGCAGCCGCCGCGCGAACTCGCGCCTGACGGAACTCGCAGCAAACCCGGAGCCTTGTACAAGATGCCCACCGACATCGAGATTGCGCAGAAGGCCAAGCTGGTACGGATTTCCAAGATCGCGAAGGAGCGGCTTGGAATCGACGATCACCATCTCGAGCCCTACGGTCATTACAAGGCGAAGGTCTCGCTCGATTTCCTCGAGTCGATCAAGGATCGACCGCGCGGCAAGCTCATCCTGGTGACGGCGATCAGCCCGACGCCGGCAGGCGAAGGCAAGACGACCACGACCGTGGGCCTTGGCGATGCGCTGAACCGGATCGGCAAGAAGTCGATCATCTGCCTGCGCGAGCCGTCGCTCGGCCCGGTGTTCGGCATGAAAGGCGGCGCCGCTGGCGGTGGTTACGCCCAGGTGGTCCCGATGGAGGACATCAACCTGCATTTCACGGGTGACTTCAACGCGATCCAGCTCGCCAACAACCTGCTGGCTGCCCTGATCGACAACCACATCCATCACGGCAACGAGCTCAATTTCGACGCGCGCCGAATCACCTGGAAGCGCGTGCTCGACATGAACGACCGGGCGCTGCGCGACATCACCGTCGCACTCGGCGGACCGGGGAACGGGTTTCCGCGGCAGGACGGCTTCGACATCGTCGTGGCGTCCGAGGTGATGGCAATCTTCTGCCTCGCGAATTCGCTCGCGGACCTCAAGGAGCGTCTCGGGAACATCGTCGTCGGGTATACGCGCGAACAGAAGCCGGTCACCGCTCGCGAGCTCAATGCCCATGGGGCGATGACGGTGCTGCTGCGCGACGCCCTCAAGCCGAACCTCGTGCAGACGCTCGAGAACAACCCCGCGATCATCCACGGCGGCCCGTTCGCGAACATCGCGCACGGTTGCAACTCCGTCATCGCGACTCGCGCGGCGTCGCACCTCGCCGACTACGTGGTGACGGAGGCGGGCTTCGGCGCCGATCTGGGCGCCGAAAAGTTCATCGACATCAAATGCCGCAAGTCCGGCCTGCGACCGGATGCCGTCGTGATCGTCGCGACGATTCGCGCGCTCAAATACCACGGCGGCGTCGACGTCAAGAACCTGAACGTCGAGAACCTCGAGGCTCTCGAGAAAGGCATCGCCAACCTCGAGCGGCACGTCAACAACGTACGCAACCACTACGGGCTTCCCTGCATCGTCTCGGTGAACCATTTCACCCACGACACCGATGCCGAGATCAAGCTGCTGGCGAAGAAGATGGCGCACCACGAGGCGCCGATCATCGTCGCCAGGCACTGGGCCGAAGGGGGCAAGGGTGCCGAGGAGCTGGCACGCGCCGTCGTGTCGATGATCGACAGCACGCCATCCGACTTCAAGTTCGTGTACGAGGAAGGGCTGAGCATCTGGGACAAGGTCAAGGCCGTTGCGACCAAGATCTACGGTGCTGCCGACGTCACGGCCGACACCAAGGTTCGGGCGCAGATCAAGAAGCTCCAGGACGACGGCTACGGGCACTATCCGATATGCGTCGCCAAGACCCAGTATTCGTTCTCGACGGATCCCGCACTTCGGGGCGCACCCAGCGGTCACGTCATCAACGTGCGCGAAGTCCGGCTGGCCGCCGGGGCGGAGTTCATCGTGCTGGTCTGCGGCGACATCATGACCATGCCCGGCCTGCCCAAGCGGCCGTCTTCGGAGCGCATCGACATCGATGCCCAGGGCAACGTGGTCGGACTGTTCTGATCGCCCGGCGCGGCGTCGCCGAATCACCTGCGCTCCCCACCTGCCCCGGTATCCGGGAGCTGCGAGGTTTCAGGACGAAACGTCGGGCCAAGAGCCCTGCCGGGAACGCAGGAAAACGCTATGAAAATCATGGCATTGCAAGTGCAATTTGGATGGTACGCAACCTGCTTCGGTCCACCGGACCACCCGCGAGTGGGCGCGCGCAACCTTCATTGCGATTGCCATCGGCCCTCGTGCCCATGCACGGGGCAGCTTGACCACAGGAGATAGCTGACATGTCCCGCAACGCCATCCAGTGGCACCAGAAGCCCGGGTTCCCGGACACGCATTACGTCGATACCGCGATCTACACCGACGAGTCCCTGTTTCGCGAAGAGCAGGCGAAAATCTTCGGCAAGTGCTGGATCATCGCCTGCCACGAGTCGGAGCTGCCCAGCGCCTTCGATTACCGCACGTTCCAGCATCCGGCCGGGGTGCCCCTGATCATCGTCCGCGGCGAGGATATGAAGCTGCGCGCGTTCTACAACATCTGCCCGCATCGCGGAAACACGCTTCTCTATGATCCGGTCGGCAACGCGAAGCGCATCACGTGCATATTTCACGCGTGGTCGTTCGACACCAAGGGAAATTGCACCGACATCTCGCGCGGCAAGGAGGGCTATCAGGAGCGGTTCAAGTGCGAGGATGCCGGGCTGCGCGAGGTCAAGGCGTCGATCGGCTACGGCGGGTTCGTCTGGGTCAACGTCGACGACGAGTCGGGCCCGCTGCAGGAATACATCGGCGACGCGCTGGGCATGCTCGAAGAACACATGAGCATGCCGCTCGAGGTGTTCCACTATCACAAGGCGGTCGTCGACACGAACTACAAGCTGTGGCACGACACGAACAGCGAGTTCTACCACGACTACATGCACTACTTCAATCGCATCACCGGGATGCTGCAGCCCGGGTACTTCGACCGCAAGTACACCGGCTATCCGAACGGGCACGCGTCGGTGGGATCGATGTCGGTCCGGTACGACAAGTACGAGGGCAGCAAGAATCGCAGCGTCGGCTGGCCGGGCCTGGCGCCCGGCGGGTGGATCCTGATCGACATCTTTCCCGGCATGACCTACAACCTGCGCACTTCGGTTCTGCGCATGGACACCGCGATCCCGCTCGGACCGAACAAGGTCGTCATCGAGTTTCGCGGGCTTGGACTCAAGAGCGATACGCCGGCCGAGCGCGCCGAGCGCATCCGGGATCACAACACGATCTGGGGCCCGTTCGGCCGCAACCTGCACGAAGACCTGCTCGGCGTCCATGGCCAGGGCATCGCGATGCGCGAAGGCACCGACAGCAAGTGGGTGATCCATGGTCGCGAAGAGAACATGACCATTCATGACGAGGGTGGAATGCGTCACTTCTACGCCGAGTGGAGCCGGCGGATGGGCCGGAGGGCGAACGATCCCTTCGGCGCCAGTCCCGGCGCCAGTCCCGGCGCCAGCCCGGCGCCCGCGAAGAAGCTGGCGACGGCATGACCTGCCACGCACGACGAGACCCGGGAGGATTAGCGTGATCCCAAAGCAATCGATCGACGAGCTCATCTACCGATCCTGCATGCGCCTGGATGCGAAGGACTTTTCCGGATTTCTCGCGTTGTGCGATCCCGGATTCCGCTACCGCGTCACGGCGTTCAGCCCGGAGATCCGGAAGGAGATGATCTGGCTCGAGCACGACAAGGCCGGCCTCAAGCTGCTGTTCGACAATCTGCCGAGGCACAACAGCGATCATTCCCCGATCACGCGGCATGTGACGGTCTACACGGTGGAGCGTGACGGCGATGATGGTAACGCGCGGGTCGTGAGCGGCTTGCAGGTGTACAGGACGACCCTGGATGGCGGCGAGACCACGCTGTACGCGGTGGGCAAGCTCCACGACATCGTGAAGGTCGACGGTGCCACGCCGTTGCTGGTCGACCGCAGCGTGCGGCTCGACACGCGGATGCTCGGAATCGGCTACCACATCCCCTTCTAGGGCCGGCGCCGCGAAGCGATTTCGATGAAGATCCACCTCAATGCCCGCAACCGTGCCCATCGCTTCGAAGCGGATGCAGACGAGAAGCTGCTCTACGCCGCGCTGAGCGATGCGGTCGATCTTCCCTACGAGTGCGGCAGCGGCACCTGCGGCACCTGCAGGGCGAGAATCCTCGAGGGCGAGATCGACGACGGCTGGCCGGATGCACCCGGACGCAAGTTCCTCAAGGGCCCCGACGAGATTCTCCTCTGCCAGTGCACTGCCAGGACCGATCTCGTCATCGAGGTCTCGAGCTTCGTGCATACGATGGAGGCGGGCGCGTCGACGCCGCAGCACTTCAAGGGGCGCGTCAGCGCGATGCGCAGGCTGACCCACGACGTGGTCTCGCTCGACGTGCAGCTTGACGGCTCGATGGACTACGACGCCGGGCAGTTCGTCATGGTGCGTGCCGCGGGCGTTCCCGGATACCGCGGCTGGTCGATGGTCAACTACGAGCGCAGCGCCCGGAAGCTCCAGTTCGTGGTCAAGAACAAGGCCGGCGGTGGCCTCTCCACATGGCTGTTCGAGCGGGCCGCCGAAGGCGCCGAGCTCGACATCTTCGGCCCCCTGGGCCGCGCGACATTCTTCCCCGCGCTCGCGAAGAACATCCTGTGCATCGCGGGTGGGAGCGGGATCGCCGGCATGATGGCGATCATCGCCCGCGCGGCACACGACGCGTATTTCACTCAGTATCGCGGCGACGTGTTCTTCGGAGTGAGGACGATGAAGGATGCGTTCTTCCTCGGCGAGCTCGCGGATTTCGTCGAGCGCTGCGGCGAGAAGTTTTCGGTTACGATTGCGCTGTCCGACGAACCCGTCCCCCAGGCGGCAGCGCGTGATCATCCAAGACTCCATTTCGCCCACGGCCTGGTTCACGAGATCGCCGGAGCGCGCATGAGCGGGCGTTACCAGAACGTGCGCGCTTACCTGGCCGGTCCGCCGCCGGCCGTCGATGCATCGATCAGGACGCTGCTGCAGGCGAGGCTGTCGACCGACAACATTCGCTACGACAAGTTCAGCTAGCATGGGCCGCGTCCTCGTCTGCAAGACCGCCGACATTCCGGAGAACGGGATGAAAGCCTACGAGCTCGGCGGCCGCAGGGTGCTTATCGCCCAGGCCGGCGACTGCTACTACGCCTACCAGGGAATCTGCCCGCACCAGGAGGTCTGCCTGGATGAAGGCATCTACGACGGCTCCGTGCTGACGTGCCACCAGCATCTGTGGCAATGGGACATCACCACCGGCGAGCCGATGGGGCTGGCGGAGGCGCCGCTCGAGCGTTACCAGCTCGAAGTTGCCGACGGCGAGATTTTCGTCGTGCACACGACAGCGTTGCAGGCTGCCGAGATCTTCACGACCGCCTCCGAGGAGACGCTCGCCAGGCTGAACGCGATTGCGCGCCGGGAGGAACACGAGGCCGGCAGCGCCCTCTACGACATCGGGGATCCGGCCGACGACCTTTACATACTCGAGTCGGGACGCGTGGAATTCCTGATCGGCCGCGAGGAGCGCACGACATCCGCGGGCTTCATGCTTCGGCGCGGCGAGGTGTTCGGATGGAACGCCATGCTCGAGCATCAGCCGAGCCGCATCGCCCGGGCGTCCTGCCTGGAGAAATCGGTCGTCCTGCGCATGAGCGGAAAGGAGACTCTCAAGGTCCTGGAGGCCGATCCTGCCTCCGGCTTCAATGTGATGCGCAAGCTTTCCAGTCTCGTCACCAGGTACCTGACCCTTTCCGGAGCGAAATGAACGCTGCTTTCGTTACCTGATCGCCACGGGCGATCGCTGTGCGCACCAAGTTGCATCGTGTGTGAGACCCGCGCGGCTTCAGAGCAATTACAACATCGGGTTCGCGTGGATCGATGAGTTCAACCAGCCCCACTAGGAGGATCGCCTTGGAATCCCGCCTGCTTCGCCGTGCCGGAATGGCACTTACCGTCCTCAGCAGCATTTTCGCGGCATCGATTGCCAGCCCGGCGTTCGCCGCCGACATCGACTACGGGAAGCCTGGAACGCCGGTGCATCTCGTCGTCGGCTACCAACCGTATTACACTCAGTCGTGGTCCGGGGTCGTGATGCGTGGCAAGGAGCTGTGGAAGAAGTACCTGCCTGCAGGATCGACCGTCGAATTCCAGGTCGGTCTGCAGGGTGCGATCGTCGTCAACGCGATGCTCGCGGGCAAGGAGAGCATCGGGTACATGGGTGACATGCCCGCGATCGTGTCGACGACGAAGGAGAGCGTTGCCGACGTCCGCCTGGTGGCGATGCTCGGGCTGGCGCACGATCAGTGCAACATCTTCCTCGTGAAGAAGGATGCGCCCCAGTTCGCCTCGCCCCAGGCGGCGCTGCAGTGGCTGAACGGCAAGCAGGTCGCCGTTCCCAAAGGGAGCTGCACCGACCGCTTCGCCCAGGCCGTGTTCAAGAAGGAGAAGATCGAGCCGGCTGCCTACCTGAACCAGAGCATCGAGGTGATCACCAGCGGCCTGCGCGCAGGCAAGCTCGACGCCGCCGTCGTCTGGGAGCCGACCGCGTCCCGGCTGGTTGCAGAAGGCCTCGCCAGGCGCGTCGCGTCCGGTGCGACCGTGGGCGAGAACGACGCTGGAATGCTGGCGATGCGCTACGACCTGATCAAGCAACGTCCCGATGTCGTCAAGGACTGGCTCAACGCAGAGCTCGACGCCCAGCTCTACATAGCGGATCCCAAGAACGCGATGGAGGTCGCGAAGATGGCCGTCTCGCAGACGACGGGCTTCAGCGAGAAGGTGATGTGGATGTCGCTGTACGGCGAGTACCCGGCATCGCAGGGGGGCGATCCGATCCGCAATTCCTACGAGTACACGTTCACGCCGGCGTCGATGGAGCTCATCAACCGCGCCACGACCTTCCTGCATTCGATCAAGAGCATCAACGTCGACAAGCTTCGTCCCGATGCGGTGATGCCCCAGTTCACGGAGGCGATCCTCAAGGAGCGGCACCTGACCGCACCGGTCGCCCAGGTGAAGGGGCTGCCCGAGTCCGATTTCAAATGACCGGATTCCGGAGTGCGTCGAGCGCCGGGCTCGAGGCGGAGCTCGATAGCGGAGCCATCGAGACGCACGATGTTTCGCGAGCACGCCGCTAGCATGCAGTCGCGTCCGTCGAGTGAGGCCGAGCAGCTCATCGTTCGGCTCCTCAAGCGCACCATGCCCTTCCAGGTCATATCGGAAGGCATGCTGCAATCGGTCGCGGCCGTCTCGCGACCGTTCTCCTATCGTGCCGGGGAGGTGATCTACCGCGCGGGCGACAAGGCCGACGACGTGTACGTGGTCGTGTCGGGCGCGGTCGACCACCTGCTCTCGGATACGCCGACCACGGTCGAGCGCAACCGGGTGATGCACAGCGGCGATGTGTTCGGATGGGCTGCCGTGCTCGGCCAGGACAAGCGCGTGCGGCTCGCCACCGCGACCTGCGTCGAGACCGCCGAGGTCATCCGCATCAACGGCGCGGCGCTCATCGAGCGTCTCAACGACGATCCGGCGACGGCGAAGGTCGTGATGAGCCGCTTCGCCACCATGATCACGCGGGAATTCGGTGCGCCGGCGGCAGCGGCGCAGATTGTCGCACCCAACCGGACGGTGTCGGATGCGCCGGCCGCCGTGCCCCGGCCGCGCGGCCACGCGACGGGCCTCGCGCTGACGCTGTACCGGATATCGCGCTGGCTGCGCAGCCCCAAGCCGTTCCTGATGCTCCTCGGGTTCGCGCTCTTCCTCGGCTTCTGGTACCTGTCGGTCCAGGTGTGGAAGCTCCCGCGGTTTCGCGAGATGCCGGGGCTCACCACGGTGTTCCACGAATGGTTCAGCAAGAACCCGACCTACGGTCTGTCGTTCTACACCCCCGAGTATTACCAGGACATCTGGGTGAGCGTGCGTCGCGTCGGCATCGCGTTCTTTCTCGCGACGGCGCTCGGGGTTCCGCTCGGGCTGTTCCTCGGGTGGTCGCGCACATTCCGCGAATACGTCTTCCCGGTATTCGAGATGCTGCGCCCGATCCCGGTGCTGGCCTGGGTCCCCCTCGCGATCCTGATGTTCTCCGGATCGGAGACGCCAGTGATCTTCCTGACCTTTCTGGCGTCGTTCTTCGCCACGGCCCTCAACACGATGCTGGGCGTCGAGTCGATCGACGAGTCCTACACGCGCGCCGCCGACTGCCTCGGCGCGAGCAAGATGCAGGTATTCCGGCACGTCATCGTGCCCGGTGCGATGCCGTACATCTTCACCGGCCTGCAGATTTCGGTAGGGGTCGCGTGGTTCTCGCTGGTCGCCGCGGAGATGGTCTCAGGGCAATTCGGGCTCGGCTACGTCATCAACACGTCGTACACGATGGTCCGCTATCCGACGATCGGGATCGGAATGATCACTCTCGGAGCGGTCGGTTATGTCACGAGCGCGCTGGTTCGCATCGTCGGGGATTCCATGATGCAGTGGCGCGTTCGCGAGCTCGCGCTAGGGGGTCGGTGATGCTGGCACCAACGCCAACCGCATCGGCGCGCGGGGCCAGGACGCAGGGCGCGATCTGCATCAAGGACGTGGTCAAGGTCTACGACCCCGACCGTGCCGCGATCATGGCGGTTGACCACTGCACGCTCGACATCGCCGCCGGCGAGATCTGCATGATTGTCGGACCGTCCGGTTGCGGCAAGACGACGCTGCTCAACGCGATCGCGGGTTTCCACAGCATCACGTCGGGCGAGATCTACCTCGATGGCGAGCTCCTGTGCGGTCCGGACAAGCCGATGGCGAATCCGGGGCCGGACCGCATCGTCGTGTTCCAGAACGGCGCCCTCTTTCCCTGGAAGACGAACCTCGAGAATGTCGCCTTCGGCGTCGTCATGCAGGGGAAGATGCGGAAGAAGGAAGCGTACGAGAAGGCCCGCGCAATGATGGCCGATGCAGGACTGAGCGGGACGGAGCACAACTATCCCGGTGAGGTGTCGTCGGGTCTCAGGCGTCGGGTCGAGATCGTCCGCGCGCTGATGAACGATCCGAAGGTCCTTCTGTTCGACGAGCCGTACCGCGCGCTCGATTCGCTGACGAAGTCGGTGATGCACGAGGCGCTGCTCGAGATCTATTACAAGAACAACGTCACCATCTTCTTCATCACCCACGATCTCGAAGAGGCGATCTTCCTCGGGCACCGGCTGGTCATCATGACCTCGCGGCCGTGCCGTCCCAAGCAGATCCTGGACGTCGATATCCCCCACCCGCGCGACTACAGCGTCCTGACCACGCCCAGGTTCAGGGAACTGATGGACCAGACCATCGAGGCGGTGCACGAAGAGGCCCGCAAGTCCTTCGAAGCCGGCGAGAGAGAGGGCTGATCGAATGTCCAGCTCCCGGCGGTCCTTCTTCCATCGCTCGACGCTGCGGGCATTCGTATCGATCCTGGTCTTCGTCGCGCTGTGGGAGGTCGGAGCACGGTCCAAGCAGTGGTTCGGCATCGCGGTTCCGTGGGTCGGCAACATTCCGGCGCCGACCGCGGTGCTGCACGTGTGGATGGGGCTCGTCCGCGATCCCGGCTACTGGCAAAGCTGGTACCTGAGCCTCCTGCGCGTGCTCGCGGGCTTCCTGACTGCGATGGTCATCGGCATCCCGCTCGGGCTGCTGATGGCAGTCAGCCGCAACTTCAACGACACGTTCTTTCCGACGTTCGAGATGCTGCGCCCGATTCCGCCGCTGGCCTGGGTTCCCGCGTCGATCATCTTCTGGCCGACGCAGGAGCTTTCGATCACCTTCGTGACGTTCCTGGGCGCGTTCTTCACCGTCGTAATCAACGTGCTCGGCGGTGCGGAGTCGATCGACGTGCGGTACTTCCAGGCGGCGCAGGCGATGGGTGCGTCGAAGTGGGACACGTTCCGGCGCATCGTGCTGCCGGCAACGGTTCCATCGATCGTGGTTGGATCGTCCGTCGGAATGGGAATCACCTGGAACGTCGTGGTCGCTGCCGAGATGATTTCCGGCGGCGGCAGCCAGGCGGGCGGAAACGGCGGCGGGCTCGGATATTTCATCTGGAATTCATACGTCGGCGGCGCCTACGAGCAGATCGTGGTCGGGATGATCAGCATCGGCATCGCGGGCTACATCTGCAGCGAGCTGCTGCGCATGCTCGGCGGCTATCTGACGCCATGGTTGAGAACGCGCTAGGAACCCCGATGAGCACTGTCGTGAAAGCGGCGGGGACGCCGACTTCCGCAAAGGCCCAGGCGGGCGAGATCGTCGTCTCGAGCGTCGGGAAATCCTATGGCGAGGGCCAGTTCGTCAAGGAAGTCGTCAAGGACTGCTCGTTCACCATCGAGCGCGGCAAGCTGACGGTGATGATCGGACCTTCTGGCTGCGGCAAGAGCACGCTGATCCGGCTGCTCGCCGGCTTCGAGAAGCCGACCAGCGGCTCGATCAAGATCAATGGAAAGCCGGTCACCGGCCCGGGCAAGGATCGGCTCGTCCTGTTCCAGGAGAGCGCGCTCTTCCCGTGGATGACGACCTACGACAACATCATGTACGGCCCTCGCGCGCGCGGCGAGGACACCAAGGAGGCGCGCTCGCTCGCCGAGATGCTCCTCGACAAGGTCGGACTGCGCGCCTTCCGCAAGAAGTATCCGACGCAGCTTTCGGGCGGGATGCAGCGGCGCGCCGAGCTCGCGCGCGCGATGATCAACAATCCCGAGGTCATGATCCTGGACGAGCCTTTCCGCGGCCTGGACGCGATGTCGAAGGAGCTGATGTGGGAGTATTACTCCCGCCTCTACGAGGAGTCGGGGCGCACCAACTTCTTCATCACCACCGACATCGACGAGGCGATCTTCCTGGCGGACCGGCTGCTGATCATGACGAACGTTCCGACGCAGGTGAGAGCGGTCGTCGAGATCGACATTCCGCGGCCGCGCGACCTCGTCAGCCTGGTGGACGACGACCGGGCGAACGAGGTCAAGATGGAGGCGCTGTCGCTGCTGCACGAGGAGGCGATGAAATCGTTCGCCGGCGGGAGCAAGGCCGCGGCCGACTTCATCGAGGCGTACTCTAAGCGGTTGCGGACGAAGAAAGAATGACCCTCCCGGTCCCGAGCCATGTCCGTGCGCCTGCTGCTGTCCCGGGAAGTCATCGTCGGTTTCGCCGTCCTGGGCGGACTCGCCTCGCTGCTGGCGATGGTTCTACAGCGTCGCCGCAAACCGGACCCCCTCTGGATCGGACGGATGAACCAGGCCGCATACGTGCTCATGGGCATCAGCATCGCACTGTTCATCGGCAAGGGCCTCTTCTTTCCGCCCGGGACCTAGCGCAGCGCCAACTGGGACACGTCGACCATGACGGCAAAGATCATTGACGGCAACGAAATCGCGAAACGCGTGCGTGCCGAGTGGAAGCACCGGGTCGACGCGCTGCAGGCACGGGGAGTCCAGCCCGGACTGGCGGTGGTCATCGTCGGCGACAATCCGGCCTCGCAGGTCTATGTCCGGCACAAGACCAAGGCCTGCGCCGACATGGGCATCCATTCCGAGAAGCACGAGTTTCCCGCGGACGCGCCGGAGCAGAAGGTGCTCGACACGATCGCGCGGCTGAACGCGAACCCGGCGATCCACGGGATTCTCGTGCAGCTGCCGCTGCCCGCGCACTTCGAGAGCCGGCGGCTGCTCGAGGCCATTGCCGTCGAGAAGGACGTCGATGGCTTCAACCTCTACAACGTGGGTGCGCTGGTCGCTGGGGATACGGTGTTCCCGCCGTGCACCCCGTTCGGCGTCCAGTGCATGCTCGAGTACAGCAACATCCCGATCTCGGGTCAGAATGTCGTGGTCGTCGGGGCCAGCAACATCGTCGGGAAGCCGATGGCGATGATGCTGATGAAGAAGGACGCGACGGTCTGCATCACGCACATCAAGACTCGCGATCTCGCCCAGTTCACCATTCTCGCCGATATCCTGGTGGTTGCCGTCGGCAAGCCGAACGTGATCACCGCGCCGATGGTGAAGACCGGCGCCGTCGTCATCGACGTCGGGATCAATCGCTTGCCGGACGGGCGTCTCGTCGGCGACGTCGACTTCGAAGCCGTGCGCGAAAAGGCCTCCTACATCACGCCGGTGCCGGGCGGTGTCGGTCCGATGACCGTCACCATGCTGCTGGTGAACACCATACAGTCGGCGGAGCGGTTCGCGGCCATCCAGATGCCGGCCGCGAGCAAGGTGGCGGCGGCCGCCGGCTAGCCCGAAGTTCGGCGCGTCGCGCTCTCGCTGCGGCCGGGCGCCCCGCGTCCGGCCGCCCCGCGTCCGGCCGCCCCGCGTCCGGCCGCGCTATGCCTGGAGGCCGGGTGCGCTCCGGCGCACCAGTCTGCGCATCGGGTCCCTGAACGGAAGGCGGGCGAGGCGTCCCCTGCGCCCATCCCCGGTGTAGACCACGTCGGCGGGTCCGCTATCGCGCTCGACGAACGCCAGTCCGAGCGTTCGCCCGAACACGGGCGAGAACGCTTCGCTGGTGAGCCGCACGGTTCGACGCCCTTCGTAACCCGCGGGCGCGCGCATCGCGACGCGACCATCGAGCGTGACGCCGCTGATCCGCCTGGAGCTCGTCTGCGAATCGCGGAGCGCCCCGCGGCCGATGAATTCCCCGCCACCGATCCGAACCAGGTGCGACATCCCGAGCTCGGCGGGAAAGGCGGGCTGCGCGAGCTCGTGCGCGAAATGGATGTATCCGGCCTCGATGCGCAGGGCATCCGCGGCCTGCATGCCGCATTCGAGGCGTTCGAGGCCGAAGGGCACGGTCGCGAGGCGTCTCCATACCCGCAGGACGTCCGCTGCGGCCACCAGCAGCTCGTAGCCCGGTTCCCCGGTGTAGCCGAGCCTGCCCACCCACGCCTCGCCGCCGTCGATCACGTGGCGGCGAAACCCGAAATAGGAAAGCGAATCGACGCTTCCGGGAAGTGCCTGCGCGAGCAGCGCGGCGCTGGCGGGTCCCTGGACAGCGATCACCGCATGGCTTTGCGCCAGCGGGGCGATCGCGACGTCGAAATCCTGCGCGCATCGCCGCAGGTGCCCGAAATCGCCGCGCCGCCCCGTGAACAGCCAGTACTGATCCGGGCGATGGCACCAGACGGTGGCGTCGATGAACACGCTGCCGTCCTCGCGGCACAGGAGGGTGTAGCACAGCCGTCCGGGCTGCAGCTGTCGCAGATCGCGCGTCTGCAGGCGCTGCAGGCACGCCAGCGCGTCGCGCCCGGTGAACGCCCACCAGCCCATGAACGAAAAATCGAACAGCCCCACCCCCCGCCGCGTCGCGAGATGCTCCCGCTGCGCGTCCGAGAAGACGAGCGGAACGCTGCTCCCGTCGGGGAGCTCCGTCAGCGCAATGCCGCGCTCCTCGAAGTGCGAGATCAGCACGTGGCGCGCGCCTCATGCCCCGCGGATCAGGACGAACGTACCCGCGACGATGCAAAGCCACGCAGCGGCGCGGCGCAGGTGGGCCACGTTCGTCCGATGGGCGACTGCGACGCCGATCGCGACGCCGATCAGCTCGAAGGGAATGATCAACAGCGCGACCTCGTAGTTGAACGTTCCATACGCCAGATTCGCAAGCGTCCCCGAGCCGGCGGAGATGAGCTGCAGGATCTGGCTCACGCCGATCGTCATCAGCGGAGGGAAGCCGAGGGCCAGCATGATGGGGACGGAGAACAGCGGACCTCCGGCCCCGGTCAGGCCGGACCCGAATCCCGCCGCGGCCCCGACCAGCGCGAGCAACGGCGTGCGCCGGGTTGCCTGCGCCCGGCGGGAGAGCCCCCGCACCGGGACCAGCACGTTGACTCCCGCGAGCACGATGACGGTGCCGATGATCCTGTCGAGCAGCGCCGCGTCGGTCAGCGAGTTGACGAACGCGCCGACGTAGCTGAAGGCCAGCGCGCTGACGCAGACCGGAACGCTCGCGCGCCAGTCGATGCTGCCGCGACGCGCAAACAGCCAGGCGCTGAGCGCGCCGGTGAACAGGAAGGTGAAGAGCGCAGTCGCACTCGCGGTGTGGATCGGGATCCGACCCAGCACGACCAGTCCTGGAATCAGGAGGATCCCGCCGATTCCGACGGCGCCGATCAGGGCGCCCACCACGAGCGAAACCGCGGCCAGTGCGATCGTCATCGGGGAGCCTTTCCGCTATGGACCGGCGGCGGGCGCCGCGGCACGACTGCTCGTCGCGGCGCCGTCGTCGCGGATCGCCCTCAACCGGTGACGAGCGCGGTGATCGTGCCGGCGATCAGCAGGCTCACGCGACTCATGATGGCGTAGCCCAGCGAATGGTCGCGATCCATCAGATCCAGCAGCGCCCGGCCTTCGATGGCGACCACGCCGCAGGACGTCATGCACGACGCGGTGGCGATCCTCGACTGCGCGGAGCGGATCAGCGCCGCCCAGCCGAAGAACTCACCGGTGCGGATGATCTCCCCGGCGGACGCCGTTCGGTTGCCGAGGGCGAGGTTGAAGCGGACGATGCCGCGAACCAGCACGTAGCAGCACTCCGCCTTCTCCCCGAGCTTGTAGATGTTGCTGCCGCTCGGGAACTCGAGCATCCTCGCGACGCTGGCCACGCTCCTGCGCTGCGCCTCGGTCAGCGACGAGAAGAAGCTGGCAGTCGCGATTGCCGCGAGCGGTGACGCTCCCGCCAGGGTCGCGATCTCGGCCCTCACCTCAGCTCTGCCAGCCGACCATCTGCTTGAACCTGGCGAGTTCCTCCTCCTTCATGAAAACCGTGTGCTCCTTTCCCGGGTAGCGCCGGTTCTTGACGTCGTCCATGTATTCGCCGTAGCCCTTCTCGAGGATCGGAACGAGGTCGCAGTAGATCTTCGAATGGCGCGGCGTGTGCTTCTCGTAGAGATGGAAAAGGTCGGAGCCTATGATGTGGACGCCGTCGGACGTGTTGCCGGAGCCGAGGCTGATCACCGGAACGGCGAGCGTCTCGGCGAGGTATTGGGACACCTCCGAGGTCACGACCTCGGTCATGATCGAGAAGCAGCCCGCATCGACGAACGCCATCGCGTCGTCGATGAGCTCCTTGGCGCGATCGGCCGTCTTGCCCTGCGCCGCGAATCCACCGAGCTGCGCCATGCGCATCGGGCAGATGCCGATGTGGCCCTGCACCGGGATGCCCGCCTTGACGATCGCCTCGATGTTCCTAGCGTGGTGAATGTTACCTTCGCACTTCATGACCTCGGCGCCGGCTTTCGCGACGTACTGGGCAGCGTTGTCGACGGCCTGTTGCGGCGAGAGATGGAAGCTCATGTAGGGCATGTCGACCATGCGCAGCCCGTATTGCGAGCCGCGCTTGACGGCCTGGGCCATGAACATCACCTCCTCGAAGGTGACGGACGTCGTGGACTCGTGGCCGAACAGGACCATTCCGCCGGTATCGCTGACGCAGAGGATGTCGATGCCGAGACGATCGGCGACGATCGCATTCTCGTAGTCGTACACCGCGAGCTGGACGATGGGCTCCTTCTTCTTCTTCTTCTCCATCAGCATCGGGATCGTTACCTTCTTGCGCTTCGGTGCTGCGGGAGCTTCGGCCATCGTTGCCTCCTGGGTTGGCGTGGACACATTGGACAAGCACGACTTTCATCCACAGCAAATTGCATGCCGCTTCCGGAGCGCGCTTTCGCTTCGGGCGCGCGGAGCCGGGACGGGTCGAACCGGGCGCAAGGTTTCGCAAGGAAACACGCCTCGTGCATCAAGACACATCGATCGCGCCGTCACCGCCTCGTCCCGGAGGCCTTCGGACTGCGCGCCATCGCCCAGCGCCGACGGCGGACCCAGAGCGCCTTGCGGCCGATTCCCAGCATCCGCGCGAGCTCGATCTCGTTGTGGGTCGACTGGTAGGTCTTGACGATGTGCTGGATGTAATCCTCGACGGTCAATGGCTGATCCGCGGCGCCCGCGGCGGCGGGGGGCGGACTGGCGATGGACAGCGGCGTATCGGCGATGTCGTCGTAGCTCAGCACGTCCGAGTCGGTGAGAATCGCCGCACGCTCGATCAGGTTCTGCAACTCGCGCACGTTGCCGGGCCAGTGATAGGTCTTGACGAAGCTCTTGAAGTTGGCGTCGAGATTGCGGATCCGGCGGCCGATCTTCTTGCCGTAATAGCTCATGAAGTGCTTCACCAGCAGATCGACGTCGCCTTCGCGCTCCCGCAGCGGCGGGACCGCGATGTTGATGACGTTGAGGCGATAGAAGAGGTCCTCGCGGAATTCCCCGCGCGCGATGGCCTGCTTCAGGTCCTTGTTGCTGGCGGCCACGAAGCGGACGTTCGCCCGGCGCGTCTCGGTTCCGCCGACCGGACGCACCTCCTTCTCCTGGATTGCGCGGAGCAGCTTCACCTGGAAATTCGGTGGCAGCTCGCCGATCTCGTCGAGGAACAGCGTGCCTCCGTGGGCCTCCATGATGAGACCCTCCGACGCGGCGGTCGCCCCGGTGAATGCGCCCTTGACGTGGCCGAAGAGCTCCGCCTCGACGAGATCGTTGGGAATCGCGCCGCAGTTGACCGGGACGAAAGGCGCGCTGGCGCGCGGGCCCTCGTTGTGGATCGCCTGGGCGACCAGCTCCTTACCGGTGCCGCTCTCGCCGTGGATGAACACCGTCGCGTCGGTGGGGGCGACGCGGTGGATCAGCTCGAGCACGCGCTTGATGCCGCGGCTCTCGCCGATGATCCGGTTGGATGCGTAGACACTCTGGAGATTGCGCTTGAGCGCCGCATTCTCGCGCCGCATCTGGCGCTCGTTGACGGCGCGGCCCACCGCGTACAGGAGCTCCTCGTTGTTGTACGGCTTGATGATGTAGTCGACCGCGCCCTGGCGCAGGCACTGCACGGCGCTCTCGACGGATGAAAAGCCCGTCAGGACGATCACCGGCGTGGTGTCGTTGGCATCGCGGAGGGCGGCGATGACCGCGAGCCCGTTCCCGTCCTGCAGGCGCAGGTCGGTGACCACCAGATCGAATTCAGCCGACCGGGCGCGCTCGATGCCTTCGTGCATCGCCTCGACGGCGGTGACTGCGTAATTCTTCGACCTCAGCAGGAGTTCGATCGACTCGCGCACCGAGGCATCGTCCTCGATGACGAGTATGCGCTCGCGCTGCAGCGGCGCGACCGGGGCCCGCGTGGGTGATCTCATCGGTCAGTCGCCCGGGCTGGCGGCGGTCAGCGGCAGCCGGAGCTGGAAGAGCGCTCCCCCGGAAGCGTTGTTCCCCGCGACCAGGCTGCCACCGTGCTCCTCGACGATCTCGTTGCTGATCGCGAGGCCGAGACCCATGCCGTCGCCGCGCGGCTTGGTGGTGAAAAAAGGCTCGAAGATGCGATTCAGGTGGGGCGGCGGGATTCCGACGCCGGTGTCGCTGATCGTGACACCGATCTCGGCAGGGGGGATCCGCTCGGTCACGACGGTGATGGTCCCGCGACCTTTCATCGCCTGCGCTGCGTTCAGGAACAGATTGAAGAAGACCTGCTGCATCTGGTGTTGATAGCCGACCACGATCGCCTTCGGGTCACGCTGATGCTCGAATTTGACTGTTTCACCGAGACTATCATGCCGCAGCTGCAGGAATGCCTCGTCGATCGACGTGTCGATCGAGAAAGGGCCTCGAAGGGCATCGTCCACACGGGCGAAGCTCGTCAGCTTGCGGGTGATGAGCAGGAGCCGACGGGCGTTTTCCTCGACCAGGCGGGTTCCCTTCTCGCGCACCTCGCGCGACACCGGGCGCTTCGACTGGAGGATCTGGATCATCGAGCTGATCGCCGAGAGGGGGCCATTGATTTCGTGCAATACGCTGGCGAGCAGGAATCCCAGGGATGCGAGGCGCGCGTTCTGCGCGTAGCCCATCTCGAGCTCGCGCAGACGCGACTCGTCGGCGACGAACATGGCGGCGCCCGCCCCGAATCGCCGCAGCCAGATCTTCTCGTGCACGGCGCCTCCCGGAGACGGTCGCGCGACGTCGACCTCCTGGGGAGTGAGCCAGCGCGGGTTCCCCTCCAGCACCTCGCAGTACTCGGGGAAGACCGACAGCACATGGCGATTCGCGTGCTCGGGCAGGCGGATGCCGCGGCGCTCCATCGCGGCGTTCACGTGGGTGACCCGGCCGGATCTCGCGATCGCAGCCGCGGGCCACGGAACGACGTCGATCAGCGCGCCCGGCGCTCTGCGAGCAGCCTTGGGCACGGTGTCATCGATACGCGAGTTCAATGGTTTCTCGGCGCAGGTCGGAGGCTGACCGGGGCCGGATGTGCAGCGATTCACGATCCGATCGGTGGGCGGCGCAGGGCGCCGGCAGGGGCCGGTCGCGGACATCGACCGCGGGGCCCCTACAGTATAGAACGACCCGAAGATGGCGCCGGGCCCGGACCGCGATGGGCCCCGAGGACCCCGACGAACCGCACGGCGGCCCTCGAAGCCGCGGGGTTCACAGCCCGTGATAGATCCGCACGACGTGTCGCGCTTCGGCGAAGAAGAACCAGCGCTCGAGGATCAGGCCGACAGTCGCGGCCGCCACGGCGAGGATCGCAACGGGAAGCGTCGCGGGCGACAGCAGCAGTGCGAGCAGCGGGATGACGAACCCGACCAGGACTACGAGCGCCTTGCCGACGCGCGCGTGCGCGCGCGCGACGCTGAAGCAGAACTCGTCGGTCAGGAAGGTCCCGTGGCTGTGCCCCACATCGAGCAGGCGCACCCGCGCGCGGGAGATCCCGGTCGCGGTGTTGATCGTCGTGCGCGCGTTCGCGCGGGCCATCGATGCGTAGTAGACGAGCTTGACGGCGGCGGCGACCACGAGCCACCCCAGCGCCAAGTCGACGTAGGGGGACGTTGGATGGCCCGCGCAGGCCAGCACGGCGAGCAGCAGCAGGGCGCCCGAATAGTGACCGAGAGCCAGGTAGCCGATCGGCACGAGCGGCGAGTGCCACTGGGGGATCGGCTTGAGGCTCGCGTAGATCATCCCGGTGCAGTAGAGCGTGATCCAGGCCAGCACCACCGTGCACGCGGCGGCGATCGCTCTCGGTCCTTCGCCGGCGCCGAGTTCGACCAAGGCCAGGTAGCCCGCCGCCATCGGGAAGAAGGCGAGCGCAAAGACCCCCTCGCGCGAAAGCCACGAGGTCCGAAAGCGCGAAAAGGCGCGCCACGCATTCCTGGGATTGGCAAGGTGCAGCGTGGACGACAGCAGGCCGGCGGCGACGAGCACCAGCGCGATGAGCCCGCCGGCTGCGATCTCGCGATCGCTCGGGCCTCCGGCACCCCCGGCGCGCTGCAACAGGTCGGCGAGTCCGAGCAGTGCGATCAGCCCGAAGCCGGCGCCGGAACTGACGGTGAAGAAGATGACGGACAGTGCAGGCTTCATCCAGCCGGGCCGTCAGCGCTTGATCATGCGGTTGATGAACGTCCTGGTCCGCCCGGGTGGCGGGGAGGGCGAGGTCTGGACAGGTATGGGCCGCGGCTTTCGCGCGGGGAGATACTGGTTCACCGGCTTGTATCCGAGCTCGCTCATGAGGCCGAAGCCGCCGCGCTCGCGCACGGCCTGCGATGCCGCCGAATCGGGGTCGTCGAGATCGCCGAACATCCGGGCGTGGGCCGGGCAGGCGAGCACGCACGCAGGCTGGCGCTCCTCGACCGGCAATTCGAGGTCGTAGATGCGATCCACGCACAGCGTGCACTTCTTCATCGTCCCCGACGATCTGTCCAGCTCGCGTGCTCCGTACGGACATGCCCATGAGCACAGATTGCAGCCCATGCACTTGTCCTGGTCGATCAATACGATGCCGTCCTCGGGGCGCTTGTACGAAGCGCCGGTGGGGCACACCGTCACGCAGGCGGCATCCTCGCAATGCATGCAGGACATCGGCAGGTTGAGCGTCTTGTTGTCCGGATACTCGCCGATCTCATAGTGCCGGATGCGGTTGAACCATACGCCCGACGGCTCCGCGCCGTAGGGCTCGTAGTCGGACAGCGGGCCGGAGACGGCGGAGGAGCCGTTCCACTCCTTGCACGCGACGGCACAGGCGTGACAGCCGACGCAGGTGTCCAGATCGATGACGAGTCCGAGCTTCATGGGGGTCGCCTCAGGGAGCGTCAGGCACGCCGGGTTCGGCAGTGCGCACCGCGTTCGGCCGCCCAGGCGGGGATCGCGAGTCGTAGTCGACGACCGCGGGACGAAAGCCGTCGTCCCACGGCAGCGGCGCGAGCGGCTCGAAGCTGGGCCAGACGCCGGTCTCGCCAGGCTTCGCCTTCGAGACCCTGACGCGCAGGTCGAACCACGCCGCCTGCCCCGTGATCGGATCGGAGTTGGTGAGTCGGCGCTCGTGCGGACCCTGCGGCAGCCGTTCCGAAATCAGGTGGTTGAGCAGGAACCCGTGGGTCGCTTCCGACGCTTCCTTTTCGAGACCCCAGGCCCCGGCCTGCTTGCCGACCGCGTTCCAGGTCCACACGGTGTCGGACTGCACGCCCTCCATGGTCTTGAGCTGGCAGCGCACGCGGCCCGTCGCGGACTCCACCCATACCCAGTCGAGGTCGGCCAGCCCCAGCCTCGCGGCGGTGCCCCGGTTCATGTGGAGGAAATTCTCGCAGATGATCTGTCGCAGCCACGCGTTCTGCGAATCCCACGAGTGGTACATCATCATGGGTCGCTGCGTAATCGCGTGGAATGGATATTCATCCTCGGGCGTTCCCGCATGCTCGAGGGCGTCCTCCCACGCCGGGAGGGGATCGAAGTACCTGACCAGGCGCTCCCGGTCGACGGGATCGCCCGGCTGGGGACCCGCGTACAGGCCCTGTCCCGCCAGGCGGAACTTCTGCAGGGGCTCGGAATAGAGCTGCATGATGATCGGCTCGGACTTGCCGATGAAACCGACCTCCGCCGCGAAATCGAGATAGTCCTTGTTGGCGAATCGCATGTACTTCATGTTGTCCGGCCAATGCCAGCTGAAGAACGACTCGTTCGCGACGTAGGCCTCCCACTGCTTCGGATTGGGCTCCCCTCTGAGGAACTGGTCGCCATTGGGCCCCCGCCACCCTGCGAGAAAGCCGACCCCGGGCGCACGCTCGAAATTGACGATGAAATCCGGATAGTCCCTGAACTTGCGCGATCCGTCTGCGTTCACGAACGCGGGAAACCGAAGGCGCGACGCCAGCTCCACCAGCACCTCCTGCCACGGCCGCACGTCGCGGTCGAGGCCGACCACCGGGTAGCGGATCGCATCCGATGCGGAGTCGGCTTCCGAGATCGGGCGATCCAGCAGCGAGATGACGTCGTACCGCTCGAGATACGTGGTGTCCGGCAGCACGAGGTCGGCGAAATTCACGGTTTCGGAATGAAAGGCGTCGGCCACCACGAGGAATGGAATCCTGTACTCGCCGCCGGCGTCCTTCTCCCTCAGCATGCTCTGCACCGACTGCGTATTCATGCTCGAATTCCACGCCATGTTGGCCATGAACAGGATGAGAGTGTCGATCGGGTACGGGTCCCCCGCCACGGCATTCGCGATCACCATGTGCATGAGCCCGTGCGCCGCGATCGGCGATTCCCACGAGTAGGCCTTGTCGATCCGCAGCGGCTTGCCGTCCTTGTCGATCGCCAGATCCTCGGGGCAGGTCGGAAAGCCCAGCGGCGGTCGCGTCAGCGGCGTGTCGGGCGCGTTGATGACATCCACGTTGTTCTCGGGCACCTGGTGCGGCGGGATGGGCTTAGGATAGGGTGCGCGCGCCCGGAAGTTGCCGGGACCGTACAGCGCGCCCAGCAGCAGCTGGACGAGGTGGATCGCGCGACACGACTGGAATCCGTTCGAATGCGCCGAGATGCCGCGCATCGCGTACATCGCCACCGGACGACCGATGAAGCGGTCGTGCGTGCGACCGTAGCAGTCCGTCCAATCCGCCTTGACCTCGATCGCCTCGTTGAACGCGACATGTGCCATCTCGAGTGCCATGCGCTCGATCGTCGCGGCAGGTACGCCGCATTGGCGAGCGACGCTTTCCGGAGCATATCGGGCATCGAGATACCGCTCGGCCACCAGGCTCATCACCGTCTTGACCTCGCGCCCGTCCGGCGCGGTGAATGCTCCGAACAGGGCCGGGGCGATGTCATGCGTCAGCCCGCTTCTGAAGCTGCCGCTCGTCTGATCCCATACCAGCGGCTGGCCGTCGTCCCCGCGCAGGAAGAGGCCATCCCCGACCTCGCCCGGGCTCTGCACCACCAGCCACGGCGCGTTGGAGTAGCGCACCAGGAATTCCCAGTCGAACAGTTCCCGCGACAGGAGCACATGGACGATCGCGAGCGCGAGCAGGCCGTCAGTGCCGGGCCGGATCGGAACCCATTCGTCGGCGATCGCCGAATAGCCGGTCTGCACCGGGTTCACCGACACGAATTTCGCGCCATGCCGCTTGAGCTTCTCGAGGCCGATCTTGATCGGATTCGACGAGTGGTCCTCGGCCACCCCCCACATGATGAAGTACTTCGCGTTGTCCCAGTCGGGAACCCCGAACTCCCAGAACGAGAACCCGATCGAATAGAGCCCCGCAGCGGCCATGTTGACCGAGCAGAAGCCGCCGTGCGCAGCCCAGTTCGGGGTGCCGAACTGCTGTGCCCACAGGCCGGTGAGGGCCTGCATCTGGTCGCGCCCGGTGAAGAACGCGAGCTTCTTCGGATCGGTCGCGCGAATGCGGGCGAGGCGCTCGGTCAGCATCTCGAGCGCGGCGTCCCATTCGATTTCCACGAAATCCCCTGCGCCGCGTTCGGTTCCGGACCGGCGCAGCAGCGGCTTCCGGAGCTTGGCGGGGGAATACTGCTTCATGATCCCCGCAGAGCCCTTCGCACACAGGACGCCCTGGTTCACCGGATGGTTTCGGTTGCCCTGGATGAAGCGGATCCGATCGTTCTCGAGGGTCACCTTGATCCCGCAACGGCAGGCGCACATGTAGCAGGTCGTGTACTTGACCTGCTGCCTTGCGTGGTCCTCGAACTGCTGCGTGTGACGGTCGCGAAATCGATACGTGGTCATGGGCCCCCTGGGTGCTCAGCTTGCGGTAGGTAGGAGCCGGGTTTGCCGATGCGTTTCGGTGCCGGCATGCACGCCGGGCGCGGTTTCGGAACGAAACGCCCCCGTTTCTCCCGGCAACCGCAAGGCAGGCGCACCGGCAATGGAATGCCCGCGCCGATGCGGGACGGATGCGCACGCCGGCGCGACATCGGCGGCGGAACTCCGACGCTCACCTGCTCAACCGTTGGCGCCAAACGCGGCAGGGGCGTCGACGAGGTCCTCCGTCACCTGGCCGGCTTCTTCGATCTTGCACCGCTCCATCTCGCAACCGACTTCGGAGCAATCCGGAAACGCGTCGAGCTTGGCGACCCGCACGCGTGCCATGCCGACACCCGGCTGGGAAAGGCACATCGACAGTATGTGCTGGCACAGCGTTTCCTGATACTCGATGTGTCCCAGATCGATGATACGGCGAACGCCGTCGCGCAGGACGTTGTAGTCGAGGACGTTGCGTGCTGAATACGGATAGGTGCAGCCTTCGACACGAACCGCGATGTCGATGCGCACGCGCTGCTCTTGTGTCCGTTCCGACGAATAGATCCCGATCTGGGCCGGCGTGACATAGTTGTGGAGAAAGAGCATGAGCGAGCCGTTCGCGGGCGAGGCGGCGCTGTTTCGGGTGTGCTTCATGGGCAGGAGGTGGTTTGATGACGGGAATCAGGTGGGACGTCCGGACGCCGGGCTTCGCTTCGGCCGGCGGGGCCCGCGCAGATCACGCTCCGGATCGAGACGGACGCTCGCGAGTCGGGCGCGGCATCGCGGGGAGCAGCAATATTCATTCCCGTGCGCGCAGCGCAGTGGCCGTCACGCGCGGCCGAACCCGAGGTCGCGGACATGTGCATTCAGTTCGGACAGGTCCGTCACGACTTCGAGCCCTCCGGCCCCGGCATGATGGATGCCGCGTTCGGTGACGACGAAATCCATCGGGATGTCGTGCGGCTGCGGAAAGATCGTATCGATCCGCGACGCCTCGAAGGCGATACCGATCTTGAGCGGGCGGGCCGTCAGCGCCGCGAGCGTACGGTCGAAGTATCCGCCGCCATACCCCAGACGGTATGCCTGCCGGTCGAATCCGATGGGGGGCATGAGCAGTGCCTGGGGCTCGACGACCGGCGTTCCATCGGGCACCGGAAGATCGAATACGCCGCGGGTCATCGCCACCCCGGGCGCCCACTCGCGAAACTGCAACGGGGCCGCTTTCTGCACGACCGCCGGCAGCGCAGCGCGGGCACCGTGCCTCCTCAGCTCCCGAATCGCGAACCGCGGATCGACCTCGCCCTTGTAGGGCCAGCAGAACCCGACGACGAATCCGCGCAGGATCGGGAAGCCCTCGACCAGGAACCGGGTGATCGCGGCGGTCCACGAATCACGCTCGTCGTCGGGCACGGCGAGGCGGCGCGCGATGAGCTGCGCCCGCTGCGCCTTGCGCCAATTCGCGACGTTCTCCGGGGCGTCCATTGATCACCTGTCTGCACCGCACTGCATGCCGCGAGCGAACCGGACGTCGATCGATGTTTCGGCCGGGCGGAGAGCCGGGGCGGCGCGTGTCGTTCAGCGGGGTATCATCGGGAAACGAATGGCGGGACCATCGACCGGCATTCTCGCACTTCCAGCAAGGACCATGCCGCGCCGCGCAATTGCGGGGGCGCATCGGCGCCCGTGCCACTGGGGATCGCGCCGCGCAAGCTTCGGGCAGAGGCGAGCGCCTTTCCCGCTATGATTCCGCCCGACAGCTCGCCAAGGACCCGCCCATGCACAAGATCGTCTTCCTCGATCGAGCTTCGCTTCGGGCCCGGCTGCGCCGCCCAGGCTTCGCCCACGAGTGGGAAGAGCACCCGGCCACGCCCGCTTCAGGCGTCGTGGCGCGTCTTGCGAACGCGACGATCGCCATCACCAACAAGGTTCCGCTGCGCGGGGGCGACCTCGAGCGGCTTCCGGGGCTGAAGATGATCGCCGTCGCCGCCACCGGCTACGACGTGGTCGACGTCGCGGCATGCCGGGCACGAGGCATCGCGGTGGCCAACATCCGGAATTACGCGGTGAACACCGTTCCCGAGCACGTCTTTGCGATGGTGCTGGCGCTGCGCCGCAACCTGTTCGCCTATCGCGACGCCGTGCAGGGCGGACGCTGGCAGCAGGTCGATCAGTTCTGCTTCTTCGACTACCCGATCGGCGATCTCGCCGGCGCCACGATGGGCATCGTCGGCGAGGGAAGCATCGGCCAGGGCACGGCGCGCATCGCGCGCGGCTTCGGCATGAAGGTGCTGTTCGCCGACCATGCGCCGCCCAGGGCGGAAGGCGTCGAGTTCGTCGCGTTCCCGACGGTGCTCGAGCAGAGCGACGTACTTTCGCTGCACTGTCCGATGACCGCCGACACGCGCGGCATGATCGGCGAAGGCGAGCTCCGGCGGATGAAGAGGAGCGCGATCCTGATCAACACCAGCCGTGGCGGACTGGTCGACGAGCCGGCGCTGGCGACTGCGCTGACCGAAGGGTGGATTGCCGGCGCGGGATTCGACGTGCTGACCCAGGAACCCCCCAGGCAGGGCAATCCCCTGCTCGATCTGCGCCTGCCGAATTTCATCCTGACCCCGCACGTCGCCTGGGCGTCGGATGGCGCGATGCAGTTCCTCGCCGACCAGCTCGTCGACAACATCGAGGCCTGGGAGCGCGGCCGGCCGCAGCACCTCGTCACCTGACGCATGGCCACCGCTTCAGCACCGACCGGGTCGAAATGGCGCCGAAGGCTTCGCAACGCCTTCATCGCGCTCGCCGTCGTCGCCTGCATCGTGGCGGTGCTGGGGTTCCTCGTCGTCCCGCCGATCGCCAAGGCGAAGATCGAGGCGCTGGCAAGCGCCTCGCTCGGGCGACGTGCGACGCTCGGGAAGCTCAGCTTCGATCCGTTCACCTTGCACGCGAGGCTCACGGACTTCGCGCTTGCCGACCGCGATCCCGCGCGCACCCTCCTGAAGTTCGCGACACTCGATGTCGACATGTCGATCGCGTCACTGTGGCATTGGGCGCCCGTGCTCGACGCGGTCAGGCTGGTGCGGCCGCACGTCGAGCTCGTGCGCAACGGCGACGGCAACTGGAACATCCAGGACCTGATCGATCGCGTGCTCGCCCCCACCGAGGGTCCGACCGCGCGCTTTTCGGTCGACAACATCGAGGTCGACGACGGCTCGGTGTCGATCGACGACCGGGTCAAGCGGCACAAGAGCGAGCTCACCGGCATCCGAATCGGCCTTCCGTTCCTGTCGAGCATCCCGCACGACGCCAGGATCCTCGTCACGCCCCGGCTCGAGGGCATGATCGATGGCGCGAAGTTCGCGCTGAACGGATCGTCGACGTCGCCATTCGCCGATCGCGAAGCGGCGACGCTCGACATCGATTTCGACGCCCTGCGTCTTCCCGGCTACGCCGAGTATGCGTCGCTGCCGCAGGGCATCAAGCTCGTCGATGGTGCGCTCACGACGCGTCTCAAGCTCGCATTCGTCACCCACAAGGGCGTGCCGAGCACGGTGACGCTCGCGGGGAGCGCGCGCCTCGACGGGCTTGCCGTCGCCCGCAACGATGGCTCGCCTCTCGCCTCGGCGAAGTCGATCGAGACGACGATCGGCAGCATCGACGCGCTCGCGAAGACCATTGCACTCGACCGCGTCGCCATCGATGCTCCGGAGGTCGACCTGCGTCGCGGCGCCGACGGCTCGCTGGAGCTCGCGCAGTTGTTCGGCGCCCCAGCGGCCGCCCCGGGATCATGGGCCTTCACGATCGCCGAGGCCCACGTCGCAGCCGGCGTCGTGCACATTACCGACGCGTCGGTGGTGCCGCAATTCAGGGACACGCTGTCGGGGGTGTCGCTGGAGGCGAGGAAGCTCGCATCCAGGGGACCGCCGGGCACGATGGACGTCGCGTTCGATTCCGACGCTGGCGCACATTTCGCCGCGCACGCCGAGGCGGACCTCGCCGGGGAATCGGCGCGGGGGAACGTTTCGGTGGCCAAGCTCCCGCTCGTGAAGTTCCAGCCGTACTACGCGCAGCTGCTCGCCCTCGATCTGCGGCGAGGCACCCTCGACTTCGCCGCTGATTTCGATGCGGCCGCAGGCGGCGCGGCGCCGCGCGTCATGTTGACCAAAGGGGTGGCGAGCCTCACCGACGTCGAAGCCGCGCCGGGCGGCGAGCGCGATCCGCTCTTCCGGATGGGTCGCACCGAGCTGACCGGCATTGCGTTCGACCTCGGGAAGCGCAGCGCGACAATCGACAGCGCCACGTGGCGGCAAGGGTCGCTGCGGATCGTCAGGTTGGCGAACGGCACCACCAGCTTCGACCAGGTCGTGCGCAAAGTCGGCGCGGCGGCGCCGCCCGGCGCCGCGCGGAACCCGGCAGCGCAGGCGGCGGTCGTGGCGATCCCGGACCGGGGGGGCGCGAACGGTTGGACGGTCCTCGTCCGCAAGGCGCTGGTCGAGCAGGTCGCGATGGATCTCGAGGACCGGGCGCCCGGGGTTGCGGTGAAGCTCCGCATTCCCGACGAGCGGATCGCGATCGACGACTTCAGCAACGCGAAGGACGCGAAAGGACGCATCGACGCATTGATCCGCGTGGGCCGGGCCGGGCGCATCCGCATTGCCGGCGCACTCGCGATCGAGCCGATCGCCGTCGACTGGCGCGTCGATGCGACCGGCATCGACCTCGTGCCCTTCAAGCCCTATTTCGAGGGGCAGACCAACGTCATCGTCGCCGGCGGCGCCATTGCCGCCGAAGGTCGCCTCACCTACGTGGACCACGGGCGGGGCGCGCCGCTGGCGACCTATGCAGGAAACGTGACGGTCAGCAACTTCGAATCGATCGACCGGCCCGATTCGCAGCAACTCCTGCGCTGGAAGACGCTCGCGCTGACCGGCATGGACGTCAGGTCCGACCCGCTGCGGGTAAACCTGGGCGCCGTCGCACTCGACAATTTCTTCGCGCGAATCATCGTCAATGCCGACGGGACGCTCAATCTGCAGCAGCTGCTGGCGCCGCAATCGGCCGCCGTGCGGGCGGCAGCGCAGACGGCGGCCTCGACGAGAGCAGGCGTGACCACCAGGGTCGTGCCGCCGGCACCGGCGGAAGCGAAGCCGCTGCCGGTGTCGATCGGGCACATCGAAGTCGCCAATGGCGATGTCGAATTCTCGGATTTCTTCGTCAAGCCGAACTACTCGACGCATGTGTCGCGAGTCAACGGCAACGTCTCGGCGCTGTCGGCAACGCAGGCGGGCGACGTCGCCATCTCGGGGCGCGTCCAGGACACGGCCCCGGTCGACATCCGCGGCACCATCAACCCGTTCGCGAGCCAGCTTCAGCTCGACCTGACGGCCAGGGCGACCGACGTCGAGCTGCCGCCGCTCACACCTTATTCGATCAAGTACGCGGGCTACGGCATCACCAAGGGCAAGCTGTCGATGAACGTCCACTACACGATCGACGACCGCAGGCTCACGGCGACCAATCAGCTGCTGCTCGACCAGCTCACCTTCGGCGAGCATGTCGACAGCCCGACGGCGACCCGGCTGCCGGTGCTGCTCGTGGTCGCACTGCTCAAGGATCGCAATGGCGTCATCAACCTGGATTTTCCGATCTCGGGGACGCTCGACGATCCGCAGTTCTCCATCTGGCGGGTCTTCGTGCAGATGTTCGTCAACCTGTTCACCCATGCGGCGACGGCGCCATTCGCGGTGCTGGGCTCGATCGCCGGCGGCGCCGGCGAGCAACTCGCCTACGTCGAGTTCGCGCCGGGACATGCGGAGCTCGCTGCGGCGGCCGAATCCAGGCTCGAAACGCTGGCCAGGGCGCTGACCGATCGTCCGGCGCTGAAGCTCGACGTGTCGGGCCGGGCGGTGCCCGAGGTCGATCGCGAGGGATTGAAGAACGTGCAGCTCGACGCCGCAATGCGCACGCAAAAGCAGAAAGCGCTGGTCGCGCAGGGCGAATCTGCGCCGCCGCTCGACCAGATACGGATCGACGCCGCCGAGCGCCCGAAATACCTTGCACAGGTCTATCGCGCCACCGAGATCCCGGGGAAGCCGAAGAACTTCCTGGGCATTGCCAAGGCGGTTCCCGATGCCGAGATGGAGAAGCTGCTGCTCGACAGCTACAAGGTCGACGACGCGGCGCTCACGGCATTGGCGAATGCTCGCGCCCAGGCCGTGAAATCGTGGCTGGTCGGGCAGGGGCACATCGCGCCGGAGCGGGTATTCATCGTCGCGCCGAAGCTCGGCACCGAAGGGATCGCCGACAAGGGGCTGCCAACGCGCGTCGACTTCGCGATAAGATGACCGGCGCGCGGCCCGGGAGCCTCATTCACGGCCGAATGCTCCGGCGGCCGCAGCGCCTCGGGCGCGCGCCGGGTAGCGGCAAGTTTCAGGGAGGCGCACCATGTTCGAGCTCGTAGCTCTGCTCGCCGCCATTGACGACATCATGCTCGATGCGCTGATTTCGACCCTCGACCATCTGCCAGGCACCCTGCCGGCGTTGCAGGCCTGGCTCGAGCATGCGGCGCGCTGGGAATCGGACCGTCGCTCGGGGTTCGACTATCCGCTGCAGCCGCCGATGGCGGCGATTTCGCCCGACGAGCTGCCCGCTGCCGTCGAGGCCTCGGCCCTGCTCGGGGCCTCATTCCGTCACGATCGCAGGCCGGACGTGTCCCCGATCGTCGCATTCTTCGACCGGCTCAAGGAATCGCTGCTGGCCGAGCAGCAGCGCGACGGCGCGGTCCTGCACTAGCGGATCACACGCGGCGGCGGTATTCGCCGGTGCGCGTATCGATCTCGATCCTGTCGCCGGTGCTGACGAACAGCGGGACCTGGATCTCGAAGCCGCTGCCGATCCTGGCGGGCTTCATCACCTTGCCCGACGTATCGCCCTTGACCGCAGGCTCGGTGTACGAGACTTCGCGCACCACCGACGTCGGCAGCTCGACCGAGATCGCCTTGCCTTCGTAGAGCGTGAGCTCGCAGGGCAGTCCGTCCTCGAGGTAGGGGAGGGCGGATTCCATGTTCTCCTTCTCGACGTCGTACTGGTTGAAGTCCTGGTCCATGAACACGTACATCGGATCGGCGAAGTACGAATACGTGACCTCCTTGCGCTCGAGCTGGACGACGTCGAACTTCTCGTCGGCGCGGTAGACAGTCTCGGTGCCGCCGCCGGAAAGCAGGTTGCGCAGCTTCATCTTGACGACCGATGCGTTGCGGCCCGACTTGGTGAACTCGGCCTTCTGCACGACCATCGGGTTGCTGCCGATCATGATCACGTTGCCGGCGCGCACGTCCTGTGCGATTTTCATGTCGATTCCTGGGTGCGCCGCTTGAGGGTCGGCGAATCGCGTTGCAAAGTTGGTAAACTGATAATTATAGCCGGTGCAGGGCAAATTCAACAAGGCAGGTAGCAAGATCGGGCAGCGATGCGAGATGGTCCGCCCAGCGCCTTGCGTGCCCGCGAAGAGCCTCGGAGGCGGCCCGGAACTGCGGCCACGCGCAGGTCGCTGCCGCGCCATCCTCGGCGTTGAATGCGCGCCAGAAGGCGCGAAGATCTGCCTGTCGCGGTTCGGGCAGGTCGGCCGTGTATCGGTCGAGAAAAGCCTCCAGCTTCAGCACATGCGCATTCTCGTCCTGGGGGTAGGGCTGCCAGACGAAAGGGCGGGCCGCCCATTGCGCGCGCACGAACGAATCCTCGCCGCGGACGAAGTTCACGTCGGAGGTCCAGAGCAGGCGGTCGAACTCCTCCTGGGTCGAAAACGCCCGCATCGCGAGCGTGAGCCGGCCCCGCGTCACCGACTGGCCCGCGTGCGGAACGTCCCCGTGCAGCCAAAGGTCGAGCGCCGCCGTCGCGACGCCTTCGGGCACCGTGCAGGCGATCACCTCGTCCCCCTCGGCCCACGCGTCGAGCAGCGCGGGCAGGCCACCGTTCGGGTAGCAGAACAGCACGATGCGCAGCGGCGCCGCGGCAGCAGCGCAGCCGGCGGGCTGCGCGTCGCGGATCGCCCGATCGCGCGCCGCCAGCAGGCCCGCCTCGCGGATCAGCCCGCCACTGCGGGCGGTGAACCCCGGGAACCAGAAGTAGCGCGTCAGCGCCCGCCGTGGCAGCGGCGAGGCCAGGCCGTGCACGGTGTCGA
>JAGXBK010000007.1 GCA_018971195.1 Betaproteobacteria bacterium
ATCAGTTGCGACAGCGCGTAATCGAGCGCCTTCGTGGTCAGCGTCCTGAAGTCGTCGCGCGGCGTCGACGGCGAGAGCATGATCGACTGCAGCCACGAGTATTCGAGCTGCTTCGTGCGCCAGATCTGCGACAGCACGCCTCCCTGCCGAGGCGCGATCGCTTCCGCGGTCGCGGTCACCGATTGCACGTCGAACAACGTGCCGTACGCGTCGAAAACAAAGGCCGAAACGTTGCTCATCGGAAGGCCGCCGCAAAAAAAGAGGGGTTACACTCGCGCGTAACCCCTTGGTTCATTTGGTGGGCGATACTGGGTTCGAACCAGTGACCCCTGCCGTGTGAAGGCAGTGCTCTACCGCTGAGCTAACCGCCCCGCGAACCCAGACAGGAGTCGGGATTTAACCACAGTCGGGGGGCCCTGTTCAAACCCGACGCATGCGATTCTGAGGCTTTTCCGGTTTCCGAACGCACCAAATGGGTGCGCATGCCCGGAAGTCGCCCGGGCCCTGCGGGCGAACCGGCCAGGAGGGCAGGCGGTCGCCCATTGTTTTCAATGGCATAGGGTGAATGACTTGTCCGTGGCCCAGTTCCGGGAGACGCATTGCGTGATAATCCCTGGCGATGAGCTGCCTCCCGCGCGCCGTTCCCCTGTGAATCCCATCCGCACCCGTTTCGCCCCGAGCCCGACGGGTTTCCTGCACCTCGGCAACATCCGCTCGGCGCTGTTCCCATGGGCATTCGCGCGCCATCACCACGGCGCATTCATTCTGCGCATCGAGGACACCGACCAGGAGCGTTCGACACCCGAAGCCGTGCAGGCGATCATCGACGCGATGGCGTGGCTCGGGTTCGACTACGACGAAGGCCCGTATTTCCAGATGCAGCGGACGGACCGGTACCGGGCCGTCCTGGCGGACATGCTTGCCCGCGGGCTCGCCTATCGCTGCTACACGTCGCCCGACGAGCTCGAGCTGCTGCGGGCCGAGCAAATGGCCCGCGGCGAAAAGCCGCGCTACGACGGACGCTGGCGTCCCGAAAACCTGGGGGCGCGCAGGCCGCCGGAGGGCGTCGCGCCGGTGATCCGCTTCCGCAATCCGGACGCCGGCATCGTCGCGTGGAACGACGCCGTGAAGGGTGCCATCGAGATCGCCAACGCCGAGCTCGACGACCTGGTCATCGCCCGCGCCGACGGATCGCCGACCTACAATTTCTGCGTCGTCGTCGACGACCTCGACATGCGGATCACCCACGTGATCCGCGGCGACGACCACGTCAACAACACGCCGCGCCAGATCAACATCATGCGGGCGCTGGGCGCCGAGCCGCCGATTTACGCGCACCTGCCGACGGTGCTGACCCCGGAAGGCGACAAGTTGTCCAAGCGCCACGGTGCCCGTGGCGTGCTGCAATATCGTGACGACGGCTACGTATCCGAAGCAGTGGTGAATTACCTGGCGCGCCTGGGCTGGGCGCATGGCGATGCCGAAGTGTTCAGCGTCGACGAGTTCGTCGGCTGGTTCGACCTCGCGGGCCTGTCGTCGTCCCCGGGACGCTTCGACCCGGACAAGCTGAAGTGGCTGAACCACGAGCACATGAAGCGCCTGCCGGACCCGGAGCTGGCCTCGCGCCTCGCGCCGTTCCTGGGGGCAGCCGGCATCGACGTCGGCCACGGGCCGCCGGTCGCACGCGTCGCGGCGTTGCTCAAGGACCGGGCGGCGACCCTCACCGAGATGGCGGAGGCCGCCCGCTACTTCTACCATTCCGTCGACGTCGACGCTGCGCTGCTCGCAGGGCAGGTGAGCGCGGTCAATCGCGGCGCGCTCACCGAGCTGCACGCCGAATTCGCCGATCTGCACTGGACGCGCGAGATGATCGGCACTGCGTTGAAGGCGGCCGCCGCGCGGCACGGTCTCAAGCCCGCACAGGTGATGATGCCGCTGCGGGTGCTGGTGGCCGGGACGCTCACGACGCCGGCGATCGACGCTGTGCTGGAGCTCGTCGGTCGCGACGCGACGCGCGCCCGAATGAAAGCGGGACTGCGGATCTGACGCACTTGGTGTGCGGCGCCGGTTTCGGTAAAATACCAATTTCCGGAACTGGCCACCCATGACCAAGTTCGTGTTCGTGACCGGCGGCGTCGTTTCCTCGTTGGGGAAGGGCATCGCCGCCGCGTCGCTGGCCGCGATCCTCGCCTCGCGCGGCGTCCGCGTCACCAATCTCAAGCTCGATCCGTACATCAACGTCGACCCGGGGACGATGTCGCCGTTCCAGCACGGCGAGGTGTTCGTCACCGACGACGGGGCCGAGACCGACCTCGACCTCGGCCATTACGAGCGCTTCACCGACGTGCGGATGGGCAAGCGCAACAACTTCACCACCGGCCAGATCTACGAGAGCGTGATCCGCAAGGAACGTCGCGGCGACTACCTCGGCGGCACCGTGCAGGTGATCCCGCACATCACCGACGAGATCAAGGCCTGGATCCTCGCCGGCGCCGGCAACGGTCCCGACGCCCCGGAAGTCGCGGTGGTCGAGGTCGGCGGCACGGTCGGCGACATCGAATCGCTGCCGTTCCTCGAAGCGATCCGGCAGATGGGCATCACGCTGGGGCGCGACAACGTCTGCTACATCCACCTGACGCTGGTGCCGTACATTCCGGCGGCAGGTGAAATGAAGACCAAGCCGACGCAGCATTCGGTCAAGGAACTGCGCGAGATCGGCATCCAGCCCGACATCGTGCTGTGCCGCGCCGACCGTCCGATTCCCGAAAGCGACCGGCGCAAGATCGCGCTGTTCACCAATGTCCCGCCCGAAGCGGTCATTCCGGCGCTCGATGCCGATTCGATCTACAAGATTCCTGCGGCGCTGCATGCCGAGGGCCTCGACGTCATCGTCTGCAAGAAGCTCGGCATCGATCCGCCTTCCGCCGACCTGTCGACCTGGACGCGCCTGGTCGATGCGCTCGAGCACCCCGAGCGCGTCGTCGACATCGCGATGGTCGGCAAGTACGTCGACCTGACCGAGTCCTACAAGTCGCTGTCGGAGGCCCTGACGCACGCCGGCATCCATTCGCGATCGCGCGTGCGGATCCACTACGTCGACTCGGAGGCGGTCGAGCGCGACGGCGTCGATGCACTTCGCGACATGCACGCGATCCTCGTTCCCGGAGGATTCGGCAAGCGCGGTGTCGAAGGCAAGATCGCCGCGATACGCTGCGCCCGGGAGAGCGGCATTCCATACCTCGGCATCTGCCTCGGCATGCAGCTCGCCGTCATCGAATACGCGCGTCACGAGGCGGGGCTCGCCGAGGCGAACAGCACCGAGTTCGATCCCGGGACGCCGCATCCGGTCGTCGCGCTGATCACCGAGTGGCAGAACCGCGACGGCACGATCGAGCGGCGCGATGCCGGGTCGAACCTGGGCGGAACGATGCGCCTGGGGGCCCAGCCCTGCGAGGTCGTGCCCGGGACGCTGGCGCACCATGTCTACGGCGCGACGCGGGTCGCCGAGCGGCACCGGCACCGCTACGAGGTCAACAACCATTACCTGCCGCGCATCGAGGCTGCGGGCCTGCGCGTCGGCGCGTGGGCGAAGAGCAAAACGGCGGGCGATTTGTGCGAGATGATCGAGCTCCCGCAGCATCCATGGTTCTTCGGCTGCCAGTTCCATCCGGAATTCACGTCGAATCCGCGCCGCGGCCACCCGCTGTTCGTCAGCTTCATACGCGCGGCGATCGAGCACCAGCAGCGTGCGGTGACCGGCGCACCGGCGCCCGCGGCCGAGCTCGTCGCCTCGGCGCCGGCATGATGCGCCGCCGGGTCGCAGCGCTGGGCGGCGTTCGCAGGACGGCTGCACCGTGAAGCTCTGCGGCTACGAGGTCGGTCTCGACCGGCCATTCTTCCTGATCGCGGGTCCTTGCGTGGTCGAGTCGCGGCAGCTCCAGGTCGACGTGGCGGGCGAGCTGAAGGCGATCTGCGCCGACCTCGACATCCCGTTCATCTTCAAGTCGTCCTACGACAAGGCGAACCGCAGTTCCGCCGCCTCCTATCGCGGGCCGGGAATCGATGCGGGGCTGCGCATCCTCTCCGACGTCCGGCGCCACGTCGCGGTGCCGGTCCTGACCGACGTGCATGCCGAAGACGAGATCGCGGCGGCGGCAGCAGTCGTCGACGTCCTGCAGACACCGGCGTTCCTCTGTCGCCAGACCGATTTCATCCAGGCGGTGGCGCGCTCGGGCAAGCCGGTCAACATCAAGAAAGGCCAGTTCCTCGCCCCCGACGACATGCGCCAGGTCGTCGCCAAGGCGAAGGCCGCGAGCGGGACCGACAACATCCTCGTCTGCGAGCGCGGCGTGTCCTTCGGCTACCACAACCTGGTGTCGGACATGCGGGCGCTGGCAATCATGCGCGCAACCGGCTGCCCGGTCGTCTTCGACGCGACGCATTCGGTGCAGCTGCCTGGCGGCAAGGGCACGTCCTCGGGCGGCCAGCGCGAGTTCGTGCCGGTGCTCGCGCGCGCGGCCGTGGCCGCAGGCGTGGCCGGGCTGTTCATGGAGACCCACCCGAATCCGGAGGTTGCGCTGTCCGATGGCCCCAACGCGTGGCCGCTGGGCAGGATGCGCGCGCTGCTGGAAACGTTGAAGGAGATCGATGTCGCAGTGAAGTCAGCACGGTTTCCCGAGCAGGAATTGATGGCCGATGCGGTCGAGGGCAGTTGAGCGCATCGCACTGCGCCGCTTGTCTTGCGCCGCCGCCTGCTCCTCGACTGATCCCCGACACCCGATACCCGATACCTGATACCTGATTCCCGAACATGAGCGCCATCGTCGACGTCATCGCCCGCGAGATACTCGATTCCCGCGGCAATCCCACCGTCGAGGCCGACGTCGTCCTCGAGTCAGGTGTATCGGGTCGAGCGGCGGTTCCTTCGGGAGCGTCGACGGGCTCCAGGGAGGCGGTCGAGTTGCGCGATGGCGACGCCGCGCGCTACGGCGGCAAGGGCGTCACCCGGGCGATCGAGAACGTCAACACCGAGATCTGCGAGGCCGTGCTGGGCCTCGACGGCACCGAGCAGGGGCTGGTCGACCGCACGCTGATCGACCTCGACGGCACGGAGAACAAGTCGCGGCTGGGCGCCAACGCCATCCTGGCCGTGTCCTGCGCCATCGCCAAGGCTGCCGCCGAGGAATGCTCGCTGCCGCTCTATCGCTACTTGGGCGGCGCAGGCGAGATGCAGCTGCCGGTTCCGCTGATGAACGTCATCAACGGCGGCGCCCATGCGAACAACAGGATCGACCTGCAGGAATTCATGCTGGTCCCGCTGGGGGCCCCGACGTTCCGCGAGGCGCTGCGCTACGGCGCGGAAGTGTTCCACACGCTCAAGAAGCTGATCGACGCCCGCGGCATGCCGACGACCGTCGGCGACGAAGGCGGCTTCGCTCCGGATCTGCCTTCCAACGAGGCGGCGCTGCAGCTCCTGGTCGAGGCGATCGACAAGGCGGGCTACACGCCGGGCACCGACATCGCGCTCGCGCTCGACTGCGCGGCAAGCGAGTTCCATCGCGACGGCGCCTACCGCCTGGAATCCGAGAACCGGGCGCTGACGTCGAAGGAGTTCACCGACGTGCTTGCGACCTGGTGCGACAAGTATCCGATCGTCAGCATCGAGGACGGCATGGCCGAGGACGACTGGGACGGCTGGAAGCACCTGACCAACCGCCTGGGCAAGCGGGTACAACTGGTCGGCGACGACATCTTCGTCACCAACACCAGGATCCTGAAGCAGGGCATCGCCAAGGGCATCGCGAACTCGATCCTGATCAAGATCAACCAGATCGGCACGCTGTCGGAGACTTTCGCGGCGATCGCGATGGCGACGCGCGCAGGGTACACGTCGGTGGTGTCGCACCGTTCGGGCGAGACCGAGGACTCGATGATCGCCGACATCGCGGTGGGCACCAATGCCGGCCAGATCAAGACCGGATCGCTTTCGCGCTCGGACCGGATCGCCAAGTACAACCAGCTCCTGCGCATCGAGGAAGACCTGGGCGATGCGGCGACGTACCCAGGACGCGACGCGCTGTTCAACCTGCGCTGAGTCCCTACGGTGCGCTGGCTCGCCCTCGTCTTCGCCGCACTGATCCTGGCGATCCAGTACCCGATGTGGCTGGGCAAGGGTGGATGGCTGCAGGTGCGCGAATACGATCGCCAGGTGGCGCTGCAGCGCGATGCGAACGCCAGGCTCGAGGCCCGCAACCAGACGCTCGACGCCGACGTGCGCGACCTCAAGACCGGCTACGAGGCGATCGAGGAGCGCGCGCGTGCCGACCTGGGCATGATCCGGCAGGACGAGGTGTTCTTCCAGATCCAGACGCCCGGTGCGCCGGCGAAGCCCGCGGCCGGAGCCGCCACCGTCGCGCCGTCGCCGGCTCCTCGTTGAAGCCGCGACCCTTCCTCGCCCGCTTCGCTCGCACCGGGCCCCCTCTCCCGCAGGGCGGGAAAGGGTTGGGGTGAGGCCCGGGCACGTGCAGCATGTCGAGAGCCGCCAGAACCCGCGACTGCGCGAAGTCGCACGCCTGATCGGGTCCTCGCGGGATCGCCGCAAAGCCCAGCGTTGCGTGCTCGAGGGCACGCACCTGATCGGCGTGTACTGCGACCGGCACGGCGCGCCGGAAACGCTGGTCGTCGTCGACGAAGCCGCAGGCCGCCCCGATATCGCGGCACTGATCGCGCGCGTCGTGCCCTCGCGCGTACTCTCGGTATCGCGGTCGATGTTCACCGAGGTCGCGACGATGCCTCCGGACGTCGGGGCCCTCGCGGTCGTCGCGAGTCCCCACGTGACGGCGGCCGCCCCCGGGCACTTCTGCCTGCTGCTCGAGGATCTGCAGGATCCCGGCAATGTCGGCACCATCCTGCGCAGCGCGGCGGCCGCGGGTGTCGACCAGGTGGTCCTGTCGCAACACTGTGCGTTCGCGTGGTCGCCGAAGGCACTGCGCGCGGGGCAGGGCGCGCATTTCCTGACGACCCTCGTCGAGGACGCCGATCTTCCGGCCTGGTCGCGCGACTTTCGTGCCCTGGGGGGGCGCGTCGTCGCCACCGTGGTGCGGGACGGCCAGAGTCTCTATTCCGCTGATCTCGCCGGCCGCGTCGCGATCGCGATCGGAAACGAGGGCAGCGGCCTCTCGATGGCGCTGCTCGCCTGCGCCGACCTCCGGGTGACCATCCCGATGGCAGCCGGCAACGAATCCCTCAACGCCGCCGCGGTCGCCGCGATCGTCCTGTTCGAGAGCCTGCGCCAGCGCGGTCTTCCCCGCTGACCCGGGACGGCCCGCGGAATCCCGGCCACAGGCGACTTCGTCGGCGTGCTTGCAGTCAGTAGGCGTGCCGCGCGAGCTTCGCCCGATGCAAGACCGTCGTTGCGATCTCCTCGATCGATTTCGACGTCGTGTCGAGCATCGGGATCGCGTACTGCTGCATCAGGTGCTCGGCTTCGCGGATTTCATGGCGGCAGTTCTCGATCGTCGCGTAGCGACTGCCGGGACGGCGCTCCTCGCGGATGTCGCGCAGACGCTCGGCCTGGATCGTGAGTCCGAACAGTCGCTCGCGGTGCGGCATCACGCTCGCGGGCAGGCGGCGGTCGGCGAAGTCGTCGGGCGTCAGCGGAAAATTGGCGGCACGCACGCCGAACTGCAGCGCGAGATAGAGCGACGTCGGGGTCTTGCCGCAACGCGAGACGCCGACCAGGATCACCTGCGCCTTGTCGAGATCGCGGGTGACCGCGCCGTCGTCGTGCGACTGGGTGAAATTGATCGCTTCCATGCGCGCGAAATACTCGTGGCTGTTGGCGACGCCGTGCGAGCGCCCCGCCGCGTGCGAGCTCTTCGCGCCGAGCTCGGCTTCCAGAGGCTGGATGAAGATCTGGAACATGTCGAGCGTGAGTGCGTCCGCGTCGCGGCGGATCATCTCGCTCATCGCTTCGTCGACGACCGAGCTGACGACGATGGGCCGCTTGCCTTCGGCGGCGGCGGTCGCATTGACCTGGCGCACCGCATCGGCAACCTTCTCGACCGAGTCGACGAAAGGAATCGTGATCCGCCTGAAGCGGATGTCCTCGAACTGGGTCAGCAGGCTGCTGCCGAGCATCTCGGCGGTGATGCCGGTGCGATCGGAGATGAAGAAGACGGTGCGGTGATCCGGCATGGGGGCTGCGGCTATCGCGGGGCCGGCGCAGATGTCGGACTACCAGTCCGCCCATACCGGGTCGACGGTGTCGGGCATCGGCGGCAGCTGGCCGAGCTCCCACCGGCTCTCGCCGGGCCCGTGCCAGTCGGAGCCGGAGGAGGCCTTGAATCCGAACACCCGCGCCGACGCGACGAAATCAGCCGATTGCGCGGCGGTATGCGACGGCGAGACGACCTCGATCGCATCGCCGCCCAGATCGCGGAACTCGGCGAGCAGCCTGCGCATGCCGGCGGTCGTGAGCTTGTAGCGTCCCGGATGCGCGATGACCGCGCGGCCCCCCGCGCCATGGATCCAGCCGACGGCCTCGCCCAGCGTCGGCCACGCGTGCGCGACATAGCCGGGCTTGCCTTTCGTCAGGAAGCGGCGGAACGCGTCCTGCATGTCGCGCACCTGCCCCGAGTCCACCAGGTGTCGTGCGAAATGCGTCCGCGAGATCAACTGGTCGCTCATCGCATGTGCGCGGGCGCCCTCGAACGCATCGGGCACGCCCGCGGCCGCGAGCGATTCGCCGATCCTGCGCGCGCGTTGGTCGCGACTGCCGCGGACGGCGGCGAGGCCCTCGATCAGCGCCTCGTTCGCAGGATCGATCGCGAGTGCGACCACGTGCACGGTCTCGTTTTCCCAGGTCACCGACAGCTCCGCGCCGTCGATGAAGGTGATCTCGGCGTCCAGCGCGGCCTCGCGTGCCTCGTCGAGCCCGGCGAGCTGGTCATGGTCGGTCAGCGCGATGACGTCGACGCCGTTGGCCGCCGCCCGCCGCACCACGTCCGCCGGGGAGAGGAGGCCGTCGGAGCAGGTCGAGTGACAGTGCAGGTCGTAGCGCGTCATGTTTCCATTTTACCAAGTGGCCCCGGACGCCGCGGCGAAGCGATGCCGGCCGGGGTCGGCGGACTCGATGGTCGATTTTTCCCGGAAACGGGGAAATCCTCATTTGCGGCCCGCTTTACCCGCATTTCATGCTCCGCCCGGCGCCGCCTGTCGGCCTCTCTTGCATCGGAGCGCCGTTCGGGCAAGGATATGCCATTGGGATAGCATGGGCCTGCGCAGATCACCTGCGCAGATCACCCAGGCAGGCCGTCAAACCAGGAGCTTGCGACGTGAAGTTCTTCGACCGTGTGCTGAATCCCCGCGAAATCCGGCGGCGGCTCGGCATGAACCAGGAACAGTTCTGGACCCAGATCGGCGTCACCCAGAGCGGTGGCTCGCGCTACGAGAGCGGGCGTGAAATGCCCCGGCCGGTCAAGGAGTTGCTGCGGCTCGTTCACGTCGAGCAGATCGACCTTTCGCAGGTGAAGCGCGTCGATTTCGAGATCATCAGCTACCTGAAGGAATCGCACCCGGATCTGTACCGCAATCTGCGTCGCGCCGCGCGCGGCCGCGGCGCGATCGGATCGATTTCCGGCGTCCCGGACATCCCCGGTCCGGAAGCCACCGACGACATGCTCCCCGCGACGGCGTCGGGCGTTCCGTTCGGCGGCGGACGCGGCGGTTAGCGGCATCCTCGCCCGCGCGCCCTAGCCTGGCGCGCCGATTCCCTCGTGTGCCCGCGGGACCGTTGCCATGCGGTCGCACGCCCGCGTGCACGTCGATGCGGACAGACCCCTGCATCCGGCTTGGTAGAATCAACTGCTGCGCGCGTCCAGGTCGCGGCGCAGCACATCCATCGACTCGATCCCCCAGAGGTCCCGCATGACCGAAAGCCCCCGCGTCGTTCCCCTCGAGAGCCTGCGCATGCGCGATCTCGAACAGGTCGGCGGCAAGAATGCATCGCTCGGCGAAATGATCGGCGAGCTCGCCGCGGCCGGCATCCGCGTGCCGGGAGGCTTCGCGACGACGGCTGCGGCATTTCGCGAGTTCCTCGCCCACGATGGTCTGGGCGACCGGATCCACGCAGCGCTTGTCGGCCTCGACATCGAGGACGTCAATGCGCTGGCACGGGTGGGTTCGAGGATCCGCGGGTGGATCAGCGCGGCCCCGCTTCCTAAGGCACTCGTCGCCGACATCGAGCGCGCATGGGTGGCGTTGGGCAGCGGTGCCAACACCGCCTCGTTCGCCGTGCGCTCATCCGCCACCGCCGAGGACCTGCCCGACGCCTCATTCGCAGGTCAGCAGGAGACATTCCTTAATATCAATGGCTTGGATAACATTATTCAAGCAATACGGCATGTGTTCGCATCGCTCTACAACGACCGAGCCATCACCTACCGAATCCACCACGGGTTCGCTCACAAGGAAGTCGCCTTGTCCGCCGGGGTGCAGCGGATGGTTCGCAGCGACAAGGGCTCGGCCGGGGTGATGTTCACGCTCGACACCGAGTCCGGCTTCGACCAGGTCGTGCTGATCACCTCGTCCTACGGTCTCGGCGAATCGGTCGTTCAAGGCGCGGTCAATCCCGACGAGTTCTACGTCTACAAGCCGAACCTCGCGGCCGGGCGTCCCGCGATCCTGCGCAAGACCACCGGCAGCAAGGCGACCAAGATGATCTTCGGCAGTCATGCGTCGGCGGGGAAATCGACCGAGGTGATCGACGTCGACGCGGAGGCGCGCGCACGTTTCTCGCTGACCGACGCCCAGGCCGAGGAGCTGGGGCGCCACGCCGTGGCCATCGAGCGCCATTACGGGCGCCCGATGGACATCGAATGGGCGCTCGACGGCGAGGACGGCAAGCTCTACATCCTCCAGGCGCGGCCGGAAACGGTCAAATCGCGCGAAGACGCGAACTCGATGCGGCGTTACCGCCTGAAGTCGCACGGGCGGTCGCTGGCCTCGGGCCGCGCGATCGGCCAGAAGATCGGACAGGGACCGGTGCGCCTGGTCAAGTCCGTCCTGGAGATGGATCGCGTGAAGCCGGGTGACGTGCTGGTGACGGACATGACCGACCCCGACTGGGAGCCGGTGATGAAGCGCGCGAGCGCGATCGTCACCAATCGCGGGGGTCGCACCTGTCATGCGGCGATCATCGCGCGTGAGCTCGGCATTCCCGCCGTCGTCGGCTGCGGGAACGCGACCGAGTTGCTGAAGGATGGCGCGACGGTGACGGTCAGTTGCGCCGAGGGCGACACCGGCCAGATCTATCCGGGCCTCCTCGACGTCGAGGTCGTCGACGTCGCGCTCGATCGGATGCCTGAATCACCGACCAAGATCATGATGAACGTCGGCAATCCCGAGCTCGCGTTCGAGTTCCGCCAGCTTCCCAACGAAGGCGTGGGCCTGGCCCGCCTCGAATTCATCATCGCCAAGAACGTGGGTATCCATCCGAAGGCGCTGCTCGAGCTCGACCGTCAACCGCCCGAGCTCAGGCGCGAGATCGAGCGGAGGATCGCGGGATACGCGAGCCCGACCGAGTTCTACGTCGGCAAGATCGTCGAAGGCATTTCCACGATCGCGGCGGCGTTCTTTCCGAAGCCGGTCATCGTCCGGCTGTCGGATTTCAAGTCGAACGAATACTCGAACCTGCTCGGCGGGGAGCACTACGAGCCGCACGAAGAGAACCCGATGCTCGGCTTTCGCGGGGCATCGCGCTACGTCTCGCCCGAGTTCTACGAGTGCTTCGCGATGGAATGCGAGGCGATGCGCCGCGTGCGCGACACGATGGGGCTCACCAACGTCGAGCTGATGATTCCTTTCGTGCGCACGATCGCCGAAGCCGAAAAGGTGATTGCGCTGCTGGCGAAGAACGGCCTGCGCCGCGGCCAGAACGGCCTGCGCGTGATCATGATGTGCGAACTCCCGTCGAACGCGGTGCTGGCATCGCGCTTCCTCGCGCATTTCGACGGCTTCTCGATCGGGTCGAACGACATGACACAGCTGACGCTCGGCATCGACCGCGACGCCGGCGGCCCGATCGCCGCGACGTTCGACGAGCGCGACGACGCGGTCAAGGCGATGCTCAAGCTCGCCATCGACGCCTGCCGCGAGCGCGGCGCCTATTGCGGCATCTGCGGGCAGGGACCGTCGGACCATCCCGACCTCGCCCAATGGCTGGTGGCGCAGGGAATCGAGAGCATGTCGCTCAACCCCGATACCGTGGTCTCGACCTGGCTGCTGCTCGCGAAGGGAAGCCCCGCCGCCAACGCGCCCGCGTCGGCAAGGCTCGCCGCGGACCCGGGTCCCGGCACTCAGGGGGTGGCCGCCTCGATCCTTCGGCCGATGGCGGCAGGAACCGAGCGGTGATCTGATCGGGGGGTGCAGCAGGCACCTGTTCCCGTCCGCGTCGCGCCCGCAGCTTCGCGCAGCGCATACGCACTGATCTGCGCCCTCGCGGCATTCGCGGGTGCCGTCGTCGCGACGCTGCCGGTTCACGCGTTCCTGCGCGGCTTGGGGGCGATCGCTATCGTCGCCTGGGCCGCTGACCGGGTCCGTGTCGTCGCATTGCGGCGCAGTCCCCGGTCGGTTCGCCGGATCGAGCTCGACGGCCACCTGCAGATTGGGGTCACCACCGGCGGCTGCGCCTTCGATCACGGGCGCGTGCTGCCCGACAGCTACGTCGGCGCGAGGATCACGACCATCGTCTGGAAGCCCGATCGCGCGCGACTCGCGCGGGCGATCCTGCTCTTGCCCGACATGCTCCCCCCCGACGATTTCCGGCGCCTGCGGATACTGCTGCGCTACGGACGCAGCGAATCCACGCAGGGCGACCCGGCGAGCCACGCATGAGCATCGACCAGAGCGTCGCTGTCGGCCTTGGCCTGGCCCGCGATCAGGTGCAGGTAGAGCGGCGTGAGCGCCTCGGGCGCGGGGAGAACGCTCGAGTCCTCGCCCGGATGGCTCTGCCGGCGCAGCGGCGAGCGGATCGGCCCCGGCACGACGGCGTTCACGCGCAGGTTGGGCCGGTTCTCCCATTCGTCGGCGAGCTCGCGCGCCAGTGCGGCAACCCCGGCCTTGGTGACCGCATACCCGCCCCAGTACGCGCGGGGCTCCTGACCGCGGCTGTCGAGCGTGAACACGATGCTGGCATCCGGGGCCTGCGCGAGCAGCGGCATCATGATTCGCGTGAGGCCCATCGGCGCCGCGACGTTGACGCGCAGCAGCGCGAGCCAGTTGTCGAACGACTGGTGCTCGAGCGGACCGAGCGATCCGAGCAGCGCCGCGGTGTGGACCAGCGCGTCGAGGCGGCCGAGCTGCGCCGTCAGCGCGCTCGCGACGTTCGCGAAATCCGACGCCTCGGCGCGGGCGAGATCGAGCGGCAGGATCACCGGCTCGGGTCCACCGGATGCGACGATCTCGTCGTAGAGTTCCTCGAGCTTGCGCACGACGCGCCCATGCAGGACCACCGTCGCGCCGGCGTGCGCGCAGGCCAGTGCGAGCGGCCGACCGAGGCCTCCGGTCGCGCCGGTGATGAGAACGACGCGTCCGTCCTGTCGCGGGAGCGTCAGGTCGGACGCAGCGAAGAGCGTCTTCGCACTGGATGCCATGCGCGGATTGTAGTGGGCTGCGTCCCGCGCGGAGATCGCGGTGTTTCCAACGCATCCGCCCGGCGGGCAGCGTCTGCGTCGTGCGTGCGGCGTTCCCGCGCGCATGGAAATCGTGCGGTCGCAATACGATTCAAGCGTTCGCGGCAATTGATAAGGGGATGGCGCTCCGCTATAATTTCGCGTTCGCCGTGGGGGTATAGCTCAGCTGGGAGAGCGCTTGCATGGCATGCAAGAGGTCAGCGGTTCGATCCCGCTTACCTCCACCACCGACCTGGTCGCCGCCCATGGCAAGGGCGCGATTGCCGCACCGGTCCCCATCGTCTAGAGGCCTAGGACATCGCCCTTTCACGGCGGTAACACGAGTTCGAATCTCGTTGGGGACGCCAGTAAAAGCAATAGGTTGCGACATAGAGTTAATGCATTTTGTCGCCACTTCCCGCTTTGCCCGCCAGGCGTTCCGACGCGATCCGCAGTTCGCATTCCGGTCGGCCGCTCGCCCGGAAGCTGCCGGGACGGTCCTACGCGACCTGCAGACGCCTCTTGTCAATCGGGCGAACTGCAGCCAATCGCTCCGGATGCTGGTCAAGCTCCCACAGATCCAGTGCCGCTTGCATCCTGAGCCAGCTTTCCGGAGTCGTGTGTAACACCTTGGCGATCCGCGCTGCCATTTCCGGCGACAAGGCGCGCTTCTCGTGCAGCAATTCGGAAACCGTGAGGCGGGAGACGTCCAAGCGCAATGCCAATTCGGTCTGCGTCATGCCAAGGGCTGGCAGCACGTCCTCGCGTAGCACCAGGCCAGGATGGGTAGGACGACGTTGCGGGTTGCGTAGACTGCGCATCAGTGATAGTCCTCTAAGTCAACTTCGATGGCGTCCTCGCCTTCGAATGCAATCGTGATTCGCAAATTGCCGGTAACGCTCACGGCGTAGGTGTCGGCGCGATCGCCCTTGAGTCGGTGGAATCGATAGCCGGGCAGGTTCATGTCATCGGGCCGGACAGAGGCTTCGAGGCGGTCTAACAGGCGTTCGATCCGGGCTGCGCTGCGTGCCGGGATTCCGCGATGGTCGCCGCGTCGAAAGAACCGCTCCAATCCCTTGTGCTTGAATCCCTGGATCATCGTCTGGAGTTGTCCGAAAGATTACACTGTAATCCATTACCATACAATCGAAGCCGGCGAATTGCTGCGGCGTTACTCGGTAAGGGTGCGGCCGCACAGGAGGGCGGATTGGCGCGACGTGACCTGCGTATCACTCATGACGCGAGGTTCGCGTAAGCGGCGCCGCGTAGGGGTCTTCCTCGATCGCGGTGCCCCGGTGCAGGGCTGCATGATAGATCGACTGCGGCCGGATCGCGCGCGAGACGTGGTACGCCGCCAGGCACGACAGCATCAGTGCCGGGACGAGCTGGTACTCCAGTGTCATCTCGAACACGATCAGAAACGACATCAGCGGCGCATGCGTGGTCGCGGCCAGGAACGCACCCATGCCGATCACCGCGTAGACGGCCGGCAGCGACGAGCCCGGCCACAGCGCATGTGCGGCGCTGCCGGCCAGCAGGCCCAGCAGGGCGCCGACAAAGATCGTCGGTGTGAACACACCGCCCACCGCACCCGAGCCGGAGGTGGCCGCCGTGGCAACGATCTTGGCGATCAGCACCGCAGCGACCAGTGCGAGCGGCCAAGGATGCTGCAGTACGTCGTTGACGACGCTGTAGCCGTTGCCCCATACCTCGGGCCACCCGATCGACACTGCGCCGACCACCAGTCCCCCCAGCGCCAGCTTCATCGGCAGGCCCAGCGGCAGCCGCGCGACCAGACGGCGTGCGCCGTCCAGCGTGAACATGAACAAAGGTGCCAACCCACCCAGCGTCAGGCCCATCAGCAGGAACAGCGGCAGCTCCCACAGCGAGGCCACGTGCAGCGGCGGAATCGTGTACACCGGCGCGTAGCCCAGCGCCTGGTGTACGGTGACCTCGGCCACGACCGAAGCCACCATCAGCGGCCCGAGGCGACGGATCGCCAGCGTGCCGTAGATGACTTCGGCGATGAAGATCGCGCCCGACAGCGCCGCGTCGTAGGCCGAAGCGAAGCCCGCGGCGGCGCCGCAGGCCAGCAACAGGCGCAGATCGTCGCCGTCGAAGCGCCCGATCCGGCCGATCCACGAGCCGGTGGCCGCCGCGAGTTGCACCATCGCGCCTTCGCGACCGATCGAGCCGCCGGAACCGATGGTGCATAGCGAGGACAGGCTGCGCAGCAGGGTGCCGCGCACGTCCTGACGGCCGTCGCCGACGGCGATCGCCTCGAGATAGTCGGCCTGCTTGCTGCCGTTGGCGGCCCGTTGCGCCAGCCACAGGAACACGCCCGCCACGATGCCGCCCAGTGCCGGCGTGATCGCGCGTCGCCACGGTGCAAGTGCCTTGGCAGCGCTGACCAGGCTGCCAGGATGCTGGGTGGCCACGCGCTCGGCGAAGGCCATGCCCTCGTGAAAGGCCACCGTCGCCAGCGCGCCGACCACACCGATCAGTGCCGCCCACAGCAGCAGCCAGCGGTCGTCGCCCTGATAGCCCGCGGCATGCGGCGCGGGTCGCGCATGTTTTTTCAGGACGCGCTCACGAATCCAGTCCCGGCGCCACGGTCAGCGCGACGCTGATCGTGGTACCCTGTTGCGGCGCGCTCTGGATGGCGAGGACCGCCCCGATCAGCTGTGCCTGCTCATGCAGGCCCGCGAGGCCATAGTGCCCCGAATGGGGGGCCTTCACGTCGAAACCAACGCCATTGTCCGCGATGGTCAGTGTCAAGCCGCGGCCGTCGGGCGGCTCGCGCAGCGAGATCGTAACGCGCGTCGCGCCGGCGTGGCGCTCGATGTTGCGCATCGCTTCTTCGGCGATCCGGAACAGCGTCTCCGCTCGTTCATCGGCAAACGCACCGGCCTGCGCGTCGCTGGTGTAATCGACCGCGATGCCGGTGCGTTCGACGAACAACTTGACAAAATCGCCCAGCGCCGAGGCGAGCCCCACATCGCGTACCGGATTGAAGCGCATCTGGCTAATCGCGGCGCGGGCTTCGATCAGGCCTTGATGGGCGGTTTCCTCGGCGCGCGCCAGTTCCTCCGCGAGCGCTTCGGGATTGGTGACCAACAGCCTCTTCAGAAGCCGAATCTCCGTTAGCATCGCCATCATGGAATGCGCCAGGGTGTCATGCAGGTCGCGCGCGATCTTCAGACGCTCGCGCACCACGGCGGCATAGCGCGCCAGCTCCCCCAGTCGTTCGATTTCACGGGTTCGCGCGGCCACGCGCTGATCCAGTTCGGCGTTCAAGGTCTGCAAGGCGCTGCGTTCGCGCTGCAGTGAGGCGAGCAGATCGTCCAGTGCCTGTCCCAGTCGCGCCGCCTCGTTCCGGCCGGGTGGAACGGCGATTCTCTGCGTAGCACCGGTTCGGACCGCATCGGCCGAGTGGGCGATGGCTTCGAGCGCGCGAGTCAGGTGGCGTGCCAGCAGGGTTCCGAGCAGAGCGGCGAACAGCCCCAGGCCGAGCAGTACGGCTGCGATCTGACCTTGCAGGGTCCTGGCGCGGCGAGCAGCGTCATGCAATGGCTGGCGCACCACGACACGCCAGCCCAGGGCATGCAAGGCGTCCGATGCTGCCGGCGCAGCGCGCGCGATGAGATAACCGCTGCCATCCTCCGGACCATCCACACGCGTGGGACGCTCGACCGTGCCCGTTGGCCTATTGACCGCAACGACCGGCATCGCGGCGTCGGTCGATTCAGCGGTAGGTTCCCACCGCTTGCCTGCGAGGCCCGGAGGTCCGATCAACACCGTGCCATCGCGGTCCAGCAGCAGCGCTTCGGTGTCGGTCGATCCCCGCAGCGCCTGCCCCAGACTACCGGCGAGATCCAGCAGCCAGCGCCGTCTCAGTCGCGTACCGATTACGCCAACCGTGGCTCCCTTGGCATCGGTGACCGACGCGATCAGGTCCACGAAATGCCCGGGGGCGCCGTCGATGGTCGTAGTCGGCATCTTTGCAGCACCAGGCGCCAGTTGCACATCGCCGGTACTTGAACGCTTCAGTCCCAGCACGAACCACGACCGATCGGCAACGCTTGCACCTTCCCGCAACCCCTGCGTGGCGGCCACGATGCGACCTTGCGCATTCGCCACGCCGATCCACGTGAATTCGGGGGAAGCCCGCTGCAGGTTCTCGAGGCTCATTCGCAGCGTCGCCGGGTTTTCGTCGCCAAGATCGGTGGCGAGCAGTGCGGCCAACGCGTGCATCGATTGCATCCGGAGCGCGAGATTGAGATTCAATTCGGCAACGACACGGTCGGCCGTCCGCTCCAATTGCCGCTCGCGCTGTTCAAGGAGGTCGTCGCGGACCATGTCGCCGAGCCATAGGCTGGCAACCAGCACCAGACCAATCGATAATGCGAACACCAGCCAGCCGATGGCGGCAGCCAGGCTGCGGCGCGGGTCGAGGTAGCGGGGCAGCGGGGGCATGAGGGTTCGACAGTCATGCCAGTATGGCAAGTGACGAAAGTAACATCAAACTGATGACCGGTGGCTCTATCACGGCGGCGCTGCGTTACGTAGATTCGGCGCATGGAGGGGAATTCCGGTCGTTTCCGTTGATGCTCCGGCGCGAGGACACTTTGAAGTGGATGAGCTGATTCAACTGGTCGCGCAGAGGGCTGGAATCTCCTCCGCCCAATCGAGGCTCGCCGTCTCGACGATCCTGAACTATCTGACGGCGCGGCTGCCGTCTCCCGTGGTCGGGCGCATCCGCGAGCAATTGGGTGATGTCGGCAGCGCCGGCGGACCGGATGCCGCGCAAGGACGTGTCAAGTGACTGTGACGGCGTCGCGCGAGCCGCCTCGCATCCGGGTGCTCGTTGTCGACGATCAGGCCCTGATCCGCCGCGGCATGACGTTGATGCTTTCGGTCGAGCCGGACATCGAGGTCGTGGGCCAGGCATGCGACGGCGTGGAAGCGGTCGAGATGGCGGGGCACCTGCGTCCCGATGTGGTGCTGATGGATCTGCATATGCCGCGCAAGGGCGGCGTGGCCGCCACGCGCGAAATCACGCTGTCGCTGCCGCACACGCGCGTGCTGGTGCTCACGACGCTGGACGCTGACGAGACGGTCTTCGAAGCCGTCCGCGCTGGCGCCCATGCCTACCTGCTGAAGGACGCCAGCGAAGAGGAGGTGCTCGAAACGGTGCGTGCGGTGCACCGCGGCGAGTCGAGGCTCACCCCGCAGATTGCGCGCAAGGTGATGGACCAGTTCTTGCGGCTTGCGTCTCCGATCGACGCTCCCCACGCGCGGACTGCGGCGAGCACCTGTGCGGTCCCGAGCAATGGCGCGGGGACTGCACCGATCAGAACGAACGATCCGACGGCCGAGGCGCTCAGCGACAAAGAGGAGCGGATCCTGAGCCTCATCGCCGAGGGCAAGAGCAACAAGCAGATTGCCGCCGCGGTGTTCCTCGCCGAGGGCACCGTCAAGAACTATGTAAGCCGCATCATGGACAAGCTCCACGCCAATACGCGCACCGAGCTTGCCGTGATGTCGCTGCGCCAGCGACGCGGCCACTGACGCAGTTGCCAGCGGTGCCGGCGTGGACGCGCCGCCGGCGCTGTCCTCGCCGACGCCTGACGCGCATCGCCCGGCGCATGGAAGTCCCAGCGGCGCAGCGATGACCTTGGTCACGTTCACATCGTGACTTCCCGCAGTCCCAGATCGTGACCTTCAGCAGCTTACCTGCGGTCGAACGATGGCTAGAGTTCAAGCCATGGACGCGCAGACGAAGTCAGGACCGCGACGTCCGATCCAGGGAACTCAACCTACCAAGGACCCCATCATGACCACGACCAAGACCAAAACCGATATTGCCGTTGCAGTCTACGACCTCCATACCCAGGCCGAAACCGCCGTCAAGGCGCTGCAACGCGCCGGATTCGACATGAAGAAAATCTCGATCATCGGCAGGGACTACCACACCGAGCAACATGTAATCGGCTTCCTCAACGCGGGCGATCGGGCCAAGGTCTTCGGCAAGTTCGGCGCATTCTGGGGTGGGTTGATGGGCGTGCTGTTCGGTTCCGCGTTGATGTTCGTCCCGGTGGTGGGCCACGTGATCATTCTCGGCCCGCTCGCTGCTGCTATCTTCGGCGGTCTGGAGGGCGCCGTATTGGTCGGCGGCATCAGTGCCCTTGCAGGCGCCTTGATGGCCGTCGGAATCCCCAGGGACTCCGTGTTGCGCTACGAAACCGCGCTGAAAGCCGACAAGTTCATGCTGGTCGTCCACGGCGACGCGCAGGAAATCAAGCATGCACACGAACTGCTGGAGACGTCGGGTCTTTCCTCGTTCGACCATCACCACATCCACGACGAAGCCGCTTTGACGGCGCATCCGTAATCGGCAACGTCCCCCGCGACGAAAGGAGTGCATCATGAAACTTACCCTCAAGCCCATTGCCCTGGCAGTCCTGGCCGCGACGACCCCGCTCGCCGGCGTGGCGTACGGGCAGGCGCCGAAGGCGCCGGCGGCAGCGATCGTCAAGCCCGCGCCGGCGCCGAGCAAGGCGTTGATCGCGACCAAGGCGCCGGAAGACTGGATCATCTACGAAGACACCACCTACATGCCCGTGGTCGACCCAGTCAGTCGGCATCTGTATGCGGCGCGCAAGGCCTTCGACGCGAAAGACGACAAGACCGCCGCTGCCGACCTTCGCACGGTGGCGCAGGAGCTGAATGCCCTGTCCCTCCAGGCAACCCGCATCAGCAGGAGCGGCACCAAGGCCGAGATCAGGCTCGCGCGGGACAGCGCCAAGCGCATCGAGCGGGCGAGCAGGAAGGTGAATGCCGCGGCGGCGGCACTGGAAGCGGGGAAGATCACGACCCGCGCGGAGTTGGACAAGGCGATCGACAAGGCCACGCGGGCCGATATGGAGCGTCGCTGGCTGGTGACCGACGTTGCCACCCGGTACCCGCTGAGTGACGAGCCGCAACGCCACTTCGCCGGCGCCGTTGCTGCGTTTGGCGGCAAGGACTACAAGGCCGCGGCGATCGACATCCGCAAGGCCGCGGGCTACATGAGGCTCGAATCCGCTCGCGCCACCGGGGAAGCCAGGCAGGAGCTCGACCGCTCGGTCGCGCAACTCGACCGACTCGCGACGTCGGTGGAGAAAGGAGCGGTCAAGGACGAGAAGACGATGGACAAGGCATTCGCCAACGCCAATCACGCGCTCGCGCTGGAACATCGGGCCAATGCCGCCGAATCGTGGGCGCGCAAGGAGTACGACCAGGCCGGCGACGAGCTCAAGGCGGCTGCCAAGGGTCTGGCGAGCGGAGCTGGCTGGGTAAGCGCGCAAGCGAAGGCAGATGCCTCGGCCACAGTGGCGGAAACCGACGCCTTGGGTGACAAGCTCGCCTCCGGCGCCACCTGGACGCGCGACGAGGTCGCCAAGGACTTCGCATCACTGGGCAACAGCATCGATGCGCTGGGCCAGAAGGCCGGTAGCAGCGCGAAGGCACCGCCGGTCAAAGTCGGCGCTGCAGGCCGAGCGTAACCCAAGGCCCATATCGAGTACACATGAACAAGCGCACGCATTCAGCAATACCGCGACGCAAGGAAGAGCGCATTCTCGTGCTGCAAGGTGGTGGTGCACTGGGTGCCTACCAAGCCGGAGTCTACGAGACCTTGGCCGCAGCAGGCGAGATGCCACACTGGGTAGCGGGGATCTCGATTGGTGCGATCAATGCCGCGCTGATCGCCGGCAATCCACCCGATCGGCGTGTGCAGCGACTGCACGACTTCTGGGATGCGGTGACATCCTCGAGCGCCCTGTTTGTGCCTCCGGTCGCGCCGCCTGTCGAGTTGCGCAGCGCGTTCAACGATGCCAGCGCGGCAATGGGAGCCACGTTCGGACTGCCCGGCTTTTTCTCGCCGCGAGTGCCGGCAGCGCCGTTTCAGCTGCCCGGTACGGCAGGCGCATTGAGCTTCTACGACACGGCGCCGCTACGGACAACGCTGGAGCGGCTCGTGGATTTCGATCTGCTCAACAGCGGGTCGACGCGCTTGTCGGTCGGCGCAGTCGACGTGCGAACCGGAAACTTCGCCTACTTCGATACCATCAACCAGCGCCTGGATGCGCGCCACATCATGGCCAGCGGCGCCCTGCCGCCGGGGTTTCCGCCGATCGAGATCGATGGCGAGCTGTATTGGGACGGTGGTCTCGTTTCGAACACGCCCTTGCAGTACGTGCTCGACCAACCCGAAGTGGCCAACAGGCTGGTGTTCCAGGTGGACCTGTTCGTTGCCGAGGGACCCGTGCCAACCAACCTGGTCCAGGTCGCCGAGCGCGAGAAAGACATTCGATTTTCCAGTCGCACGCGACTCAACACCACGAATGCGCTGGCCCGCCACGCCCTGACCCAGGCTGCGCGCAGATTGGTCGCGAAGCTGCCGCCCAACCTGGCGAGCGACCCCGATCTGCAAGCCCTCAAGGCGGCCAGTCGCGAAGCCGCCGTCACCGTCGTACATCTGATCTACCGGCGCAAGCGCTATGAAAGCCAGTCGAAGGACTTCGAATTCTCAAGGCTATCAATGCAGGAGCACTGGCAGGCGGGGTGCGCCGACACGGCCCACACGCTCAGCCATCCCGATTGGCGCGCGAGAACCCCACCCCAGGACGGCGTCCACGTTTTCGACTTGACACGCAGTCGAATGCCCCACCCATCGAAGGCCCGCTCATGAAAATCGACGCTGTTCGCAAGACCGCATTCGCGATGCCGCTCACGAGTCCCTCGTTCCCGCCGGGGCCGTACCGATTCGTGAACCGCGAGTTCATCATCGTTACCTATCGTACCGATCCAGACGCCCTTCGGGCAGTCGTTCCCGAGCCGCTGCAGATCGACGAACCGATCGTCAGGTACGAGTTCATCCGCATGCCCGACTCCACCGGGTTCGGCGACTACACGGAATCCGGCCAGGTGATCCCGGTGACATTCAAGGACCAGCGCGGTGGCTACGTGCATTCGATGTATCTGAACGACGATGCGCCCATCGCCGGCGGCAGGGAGCTGTGGGGATTCCCGAAGAAGCTCGCTTCCCCGTCCGTCCGGGTCGAACGGGATACGTTGCTCGGCACGCTCGACTACGGACCGGTTCGAGTGGCCACTGCCACCATGGGCTACAAGCATCGGCAGCTCGACCTCGGCGCGGTACGCCAGGCCCTGGCGGCGCCCTCGTTCCTGCTCAAGATCATTCCGCATGTGGACGGCACGCCGCGCATCTGCGAACTGGTGCGCTATTTCCTCGAGGATGTCGTGGTCAAAGGCGCCTGGACCGGTCCTGCAGCACTGGAGCTCGCGCACCACGCGTTGGCGCCCGTGGCGCAGTTGCCGGTGCTGGAGGTCATCTCCGGCACTCACATCCTGAGCGATCTGACACTCGGCCTCGGCACCGTGGTGTTCGACTACCTCGCGCATCCTCAAGGAGCGTAATCCTGAAACCCGGCGGCAGAGTCTTCCTGGATTCCGGCGCCTGGGTGGAGGAGCAATGCGATGCAGAACCTGACCATTGAAACGCTGCCAGCGGTGCCACATATCGTGTTCGGCATTTTCGACCTGGCGATACCGAACCTGATCTTCTGGATTGCCGTGATCTTCGTTTTCTTCGCCGGCTGCTGGGCACGCATGCCGAGCCGCATGACGAAGGGCGCCGCGCCGAAGGACCGGAGGGACGCCGATTGAACATCGATGCGAAGCTTCAAGCGTGGCTGAGATCGCACCTGACGCTCGAGGACGCATTGCCGACGCAAATGCCGGTCTACGTCAACTCGATGGCCTATTTCTTCGGCACGGCCACCCTCTCGGCGCTGGCGGTCGTCATCGGAAGCGGAATGGTCATCGCCATCTTCGGCCCCGGCTGGTGGCATGTATCGCCGGTGGGTCACTTTTTCAACTCCGTCCACTTCTGGGCCGTGGAGATCTTCTACTTCGGTCTGGTGCTCCACATGCTCGCGAAGTTCTTCAAGGCCGCGTGGCGTGACGGCCGGTGGCGAACCTGGGTGATCGGCCTGGTGACGTTCGCCGTGACGATCTTTTCCGGGATCACCGGGACGCTTTTGCAGGAGAACTGGGACGCCCAATGGAACGCCGTTCAGGGCAAGGATCCGATGAACGCCCTCGGCCTTGCCTGGATGAACACGATGGATCCCGGACAGCTTCTCACGCTGCACGTTGCCCTGTTTCCGTTGCTTATCGTCCTCTTCGCAGCGATCCATATCGCCTTCGTGCGCAGCGAAAGTCCGGTGCGCCCCATCGTGCTCGGCAGCAGGAGGGGCGCGCGATGAGCACGCGATCGGAGGCGTACCTTCGCGGCGTGCCGATGAAGCGCTATGACATGATCCGCGAGGGGTTGATCGTCCTGGGCGCCGTGACGGCCGTGGTCGTGCTTCTCGCGGTCAGTTTCGGAACGCCCGACTACCCGACGGTCACGGGAAAGGAGGTTGCGACCAAGCAGCCCATGCTCTTTCTCCAGCGATCGCTCGCCTACTTTTCGGGGCAAAGCGGCCTTCAAACCTATGGCCCTCCCTACACGAAGCACGACCAGAACGCGCAGGAGGTGTTCGGATTCATCTCGCCGGCTCGCTGGATCGGAGTCGTGAATCCAGTCGATGCCCGGCACGACCTGGCGATGGATCCGCTCGAACGCATTGCGGTGCTGGACCCGGAGGTGGCGAAGGCGCTGGCAATCTACACGCATGCTCCGCCCGACCAGCAGCAGCGCTGGATCAAGAGCTACTCCGCTGCCCTGAGGAGAGCCACCGACGACAACGGAAGGGTGGTGCTCCCGCAGGGCGATTACGGTCCCGTCGCAACCTTGATGAACGGGATGCTCAGCCTCGCGCGCGCCGGGCTGCTCGAAGGGACGCTCGACAGCAGCTCCCGCCTGCCCTACGACCTCAACAACACGAAGTCCCTCCTTTTTCTCGAGGGTCCGATCGAGAACAACGTCGCGCGCCACCTCAACGAGCTGGGCAATCAGTGGGGAATGACGAACGAGATGGGGCCCTACCCGGGGGCGTGGTGGCTGTGGTCCTATGCCTTCCTCTATCAGCTACCCGGGATTGCGAGCTCGCCAAACGCAGACCTCATCGCGGGGCTCATCATGGCCACTGCGTTCCTCGTCCTGATCTTCCTTCCCGTGATCCCCGGCCTCAACCGGATTCCCTACCGGATCCCGGTCTACCGGCTCATCTGGCGGGATTGGTACAGGCGGTTTGAGGGTCAACCGTAGCTCCTCCCGAGATTCGGCAATATTGTTCACTGGCCTTTGGGAGTGTGGGGCTCCCCACAGAGCAAGGCGCCAGTGGACGCGAAACGGCTGGCCGGGCAGGTGGCGACACGCGGCCTCGGCCGGCGAGACAGCCGAAAAGCTGCCGCGGCGGCACGCCGGGCGCACGAAAAGCTTCACGGATGGAATATGATCCGGCTGGCCGGGGCGATTGCTCCCGTTTCACTCACCAGGGTCAACATAGGAGGTCTGCATGAAGCTCGATCGAATCGTCGCCACCTGCGCGGTGGTACTTGCCACCGCGCTCGGCGCTTCCGCCGCCCGCGCGGCTGCGAACGAAGTCGTCATCGGTGACATCGACGACATGTCCGGGGTCTACGCCGATGTCATCGGCGAAGGAGGGGTCCAGGCTGCGAAGATGGCGATCGCCGACTTCGGTGGCAGCGTACTCGGCAAGAAGATCGTGTTCATGGACGCCGATCACCAGAACAAGCCCGACGTCGGTGCCGCGAAATTCCGGCAGTGGGCCGACGAGGACGGCGTCAACATGATCCTGGGCGGCTCGAACACAGGGGTCAATATCGCGATGTCCAAGGTGGCGGCGCTCAAGAAGGTGCCGTTCATCTCCATCGGAGCTGCCGGCGCCTCGCTGACCAACGAGGACTGCACGCCGTACACCGTTCACTACGCCTACGACACCACGTCGCTGGCCAACGGTACCGCGACGACAATCGTCAAGAGCGGCGGCAAGAAGTGGTTCTTCCTGACCGCCGACTACGCTTTCGGTACCCAGTTACGCGACGCTGCGTCCAAGGTCGTCATCGCGAACGGCGGCACCGTGGTGGGCGAAGCGCGCGTGCCACTGGCGACGTCGGATTTCTCGTCGTTCCTGCTCACCGCGCAGGCTTCGGGCGCACAGGTGCTGGGGCTGGCGAACGCCGGTGGCGACTTCACGAATTCGCTGAAAGCGGCACAGGAGTTCGGGATCGCCAAGACCATGAAGCCGGCGGCGCTGCTGGCCTTCATCAGCGACATCAACGGCCTCGGATTGCAGGCGGCACAGGGCCTGATCCTGACCACCGGCTGGTACTGGGACCTGAATCCCGAGACGCGGGCCTTCGCCAAGCGCTACTTCGCGGTGACCAAGAAGGAGCCGACGATGAACCAGGCGGCCTACTACTCGGCGGTCATGCATTACCTGCAGGCGGTCAAGGCCGTCGGTTCGACCGATCCGGACAAGGTGATGGCCGAGATGAAGAAGACCAAGATCAACGACTTCTTCGCGAAAGGCGGCTACATTCGCCCCGACGGGCTGATGGTCCACGACATGTACGTCATGCAGGTGAAGACCCCGGCCGAATCCAAGTACCCGTGGGACTACTACAAGGTCCTGAAGGTCATGCCCGGCGAAGAGGCGTTCGGCCCGATGACCGGTCTGTGCAAATACGCGAAGTAGCCTGACCCGCCGTCGCTTCCCGGTCGAGCGTCCACCGGCGGACTTCCCCCGCATCGCATGCGCGGTGCGGGGAGCAAGGCTCAACCGAGGCAGATCAGGCCGCCCTTGATCTGCTGGCCGAGCGTCGCTGCATGCGCGAGGCCATAGACCCCGAAACCCAGCACGACGCTGCCCGAGACGAGCCGCGCAGCGCGGCTCGACAGCCACGCGCGCGAGCGTCGCAGCAGCAGCGCGGCCGCCATCAGGTTGGGAAGGGTGCCCAGGCCGAAGGCGAGCATCAGCGCGGCACCGCTCAACGCGTTGCCGGCGAGCAGTGCACCGAAGAGCGCGGTGTAGACGAGCCCGCAGGGCAGCCACCCCCACAGCATGCCCACGGCGAGTGCCTTTGCAGGGCGGTCGACCGGCAGGAAGCGTCGCGTATGCGGCTTGAAGAGAGACCACAGGTGGCCGCCCAGCCGCTCCAGCCTCGCGATGGGCCCGGGTATGCCGGCAAGGTACAGGCCGAGACCGATCAGCAGCAGGTTGGCGAGCACGTAGAGGGCGATCTGCACCGGAACCAGTCCATCGAGCATCAGGCCGAGGCTGCCGAAAGCGCCCGCGATCGCACCTGCGATGCCATAGCTCGCAATCCGGCCGAGGTTGTAGAAGAGGGGGAGCGACCACGATCCGCCGCTCGCCTTGGTTCCGCCGGTCAGCGCCGAGACGATGCCGCCGCACATGCCCATGCAGTGGACGCCGCCCACCAGGCCGGTGAACAGCGCGACGCCCAGGACCGCCCACGCGATCGTCATCGCCGCGACGGCGCGAAACGTCGCCCGGGCGTGCGTCGGAGACCCAGTGTGCTCAGCGGCACGATGCGTTCTCGTCCGAGCGCTTGGGGCAGCCGAGCGGCCGCGCCGTCGGCGGCAGGGGGCAGCGGTTGAGCTCCGCCGAGCCGCGCTGGAAGAAACAGGTCAGGCTGCTCGAAAAGGCGGCGAACGCCCAGAACAGGAAGAAGCCGACCGAATAGGTGGTGATGCGGCTCGCGCCGACAATCGTGCCGAAGAACGGGAGCTCCTCGGGGTCGAAGATGGTGAAGAACAGCGCCTCCGCCACCCCGGCGGCGATGAATGACGGCCACAGCACCCAGATCAACCTTTGCAGTCTCACTCGCCATTCCTCCTCGTCTGCCCGGATCCCTCGGTCCATGGCGCTATTTTGCCGAGGGCTCGAGCACGAAATGGTCATCCTGCGGATGCCAGTCGCCGGTCATGCGCCAGGTTCGGCCCGCGTCCTCAAGATCGATGCCCCAGCGAGCGGACTTCGCGAGCTGCATGCCGGCCTCGTAGCGTCCGGGCTGGACCTCGCGCACGCGCACGACGTCGTCGAGACCGGCCCGGGTCGGGTGGACGAAGCGCAATCGCAGGCCGGACGGGAGGGGACTGCCGGTCAACTGGACCCGAAGCATCGTGCGGTCGGGGCTCAGCGTCACGTCGGCGCGATAGTGGCGTTCGAAGGCCAGGTGGTCGCGCGCCAGCACGCGATTGATTGCCAGGCCCTGCCTGTAGTAGTCGCCGACGACCAGCGCGTCGGCGTGGGTGAGCGCGATGTACAGCGTCACGAAGCTCGCGACCACGGCGGCTCCCGGAAGTCCGAAGATTATCCAGGGCCAGGGCTCCCGGTACCAGGGGGCGACGGGGTGGCTGGGAACGGGGCGCGTCATGGCCTTCCTCCGGTATCAGGGAATCACCAGCGTCGCCTTCTCGGCGACCTTGAGGGGCAGGGCGCCCGGGTGCGACGGGTCGGCGGCCTCGACGGTGAAGACGATCGGCGTCGATTTCTCGCGGATCGAGGCTCGCGGCGCCTCGACGCGCACCGCGACCACGCGCGACGATGCGGGACCGATGTGGATCGGTTGGTGCTCGGCTTCGAGACTGATGCCATCGACGCCAGAGACCGCGATGCTGACCTCGCGCGGAACCTCCTGCGTGTTCATGATCTGCAGCCGATAGACGTTCTGCACCTCGGGGTCGTCACCCCCGCGCATCACGTTGCCGCGGTCGCGGATGACGTCGACCTTGAGCGGGACACGGTGATAGAGAGTGATTCCGGCCGCAAGGATGATCAGCCACAGGATGGCGGTGTAGACGATCACGCGCGGCCGGAAGATCCGCTTCAGGATGCGATCGGCCGTGTAGTGACCGGCCATCGCCTTCTCGGTGGAGTAGCGGATGAGCCCCCTCGGGTAGCCCATCTTGTCCATCACCTGGTTGCAGCCGTCGATGCACGCGGCACAGCCGATGCACTCGTACTGCAGTCCGTCGCGGATGTCGATCCCGGTCGGGCAGACCTGCACGCAGATGCTGCAATCAACGCACTCGCCGAGCCCTTTCGCCTTGTAGTCGACGCTCCGGGCGCGCGATCCCCGCGGATCACCGCGCGCGGAATCGTAGGTGATGATCAGGGTATCGGGATCGAACATCACGCTCTGGAAGCGTGCGTACGGGCACATGTACTTGCACACCTGCTCGCGCATCCAGCCGGCGTTGCCGTAGGTGGCGAAGCCGTAGAACAGCACCCAGAACGTCTCCCAGGGCCCGAGCCCCAGGCTCAGCACCTCGTGGCCGAGGGCCTTGATCGGTGTGAAATAACCGACGAAGGAGAAGCCGGTCCACAGGGCCAGCGCGATCCACAATCCATGCTTTGCCGCCTTCAGCCGGAGCTTGCGCGCCGACAGTGGCTGCGCGTCGAGCCTCATCCGCGCAAGGCGATCGCCTTCGACCTTGCGCTCGATCCACATGAACATCTCGGTGTAGACCGTTTGCGGGCAAGCGAAACCGCACCACAGGCGACCGGCAACGGCAGTGAACAGGAACAGCGAGTAGGCCGAGATGATCAGCAGGACCGTCAGGTACACGATGTCCTGCGGCCAGAACACCAGGCCGAAGATGTAGAACTTGCGCGAGACCAGGTCGAACAGCACCGCTTGGCGCCCGTTCCAGGTGAGCCACGGGCCGCCATAGAAGACGAGCTGCGTCAGCAGCACGAACGTCCAGCGCCACGCCGCGAACCGGCCCTGGACTGCCCGCGGATAGAGCTTCCTCCGGACCTCGTAGAGGGTCTGCTCGCCCGGATCGAGCGCACCGGCGCCGCCTGCCGCCCCGACCTTCACCGGCGTGTCCATTGATTCAGGCGAGGTCCAATCGGCGATCGCTCGCGCGTGCTCGCGAGGCGGCCGGCCTCACTTGCCTTCGGCATGCGAAAGGCTGTAGACGTAGGCCGCCACCAGATGGATCTTCTGCGGTCCGAGGAAGCTCCCCCAGGACGGCATCACACCATTACGCCCCTTGGCGATCGTCTCCATGATCGTGGACTCGCCGCCGCCCCACAACCAGATCGCGTCGGTGAGGTTCGGTGCGCCGATCGTGTGGTTGCCCTTGCCGTCCGGCCCGTGGCAGGCGACGCAGTTGGTCTGGAACAGCACCTTGCCCTGCGCAGCGCGCACCGGATCGAACGCCGAGCCGCTCAGCGACTTGACGTAGTTGGCGAGGTTCTTGACCCCTTCGTCACCGACCACGCCGGCCCATGCCGGCATCACGCCGTTGCGGCCGTCGGTGATCGTGGCGACCAGCGTGTCGGGATCGCCGCCGTAGAGCCAGTCGTTGTCGGTCAGGTCGGGGTAGCCACGCCCGCCGCGGGCGTCGGAGGCGTGGCACGGCGCGCAGTTGTTGAGAAAGATCCGCTGCCCGATGTCGCGCGCCTGTGGGTCGGCTGCCACGGCGGGTATCGGCATCGCGGCGTAGCGCGCGTAGATCGGGTCGTAGGTCGCCGTGGCATGGGCCTCCTCCGCGTCGTACTGCGAGTGCGAAGTCCAGTGCAGCAGCCCCGGCCACGTGCCGAGGCCGGGATAGAGCACGAGGTAGCCAAGCGCGAACGCGATCGTGAGGTAGAACAGCCACATCCACCAGCGCGGCAGCGGATTGTTGTACTCCTCCAGATTCTCGTCCCAGACGTGGCCCATCACGTCCGCCTTCTTGCCCGGCGGCAGGCGTTTGGTCGACAGGCGCCACAGGAAGACGCCGCAGCCGAGGATGCTGGCGAGCGAGACCAGGGTGATGTAGGGGCTCCAGAAGCCGCTGACGAAATCGCTCACGCCCGCCCCCCCGTCCGTTGTTCATCCGGCTTGTCGTCATCGTCCAGAAGGACGCTGCGTCCGGTCGCTTCGAAGCGGTCCTTGCGGCCCCTCCCGTAGGCCCACCACACGATGCCGAGAAAGATCAGAAAGGTCAGCACGGTCGAGCCGCTCCTGATCGCGATCACGGTATCCATCTCACCTCACTCCCTTCAGATCGGTCCCGAGGTTCTGGAGGTAGGCGATCAGCGCATCGGCCTCGGTCTTGTCCTTGAGCTCCGCGGGGGCCCTGGCGATCTGGTCGTCGGTATACGGGACCCCCAGCTTGCGCAGCACGCGCATCTTGGCCTGGATCGAGTCGGCATCGGCGGCGTCGTGGAACAGCCATGGATAGCCGGGCATGATCGACTCGGGAACCACGTCGCGCGGCTCGTTCAGGTGCTCGCGGTGCCACTCGTCGCTGTACCGTCCGCCGACGCGGGCGAGGTCCGGCCCCGTCCGCTTGCTGCCCCACAGGAACGGATGGTCGTAGACGAATTCGCCCGCCACCGAGTAGTGGCCGTAGCGCTCGGTCTCGGCACGGAACGGCCGGATCATCTGGCTGTGGCAGTTGCTGCAACCCTCGCGAATGTAGATGTCGCGGCCGGTGAGCTGCAAGGCCGTGTAGGGCTTGAGGCCGGTGACGGGCTGGGTGGTCGAGCGCTGGAAGAACAGTGGCACGATCTCGACCAGGCCGGCGACGCTGATGACGAGCACGATCAGGACGACAAGCAGCGTCATGTTCTTCTCGATGAACTCGTGCCCCGATGCGGATTGCGTGGCCATGATGGCAATGACTCGGAAATTGGGGGATCAGGCGCGGGCGAGGGCCGGTGCGAGAACCGGAGCGTCCACGGGCCGGGCGCCTCGCACCGTCCTCCAGACGTTCCAGGCCATGACCAGCATCCCCGACAGGAACATCAGCCCGCCCAGCAGGCGGATGGCGTAGAAGGGATAGGTCGCCTTCACGCTCTCGACGAACGTGTAGGTCAGCGTTCCGTCCGAATTGGTCGCGCGCCACATCAGGCCCTGCATGACCCCGGCGATCCACATGGCGGCGATGTAGAGGACGACGCCGATCGTCGCGACCCAGAAGTGCAGCGTGATCGCCTTGACGCTGAACATCTCGGTGCGTCCGTACAGGCGCGGGATCAGGTAGTAGAGGCTGCCGATCGAGATCATCGCGACCCAGCCGAGTGCGCCGGAGTGGACGTGGCCGATGACCCAATCCGTGTAATGAGACAGCGAGTTGACGGTCTTGATCGACATCATCGGCCCCTCGAAGGTCGACATGCCGTAGAAGGACAGCGAGGTGATCAGGAACTTGAGGATCGGGTCGGTGCGCAGCTTGTGCCATGCGCCCGACAGCGTCATGATGCCGTTGATCATGCCGCCCCAGGACGGCGCGAGCAGGATCAGCGAGAACACCATGCCCAGCGACTGTGCCCAGTCGGGCAGCGCCGTGTACTCGAGGTGGTGGGGGCCGGCCCACATGTAGGTGAAGATCAGCGCCCAGAAGTGCACGACCGACAGCCGGTAGCTGTAGATCGGGCGGCCGGCCTGCTTGGGCACGAAGTAGTACATCATCCCGAGGAAGCCCGCCGTCAGGAAGAACCCGACGGCGTTGTGGCCATACCACCACTGGACCATTGCGTCCTGTGCGCCGGCGTAGACGTAGTACGACTTCCAGAGGGTCACCGGGATCTCGGCACTGTTGACGATGTGGAGCACCGCGACGGTCAGGATGAAGGCACCGTAGAACCAGTTGGCGACATAGATGTGCTGCACCCTGCGCTTGGCGATGGTGCCGAAGAACACGATCGCGTAGGCGACCCAAACGACCGCAATCAGGATGTCGATCGGCCACTCGAGCTCCGCGTACTCATGCGAGGTCGTGTAGCCCAGCGGGAGCGTGATCGCTGCTGCGACGATCACCGCCTGCCATCCCCAGAACGTGAACGCCGCGAGGCCGTCGGAGAACAGGCGAGTGTGGCAGGTGCGCTGGACGACGTAGTAGCTGGTGGCGAACAATGCCGAGCCGCCGAACGCGAAGATCACCGCGTTGGTGTGCAGCGGGCGCAACCTGCCGTAGGACAGCCATGGGATGCCGTACGCGAGGTCGGGAAACATCAGCTGGCTGGCGATCAGCGCGCCCACCAGCATTCCGACGATGCCCCAGACCACGGTCATGAGGGCGAACTGGCGCACCACCTTGTAGTTGTACGTTCCCTGGTCGGCGGCATCCCACATCGGGACCGAAGCGGTCCCGGCCGGTGCAGACATGGTCTCTCCCTCGTCGGTGCCGCGGTTTGGCCGCAGGCGTCGGCCTGCGTGCAGGCCCGGTCGGGAGCTTACGGATGAATCGCGACCCGTCGCTTGATCTTTGTCAATCGGGCACCGAGGAGCGCGTGCCGTCGCCGCGTTCGGGCGCGAGCCGACGCCGCCGCGTCAGGATCCTGCGCGCGTTGCATCGCCGCCCGGAGGCGGATTTGCGCCGTCCGCTGCGGGCGCATCGTCGTCCTGCAGGATCCGCCAGGCCGGACCTTCGAGGTCGTCGAACATGCCGCTCATGAGCGACCACCAGAACACGCCGCCGATCAGGAACACCAGCACCAGCGACAGTGGAACGAGCAGATAGAGGATGTCCATCAGGACCCTGCCGTGGGTGACGCGGGAAGGCTCAAGCCCGGATCTGTCGCCGCGACTGCGGTGCCGGCCCTCGCGGTCGGGCGCCGTTCGCTGCGCGACCGGCCGAGCCTCAGCGCATTGAGCACCACCAGCAGCGAGCTCGCGCCCATGCCGATGCCCGCGAGCCAGGGCGTCACGAGGCCGGCTCCGGCGAGCGGCAGCGCGATCAGGTTGTAGACGGCTGCCCAGGCGAGATTCTGGCGCACGATGCGCCGCGCACGAGCGGCGATCCCGAACGCGTCGGAAAGCCCCTGCAGGCGCCCGGACAGCAGGACGACGTCGGCAGTGGCCTGCGACAGCAGCGCGCCGCCGCCCATCGCGACCGACAACTGGGCCTGCGCCAGCACCGGCGCGTCATTGACGCCGTCGCCGACCATGGCGACGACGGCACCCTCGCGCTGCAGCGCGCCCATGCGCGCCTGCTTGTCCTGCGGAAGCAGGGCCGCCTCATGGTGATCGATGCCGAGGCTCGCGGCGACGGCACCGACGGCGCGCGACCCATCGCCGCTCCAGATCAGGACCTGCTTGCCCGCTGATCGCAGCTGCCGGACGACCGCCGCCGCCTCGGGCCGCAGCGAGTCGACGAGATCGAAGCTCGCGATCCACGCCCCGTCGCGGCCGAGCCATACGCGCGTGGCGCCGCTTGCGGGCGCCTCGGCGCCCCCTGTCGCTCCGGCGATCTCGGCGACGAACGACTGCGTGCCAAGGCGATGGCGGGCACCATCGATGCCGCCCTCCAGCCCGGCACCGGGCACATTGCGCACGTCGGTCGCGGCCGCGGGGCGGCCTGCCGGCGCCGCGTCGATCAGGGCCTTCGCGATCGGATGCTCGGACATGCGCTCCAGCGCAGCGGCGAGACCAAGCGCTTGATCGCGACCGGCTCCCGACCGCGGCGACACCGACGCGACGCCGAGCCGCCCCTCCGTCAGCGTGCCGGTCTTGTCGAACACGACATGCGTGACGGCGGCCAGCGCCTCGACGGCGTGGCCACGGACGACGACCACGCCGCGCCTCGACAGCATGCCCACCGCGACGGTCATGACGGTCGGCGTCGCGAGCGACAGGGCGCAGGGACAGCTCACCACCAGCACCGCCACCGCGACCCACAGCGCACGCGACGCGTCGATGCGCATCCACAGGATCGCGCTGCTCGCGGCGGCGAGCAGAATGACCGCGACCAGGACACCCGCATAGCGGTCCGCCAGGCCGCCGATATCGGGCCGCCGCATGCTCGCGCTCTCGACCAGGCGCCGAATGCCGGACACGCAGGTATCGTCGCCCACGTGCTCGACTTCCACGACGACAGGGCTCAGCCGGTTGAACGCGCCGCCGATGACGCTGTCGCCGACGCGCTTGCGCACCGGGGCGCTTTCGCCGGTCAGCAGCGCTTCGTCGCATTCGGTATCGCCCGAGGCCAGCCTGCCGTCGGCGGGAAAGCTCTCGCCGGCCCGCACGAGCACCCGGTCGCGCGGCTTCAGGCTTACCGCCGGGACCTCCTCGGTGTCCATGCCGCGATCGGGATCGCGCAGGCGATGGGCGCTCAGCGGCAGGGCCTTGTCCAGGTATTCGAGGCTTGCGGCGGCGCGCTGCCGGGCGCCCATCTCGAGGTAGCGTGCGGACAGCAGGAAGAAGACGAACATCGAGATCGAGTCGTAGTAGACGTCGGCGCCGCCGGTGAACGTCGCGTAGATGCTGGCGCCGAAGGCGGCGGCGACGCCGAGCGCGATCGGAACGTCCATCCCGAGCCGTCGGCGTCGGGCATCGCGCCACGCGCCGCGGAAGAACGGCGCGGCGGAATAGAACACCACGGGCACGGTCAGCGCCAGGCTCGCGAGGCGCATCAGCAGGCGCAGGTCGTCGCTCATCGTGCCGTCCTGCGCCAGGTAGGCGGGCACTGCGTACATCATCACCTGCATCATCCCGAAGCCGGCCACGAACAGGCGCCACAGGGCTGCGCGGCTCTCGCGCCTGCGCACGAGCTCGGCATTGGCCGATGTCGCGGGCCAGGCGCGATATCCGATCGCCGCGACCTGGGCGAGGATCTGCGACAGCTTGATCCGGGACGAGTCCCAGCGCACCCGTGCGCGCCGCGTCGCGTAGTTGATGTCGGCGCTCGATACGCCCGGGAGGGACGCGAGGTGCTGCTCGTTCAGCCAGAGGCACGCCGCGCAGGTGATCCCTTCGAGGATCAGCGTCGCCTCGCGCTCGGTCCCGCGTTGCGCCCGGACGAACGCCGCCTGGACCTCGGGCTGATCGTAGATCACGAGCTCACCGGCGCGCTCGGCTGCCTTCGATTCCGGACGGCGCCCGTAGGCGGTGCGCGTGCGATAGTAGGATGACAGGCCGCTGCCCGCGATCGCCTCGGCCACCGCCTGGCATCCGGGGCAGCACACCGGCTGCGGTCGCCCATCGACGATCGCGTCGAACGAGCGCCCGACCGGGTTGGGCAACCCGCAGTGATAGCAGACCGAATCTGCGGACATGTCGAATCCCTAGGCCGCGAGCGGCGGCTCGTCCATCAGCGCGATCTGCTCGCGCAATTCGAGGATCCGGTCCTGCCAGTATCGATGGGTGTTGAACCACGGAAACGCCGCGGGAAACGCGGGATCGTTCCAGCGCCTCGCGAGCCACGCCGAATAGTGGAGCAGGCGCAGCGTGCGCAGCGCCTCGATCAGGGCGAGCTCGCGATGGTCGAAGTCGCGAAACGACGCGTAGCCGCGCAGCAGCACCGCGAGCTGCTTCTCCATGTCGGCGCGATCGCCCGAGAGCAGCATCCAGAGATCCTGCACGGCGGGACCCGTGCGCGCGTCGTCGAAATCCACGAAGTGGGGGCCGTCGTCGGTCCACAGCACGTTGCCTCCATGACAATCTCCGTGCAGTCGCAGCGTTGCGACCGTACCCACGGCCTCCGTGATCCGCCGCAGCTGCTGCAACGCAAGGTCGGCGGCGGCAGTCCACGCGTCGCGCAGGTCCGCCGGGACGAACGCATGGGCGAGCAGGTAGTCGCGCGACGCGTCACCGAACGCGGCGACTGTCAGTGCCGGGCGATGCACGAATGGGTGCATGGCGCCGACCGTGTGCAGCCGCGCGATGAAGCGCCCGAGACGCTCGAGCGTCGCCGGGCGGTCGAGCTCGGGGGCGCGCCCTCCATGGCGCTCGAAGACGGCGTAGCGGAAACCGGCAAACTCGAACAGCGACCTGCCATCGATGGCGATCGGCGGCACCGCGGGCACCTCGTGCTCGGCGAGCTCGCTCACCAGCGCATGCTCCTCGAAAATCTGCTCGTCGCTCCAGCGCGCGGGCCGGTAGAACTTCGCGACCACCGGCGGCGCATCCTCTCGCCAGGCCTGATAGACGCGGTTCTCGTAGCTGTTGAGTGCGATCAGGCGCCCATCGCCGCGGATGCCGATGCTGTCGAGCGCATCGAGCACGCAGTCGGGGGTGAGTCCTGCGTACGGCGTCTGCCGGGCATCGTCCATTGCGTCGATTCTACGTTGCCGTCGTCGTCGGCAGGTCGCGGACGTGGTCGCACCGGTGTCGCAGCTTGCCGTGGCTGTCATGCCGTTCGCGCGGCGTTTGGTATCGTTGACCCCTTTTCCGCCCTTTCCAGGTCCGACGCCGATGACGATGTCCCCCGCAGCACAGCGCATTTCCCGGCAATGGGACGACGAGATCGTTCCGCAGCTGATCGACTACATCCGCATCCCTGCCAAATCGCCACACTTCGATTCGGCGTGGGAGTCGAACGGGCACATCGAGCGCGTGATCCGGTTGGCCGAAGCCTGGGTGCGCGCACAACCGATCGCGGGGCTCACCGTCGAGATCCTGCGGCTGCCGCACCGCACGCCAGTGCTGCTGTTCCAGGTGCCGGGCGCAGGCGACAAAACGGTGCTGCTCTACGGGCACCTCGACAAGCAGCCCGAGATGACCGGGTGGCGCAGCGACGGCGGCCCCTGGATGCCGATACTCGAGAACGGGAAGCTCTACGGTCGCGGCGGCGCCGACGATGGTTACGCGGTGTTCGCGGCACTGTCGGCGATCGGTGCCCTGGAGGCGCAGCGGTTGCCGCACGCGCCCTGCATCGGCCTGATCGAGGCCTGTGAGGAGAGCGGCAGCTACGATCTGCCTGCCTACCTGGCGTTGCTGAAGCCGCGGCTGGGCGATGTCGACCTGGTCGTCGGGCTCGATTCGGGCTGCGGGGATTACGAGCGTCTGTGGGCGACGACATCGCTGCGTGGCCTGGCCGCCGGGACGCTCGTCGTCGAGGTACTGACCGAGGGTGTGCATTCGGGCGACGCAAGCGGTGTGGTTCCGTCGTCGTTTCGGATTGCGCGCAAGCTGCTCGACCGCCTCGAGGACTCCGCCAACGGGTGGATCCTGCCGTCCACCTTCCATGCACAGATACCGCTCGAACGGGTCGAACAGGCCGCCAAGGCCGCCGCGATCCTGGGCGACATCGTGTTTCGCAAGTACCCGTTCGCCGGCGGCACGCAACCGATGGTCGACGATGGCGGCGAAGCGCTGCTCAATCGCACCTGGCGGCCTGCGCTGTCGGTCGTCGGCGCCGATGGCCTGCCCGCGATCGCGAGCGCGGGCAACGTCCTGCGGCCGTCGACCGCCCTCAAGCTTTCGCTGCGCCTGCCGCCTACCGTCGATGGGCACGAGGCGACCGCGGCCCTGAAAGCGCTGCTGGAAACCGATCCGCCGCATGCTGCGAAGGTCACGTTCACGCCGGACCAGGGGGCGACCGGCTGGAATGCCCCTCCCACCAAAGCCTGGCTCTCGCACGCCCTGCAGCGCGCGTCACAGGCGCATTACGGCAAGCCCGCGGCGGCCATGGGCGAAGGCGGGACGATCCCGTTCATGGGGATGCTGGGCGAGCATTTTCCGCAGGCGCAGTTCCTGATCACCGGCGTCCTCGGGCCGCATTCGAACGCGCACGGGCCCAACGAGTTCCTGCACGTCGAGTACGCGAAACGCCTGACCGCTTGCGTGGCCGACGTCATCGCCTCCCATGCTTCGGCCCGCTGATTCAGCACGGGGATTCGATTGCCTCGCGAGGCGATGCGGTCAGCGGCCGCGCGCCGTCGCTTCCCGGACCCGGGCCGGGCAGCACTGCGAGCGCTTGACGGACGAACGTTCGTTCCTTATGCTACGTCGATGTCGAACGATCGTTCCTACCTGGGCAGCCTGCAGGATTACTACGCCCGCCATCGCGCGCTGCCTTCATACGCGTCGATCGGCCAGTTGCTGGGGTTGCGTTCCAAATCGTCGGTCGCCGCGCTGGTGGCCAGGATGAAGCTCGCCGGCTATCTCGAATCGACACCGGACCGCAGGCTTGCCCCCACCAAGCGCTTCTTCGCGAGGCCGCTCGCCGCCGGAACCGTGCGCGCCGGGCTGCCCGACCCGGTCGACGATGCGCAGCCCGACACGGTCACCCTCGACGACTACCTGATCGAGCGCCCTTCGCAGACGGTGCTGGTCCGCGTCAAGGGCGATTCGATGATCGATGCCGGCATCCTCGAGGGCGACCTGGTGGTCGTCGAGAAGCGCGCGGCCGCGCAGAAAGGCGACATCGTCGTCGCGATCGTCGACAACCAGTTCACGCTGAAGCGCCTGGAACTCGACGCCGGGCGCTTCGTCCTGAAGCCCGAGAACCCTGCCTACCCGGTCATCCGGCCCGAAGGCACGCTGGAGATCTTCGGCGTGATGGTCGGGCTGGTCCGCAAGCTCTAAGGGTCCGGTGCCGGCCCGCCGCTGCCTCGGCGCATCCCGCAGCGGCAATCACGCCGGCGCGACCTCCACCAGGCAGTCGTAGAACGTCGGCGCGCGGCCCAGGTCGGTCAGCGCCTGGCTGGTCAGCGCATTCGCATTCTCGCCTCCCGGCGCAAGCTTGCGCCACCACACCGACGGCGCGACGACCACGCCCATGCGTGCGCGATCGGTGATGCGGGCCATCGCGAGCATGCTGCCGCGATCGTTGAATACCCGCACCGAATCGCCGTCGCCGATGTCCCGTGCTGCCGCATCGTCGGGGTGAATCTCGACCCGCGGTGTCGTCTCCTCGGCAATGGACAGCGGCAGGTTCGCGAACGACGAGTTCAGGAAATTGCGTGCCGGCGGCGAAATGAAGGCGAGTGGATAGCGGCGCGCGAGATCTGGATTGGACGCCGCCGACTCGTAAGGCGGCACATGGTCCGGGAGCGGATCCTCGCCGGCGGCCTGCATCCGCGCCGACCAGAATTCGCACTTGCCGGAGGGGGTCGGGAAACCGCCATTGGCGAAAGGCGCATAGGGCCGCGGCAGGTCGAGCCTGCGCCACCCGTCCGACTTCAGGCAATCCCAGTCGAGGCCCTCGACCCTGGGGTCTCCAGCGCGGAAGGCCTGGCGCGCGAGGTCGTCGTCGCTGTCGCGAAAACACGGATCGGTGAAGCCCATGCGCGCGGCGAGGCGCCGGAACACCTCGGTATTGGGCAGCGCCTCCGCCAGCGGTGCGATCGCCGCGTTGTTGGCGAGCGTGTACAGGTGGCCGTAGGAGGTGTGGATGTCGGTCTGCTCCAGTTGCGTGGTCGCGGGGAGCAGGATGTCGGCGAAATCGGCGGTGTCGGTCCTGAAGATCTCGTGGACGACGCAGAACAGGTCCTCGCGCGAGAATCCCTCGACCACGCGCGAGGATTGCGGCGCGACGGCGACGGGGTTGGAGTTGTAGACGTAGATCGCGCGCACCGGCGGATCGGCGAGCCGGGTGAGCGCGTCGCCGATGGTCGACATGTTGATCGTCCGCGGCGTCCCGCGAATCAGGTCGGGGCGCTCCAGCGCCGCCGTGTCAACCGGGAAGCTGCCCGACGACGACAGCAGCGCACCACCGGCGGGATGGCGCCATGCGCCGACCAGTGCCGGCAGGCAGGCGATGGCGCGCACCGCGTTGCCGCCACCGCGCGCGCGCTGCATGCCGTAATTCAGGCGGATCGCCGCCGGCCGGATCGTCCCGTATTCGCGCGCGAGGCGGACCACCTGCTCAGGCGCGATGCCGCAGGTCTGCGCCGTGCGCTCGGGCGTCCACGCGGCGGCGCGCGCGGCGAGCGCGTCGAACCCGATCGTATGCCGATCGATGTAGTCGCGATCGAGCAGCCCGTCGGCGATCAGCACCTGCATGATGCCGAAGGCGAGCGCGGCATCGGTGCCGGGCAGCAAGGCCACGTGCTCGTGGCACTTGTCCGCGGTCGCACTGCGATAGGGATCGATCGCAACCAGCCTGGCCCCGCGACGCTTGGCTTCCTGCGCCCGGGTCCAGAAATGCAGGTTGGACGTCACCGGGTTGCTGCCCCAGATCAGGATCAGGCCGCTGTTCGGATATTCCTCGACGTCCATGCCCATCGACGCACCGACGACGGCGCCCCAGCCGGCCTTGCCGGCGGATGCGCAGATGGTTCGATCGAGCAGCGACGCGCCGAGCCGATGGAAAAAACGCCGATCCATCGACTGGCCCTGCAGCAGCCCCATCGTTCCCGCGTAGCTGTAGGGCAGGATCGCCTGCGGGCCGTCGGCGGATTCCGCGATCTGCCGGAAGCGGAGCGCGATCTCGCCGAGCGCTTCGTCCCAGGAGATGCGCGCAAAACGCCCATCGCCCTTGCGTCCGATCCTGCGCATCGGATGGCGCAGGCGCTCGGGGGAGTAGGTCCGATCCAGGTAGCGAGCGACCTTGGTGCACAGCGTGCCGGCGGTCGTCGGATGATCGGGGGCCCCCCGGACCTCGATCGCGCGGCCGTTCTCGACGGTGACCAGCATCGCGCAGGTGTCGGGGCAGTCGTGCGGGCATGCTGCGCGCACGATGCGCCGATTGCCGCGAATCGGAAGTTCGCCGGCGCCGGGAGGGAGGTCGAGCGGCATGGTCCTTCGATTCTACGGGACGTGGGCGGCAAACGCGCTATGCTCGCCAGCTTCCCGCTGCGCGCGATGACCCCCCCGATCCCCGCCGTTGCCCTGTCCGACGGCACCGAAGTCCCGGCGCTGGGTCTCGGCACCTGGCACATGGGCGAATCGGCGCGCCGGCGCCCGCGCGAAGTCGCGGCCCTGGTCGCGGGGATCGCGCTGGGCATGAGGCTGGTCGATACCGCGGAGATGTACGGCGACGGAGGCGCGGAGGAGACTGTCGGCGACGCGATCGCCGGCCGGCGCGACGAGGTCTTCGTCGTCAGCAAGGTCTACCCGCACAACGCCGGCGCGACGAGTGCGATCGCCGCGTGCGAGCGCAGCCTGCGGCGGCTGCGCACGGATCGGCTTGACCTGTACCTGCTGCACTGGCGCGGCAGCATTCCGCTCGCCGAGACCGTCGGCGCCTTCGAACGCCTGCGGCATCAAGGCAAGATCCTCCGCTGGGGCGTGTCGAACTTCGACGTCGACGACCTGGTCGAGTTGCTCGCACTCCCGGAAGGCCGGCATTGCGCCGCCAACCAGGTCCTCTGGCACCTCGGGGAACGCGGCGCTGAATGGGCCCTCGCGCCGCTATGCCGCAGCCACCGGATTCCGTTGATGGCCTATTGCCCGCTGGGCGAGGGCGCGCTGCTGCAGGATGGTCGCCTGCTGGCGATCGCCCGGGGAATCGATGCCGCCCCCGCCCAGCTCGCACTCGCCTGGCTGATCGGGCGCGGCGCGATTGCGATCCCCAAATCGGGCAACGTCGAGCATCTCCGCGAAAACCGTTCCGCAGCGTCGCTGCAGTTGTCCCCATCGACGCTCGCGACCATCGACGCAGCCTTTCCACCTCCGGCCGGCGCGACGTCGCTGTCGGTGATCTGACCTGTTGCGCTCGTCGGCACCGGGCTCGCGAGGCGACACTCGTACACCACGAAGTGTGCTCGGCACGTTGCGCCGATGGCTGCGCATGCCTTGCGTCAATGACTTACGGCCGGCCGATGTACGGGCCCCGCGTATGGCACGGATGCTGCTGGATAGTTGGCGACGGGCGGCGGCGCCCCCAATTCAGACAGGAGATGAAGGTGAACTACACGCACTACGATTACCTCGAGCTCGCGCCTTGCGCGACGCCCCAACGGATCGAAGCGGCGTACGCGGCGTTGCTCGAACGGTTCCAGTACGGCATGACCGACGCCGGCCAGGATCTGTCGGGACTCGTGCGCATGATCCATGCGGCCTATTCGGTGCTGTCGGATCCCGAGCAGCGGCGTGCCTACGACACGCAGTTGTCGGGGGAGGCGGCAGCCGCCGACGCGGAGCTCCAGTCGCAGCTCGACGCGAAGTCGCTTGAGGGCTTCACCCGCGTCCAGCAGGTTCCCGAGTCGCTGACGGCGACCCTTTCGGAACTCGCGGCGTAACGACATATTCGTTACCGGTTTGCGGTCGCCCGGAATATTTTTCCAACTGCAAACAGCGATGCGGTCGGCGACCGCTTCTTTATCGCTGCCTCGTGAGCCTTCCAAGAGGGAGTTTGCCGTGCGCAAGTGTGTGGCCTGCCAGTACTACGATCGCAACCAGTCGCAGTCGGCCAGCGACAGCACCCAGCGCTGGGGACAATGCCGGCGTTCGGTGCCGACGCTGAGCCCGGCATCGGTCAAGGGCTACATGATCGAGGGCGTGTGGCCGCATGTGCGTGACGACGATTGGTGCGGCGAGTGGATCGCCGCGGAGCGCAGCGACCCCCAGGTCAAGCACCCGGTGGATTCGCTGATGCAGGGCGGCGGCGCCGCGGTGCGCGCGCCGCTGATGACACCCTCGCCCGCGAACAGGCCGGCCTCGCCGTTCGCAGCTGCGGCCTCGGGCGCATCGTTGTCGCTGTCCCCCGTCGCCCTGGCCGCGGTCGGGTCCGGACCCGCGAATACGGCCGACTGACGACCGCAACGTCATGCTTTTCCCGACCGGCATGGGTCGGTCGCCAGTCCCATTGCCGCACGAACGCGGGTCTCGGCGGTGGATTGCGCTAGAATGAACGGTTATCCAACGTAGAGAGCCGCAGCGCGGAACTGGCGTTTCGCCGCGGTGGGCGAAGCGTGCGTGTACAGCGTGACCTGACGAGCGCGCCGGGCGTGCCGGTGGCGCTGACCATTGGCAACTTCGACGGCGTGCACCGAGGGCATCAGGCGATGCTCGCGCGCCTGATCGAGGCGGCCGAGGACCTGCGACTGCGGCCCGCGGTGCTGACCTTCGATCCGCATCCGCGCGAATACTTCGCCCACGCCGAGGCGCCGGCCCGTCTGTCGACGCTGCGCTCCAAGCTCGAACTTTTCCGCGCCTTCGGCGTCGCGATCGCCTACGTCGCCCGCTTCGATGTGCGCCTGGCGGCACTGTCCGCCGAGCAATTCATCGACGACGTGCTGGTCCGGGGCTTGAACGCCCGCTGGGTGCTGGTCGGCGACGACTTCCGCTTCGGCCGGGGCCGCGCCGGCGACCTCGCGCTGCTGCGCGCGCGGACCCG
>JAGXBK010000265.1 GCA_018971195.1 Betaproteobacteria bacterium
ACATCTCGACGCAGAGCACGCCGCGGTAGTCGAGCGCATCGGCGACGGCAGTTGCGGTCTCGCGCGCCCGGGCGGCGAGGTCGGCACCGATGCGCGCCGGGGCGATCGACACGTCCAGGATCCCGTCGCGATGGTGATTCTCGGCCACCGGCCAGGTCGCCGTCTCGCCGCCGTCGCTGCGCGCGACGACGACCGAAAGCTCGCGCTCGAGCTCGATGCGTTTCTCGAGCACGCAGGCCGTCCTGCCCATGGTCGCGAAAGCGCCCGCCACGTCGTCGCGCGTCGCGACCTGCCGCTGGCCCTTGCCGTCGTAGCCCAGCCTCGCACGCTTGACGATGCCCGGCAGCAGCGAGGCGGTCACCTGGGCGACGTCGGCGTCGTCACGCAGCACGGTGAAAGCCGCGACCGCGAACCCGCTGCCCGACAGGAAAGTCTTCTCGCTGATCCGGTCCTGGGCGATCGCGACGCTGGCGGCCCCCGGCGTCACGCGCAGGTCGCGCGCGAGGAACTCGAGCGCGGCGGCCGGGACATTCTCGAACTCGGTCGTTGCCCCGCGGCACGCCTCCCGCAGCGTGGAGAGGCCCTGCGGGTCGAGGTAGTCGGCGCAGACATGCCGATCGGCAACGCTGCCCGCCGGGCTTTCCGATCCGGGATCGAGGACGGCGACCCGGTAGCCGAGGCTCTGGGCCGCCATGCAGAACATGCGACCGAGCTGGCCCCCGCCGAGCAGACCCAGCCATTCGCCGGGCATGATCGGTGGCCGTGCCTGCGGCTCGTCGTCCGGGCGCTGCGCGCGCGCGCTCACGCCGCCGGGGGTATGCGCATCGCCCGCGCGGCGCTGGTCTGTTTCTGGCGCAACGCGGCGAGCTTCCTGGCCAGCGACGGGTCGGCCGCGGCGAGCACGGCGACGGCGAACAGCGCGGCATTCGCCGCCCCGGCTTCGCCGATCGCGAACGTCGCGACGGGCACGCCCTTGGGCATCTGGACGATCGACAGCAGCGAATCCTCGCCGCGCAGGTATTTGGACGGCACCGGGACGCCCAGGACCGGAACCAGGGTCTTCGACGCCAGCATGCCGGGAAGGTGGGCCGCGCCGCCGGCACCGGCGATGATCGCGCGCAGGCCCCGCGGCCCGGCATCCTCCGCATACTCGAACATGTCGTCGGGCATCCGGTGCGCCGACAGGACGCGGGCCTCGTAGGCGACGCCGAGCGCATCCAGCTGCGCAGCCGCATGCTTCATCACGTCCCAATCGCTGTCGCTGCCCATGACCAGGCCGATCAGGGGCGCCGCCTTGCGCAGTGCCATGCGTGATTCCAGTCGACGGATGTCGACGCGGATTCTAGCGCAAGCGCCGCGGGCACAGCACATTCGTGCGCGGCCGTCGCGGCGGCGCAACGTCTGCGTCACCGCCCGGCGGCCCCACGGGCCGCTCATCGAATCCCGACTGCGGCGTGGTTGTGTGAAGCTGCGCGCTTCGGGACAATGGCGCCGTGAGCCTGTTCACGATCCACCGCCTTGCGCGCGCAACGAGGTCGCTCGCAGCGTGCCTGCTCCTCGTCGCGTCGACCGCCGCGGTTGCGCAGTCCGACGCCGATTTCCTCGCCGCCCGCGCCGCCTATGACCGTGGCGACTGGGCGAGGCTCGACGCCCTCGCGCCTGCGCTCGCGGCGCACCCGCTCGCCCGCTACGTCCTGTTCTGGCAGATCGACTCGCGGATCGACGACGCGAGCGCACAGACCGTGCACGGTTTCCTCGCCCGCTATCCGGACGGGCCGCTCGCCGATCGCCTGCGCTCCGACTGGCTGAAATCGCTGGGCAAGCGCGGCGACTGGACCGACTTCGCCGTCGACTATCCGCCGCCGTCGGGCCAGGACACCGAGCTGCGGTGCTACGGCATCCAGTATCGCTGGCAGCGCGACGGCGCGCCCGCCCTCGCGGCGGCGAAACCGCTGTGGTTCACCGGCAAGACGACGCCCGACGCCTGCCAGCCGCTGTTCGCGGCGCTGATCGCCGGCGGAGACCTCACCCTAGCGGACCGGCGCGAGCGCTTCCGGCTTGCAACGGCCGCGGGCAACCTTCGA
>JAGXBK010000266.1 GCA_018971195.1 Betaproteobacteria bacterium
CGTGGATCCTCGAGTCGAGCGGCGGGCGCGTGATGCGCTATGCGCACAATGCCGAGCGCGTGCTCGCCGTTCCCGCCCAGTCGGTCGCGCTGCTGGCGGCGCTGCTGCTGCGCGGTCCGCAGACCGTCGGGGAGCTTCGCATCAATTGCGACCGGCTGCATCGCTTCGCCGACCTCTCGGCGCTCGAGGCTTTTCTGCACGAGCTTGCGGCGCGGCCTGCGGGTGCGCTGGTCGTCGAGCTGGCCCGTGCCCCCGGGACGCGCGAGACGCGCTGGGCGCAGCTGCTGTCCGGGCCGGCGGCGGAGCCGACGGCATCGGCCGGCGAAACGGCCCTGGCGGGCCCGGCCTTCGGCGCCGCACCCGAACTCGCGGTGCTGCGCGAGGACACTGCTGCACTGCGCGAGGACCTCGCGGCACTCAAGGACGAGGTCGAGACCCTGAAGCAGGCGCTCGCCGCATTGCGCGCCGAGCGCGGGGGATAGACTCTCCGTTTCTCGATCACGCGAAGGGACGCGCCATGGGATTGTTCGACGGAGTGCTCGGTAGCCTGATGGGCGGGGCGGTCGGCGGCCAGCTGCCGCAGGGCGCGCAGGCGCAGAGCCCGCTGCTGCGGATGGCGCTGCAGCTGCTGCAGCAGAACGGCGGACTGCAGGGCGTGCTCGGCAAATTCGAGCAGGCCGGCCTCGGCCAGCAGGCGCAATCGTGGATCGGCACCGGAAAGAACCTGCCGATCGACGCCAGCGCCATCACCCAGGTCTTCGACCGGGGACAGCTCGGCCAGATCGCGCAGCAGCTCGGCATCACGCATGAGCAGGCGGAAGGGCAGCTCGCGCAGGCACTGCCTCAGGTCGTCGACAAGCTGACGCCGCAGGGCCAGATCCCCGAGAACCACAGCGACCTGGTCAACCAGGCGCTGGCAATGCTGCAGAGCGGCCGCAGCAGCTAGGCGCGGGCTGCGGGTCGCGAGCCGAACGGGGCGCGCTGCGGGGGCGGAATCCGGGACGCCGCAGGCCGGGGCGCGGCTTCATGCGACAATCGCCGCCGCCTTCACCTCTTTTCGCATTCACGACCTGGCCCGCCTTGGATCATCCCACGCTGCTCGTAGCGCTCATTCAGGGCATCGTCGAAGGCCTGACCGAGTTCCTGCCCGTATCCTCGACCGGTCACCTGATCGTCGCCGGCTCACTGCTCGGCTACACCGGCGAGCGGGCGAAAGTCTTCGAGATCGTGATCCAGGCCGGCGCAATCCTCGCCGTGTGCTGGGAATTCCGGGCACGGATTGCCTTCGCAGTCACCGGCCTGTTCGACAACCGCGACGCCCAGCGCCTGGTCCTCAACCTGTTCGTCGCGTTCATGCCGGCCGCCGTGCTGGGCCTCGCCTTCGCGAGCTACATCAAGGACTGGCTGTTCGCGCCGGTGCCGGTCGCCGCAGCCTCGGTGATCGGCGCGTTCGTCATCATCTGGGCCGAGCGGCGCCAGCAGCGCTCGCCGTCGACGATCACCATCGACAGCGTCGATGCGATGACCTGGACCGATGCGCTGAAGGTCGGCTTCGCCCAGGCATTCGCGCTGATTCCCGGAACCTCGCGCTCGGGCGCAACGATCATCGGCGGCATGCTGTTCGGGCTGTCGCGACGCGCGGCCACCGAGTTCTCGTTCTTCCTCGCGATCCCCACGCTGCTCGCCGCCTGCGCCTACGAGCTCGTCAAGAACCGGCACCTGCTGTCGGCGCAGGACCTGCAGGGCTTCGCCGTCGGCTTCGTCGCCGCGTTCGTGTCGGCATTCCTGTGCGTGCGCTGGCTGATCCGCTACGTGAGCCGTCACGATTTCCTGCCATTCGCGTGGTACCGGATCGCGTTCGGCGCGATCATCCTGTTCACCGCATACGCGGGCCTGGTTCACTGGGAATGAGCGCCGGTGCCGCGGCTTCGCGCGCGGCTGTGCCGTGCCGCGGGCTGCCCGCCGCGGCGCGACTATACTGACGGGCTCGCGAGACACCGGAGAACGGCCATGCCCCCCGATACGATCGAACGCCCCTCCATTGCCCTCAAGGACCCGTCGCTGCTGCGCCAGCAGTGCTATG
>JAGXBK010000267.1 GCA_018971195.1 Betaproteobacteria bacterium
GCGACTCCGCACGGTGTCGCGATGGCGCAGGCACGCGAGCTGCTGGGCGCGGGCGTGCGGGTCATCGACCTCGCCGCCGACTTCAGGTTGTCCGATCCCGCGGAGTTCGAGCGCTGGTACAAGATGCCGCACGGCTGCCCCGACCTCCTCGCCGAGGCGGTCTACGGCATCCCCGAGATCAACCGTGAGGCGATCCGCAAGGCGCGCATCGTCGGCAACCCTGGCTGCTACCCGACCGCCGTCCAGCTGGGCTTCCTGCCGCTGGTCGAGGCGGGTCTCGTCGACACCAAGCACCTGATCGCCGACTGCAAGTCCGGCGTGTCGGGCGCCGGGCGCAAGGCCGAGCTCGGCCTCGCGTTTTCCGAGGCGTCGGACAACTTCGCCGCCTACGGCATCGCCGGGCATCGGCACTTGCCCGAGATCGTGCAGGGGCTGAATCGCGCGTCGCGCGAGCCGGTGACGGTGGTATTCACGCCGCACCTGACGCCGATGATCCGCGGCATCCTCGCGACCCTCTACGCCCCGCTCATCGACCCCACGGTGGACCTGCAGGCGTTGTTCGAGACGCGCTACGCCGGCGAGCCCTTCGTCGACGTTATGCCACCGGGGTCGCTCCCGGACACCCGCAGCGTCCGGGCATCGAACATGCTGCGCATCGCCGTGCACCGGCCGCCGGATTCCGACCTTGCGCTGGTCGTCGCCGTCGAGGACAACCTCGTGAAGGGCGCGGCCGGGCAGGCCATCCAGAACATGAATCTCATGTTCGGATTGCCCGAGACCACGGGCCTCGAGGCAGTTGCAGTCCTGCCCTGACGCCGGAGGTTCGCGCGGTGGCACAAGCCGTCGGGTCGGCCCGATCTTCAGCGGCTTTCGTCATGCCGAGTTCGAGCAGCGCCTGGCGCGCATCGACGCCGAGTCCCTTCAACTGCGCGGGATGTCCGCCGGACTGCGCAAGCGCAACGCCAAACGCGAAAGCGACCTCGCCATCCCACGTGGCGGCGCGCAAGCCGTGGAGAGGGAAATTGCTGGGTTGGGGCATGAAACATGTAGTTAAACGAAGAAGCTGGACTTTTGAAGGAGTTAGTCGCAGATTGCAGCGCCGGACCTGGCCTGAGCTTGCTCGGTGGGTAAGCCGGGTGACGGCGCGGGTCGCAGCGGCGCTCGAAAGCCGGACAGCGCGCCGATCGCCAGGCGGATGTACGCGAATGCATTGCCGAACCCCTGAGGTGACCCAATATTAAAAGAGGAAGTAGCGGCATGTACCGCCCTGGAAGCGTATCGACAGCCTGTTCGGGGCCGAAACGATGGTCCGCGGCAACCTCGCGTTCCGCGGCGTCCTGCGCACCCATGGGCAGGTCGAGGGTAACGGCCGACGACCGCCTGGAACCGCAGGGCAAGGCCCGCGTCGTCGGCGACCTGACGTACCGGACGTTGTCGCTGCGCCTGGGGCCGTCGTCAAGGGGCGGCTCTATCCGGCCGAACCGGTGTCGGCACCGGTGGTCGAACTGTGGCGTGTGCCTCGGGATTGAGGTGGTCCCGGATCCGGTCGCTTTGACTCGCACTCGCGGCACCGGGATAATGGGCGACATCGAGGGGTAGCAACTGGAGTGACCATGAACGCAATGAATGAAATGCCGAGCCCGCTGGTGTTCACCGACGCGGCTGCGGCCAAGGTGAAGACGTTGATCGAGGAAGAGGGCAACACCGACCTCAAGCTGCGCGTGTTCGTGTCGGGCGGCGGCTGCTCGGGCTTCCAATACGGATTCACGTTCGACGAGGTCACGAACGAGGACGACACGGCGATGCAGAAGAACGGCGTGACGCTGCTGATCGACCCGATGAGCTACCAGTACCTGGTCGGCGCCGAGATCGACTACCAGGAGGGTCTCGAAGGCGCGCAGTTCGTGATCAAGAATCCGAACGCGACGACGACCTGCGGCTGCGGGTCGAGCTTCTCGGCCTGAGCGACGTCACCGCTCGCGCAGTGGGGGCCCGACCGGCCCCTTTTTGTTGGTCCCGGAAAATGGGGTCAGAGCTGTAATAATTCCGGGGAAAATGGGGTCAGAGC
>JAGXBK010000093.1 GCA_018971195.1 Betaproteobacteria bacterium
CCGAGGCCCGCGCAGAGCACGTCGACAGCGACGTCGGTCACCGGGGGATCTCCGGGCCAGCGGCGTGCGCCACCGCCGTCATGACAGCGCAAGCGACGCGCGGGGATGGATCTTGATCGTGCGTCCGGTCTTCATCGAGCAGCAGGCGTGTTCCTGCACGGCCGGCCGGCCGATCGCCTCGGCGACGGCGAGCGCGCCATCGGCGGGGAACGCGATGCCGTCGAGGCCGGCGGCGATCGCGTAGGCATCGGTGACGCGCCGGTGCATGCCCGGCGGGCGCGCGCAGCCCAGCAGCACCGAGCGGTCGGGGATGCGGCGTCGCGCCTCGAGGAAGATGCGCCCGACATCCGAGGTCTTCGGCGTCTCGAAGCTGCCGGGCTTCGCGTAGAACGGCATGATCACGACCAGCACCAGCGAATGCACCGGATGGCGCGAGACGATGTCCAGCGCGTTGGCCTCGCCGAGGATCCGGCCGTAGTGCAGGCCGATGACGATGTGGGGAACGACCTCCATCGTCGTGCCGCACAGCGCTGCCAGCGTCGCCTCGAAATCGGCGACCGGGCGGTCGAGGTGATAGACGTCGCGGATCGTGTCCTGCGCGCCGATGACGTCCATCATCGCCGTGTCCACGCCCGCGGCTTCCATGCCCTTCGCCCGGTCGGCGGACAGCAGCGCCGAATGGATCGCGACCTTGAGCTGCGGGTGGTCGCGCTTGAGTTTCTCGATGACCGGGAAATAGCGCTCGTAGGCGATCTCGTTGCGCTTGTTCGAGCCCCCCGACAGCAGGAAGCCCTGCAGGTCCTGGCTGCCGATCATGTCGCGGACCTTGCGATCGAGCATCGCGGGATTGGTCGCCGGGATCATCGGCTCGAGGATCTTCGCCTGGCAGTGGTCGCAGTTCAGCGCGCAACCTCCTGCCGTCACCGAGAACGCCGGGAATGCGTTCTTGCCGCAGCCTTCGAGGTCGCAGCTCGAGTAGGCCTTGAACGTCGGGGTCGAGAAGCGGATCTCGCGGCCCCGCACCGATTCGCCCGCACGCTCGAAGTCGGCGATCAGGCCGGCGTCGAGCGCGGCACCCTCGAGCTCCTCGACGGCCGCCATCGATTGGAGCCAGCTCATCTCGAAACCTCCTCCAGCGCGGCTGTCGCCTCGACCGGCGCGGCACCGACCGCCGTCGTTCCTGGAACTGCGGTTACCACTGGTGCCGACGCGAATGCCCGCCAACGGTCCGGGTCGATGTTCCCCAGCACCTCGTCGCGCAACGCCCGCAGCTCGGGGCGCACGGCGGCTGCGGTCGGGGAATCGGCAAGCGTGGTCAACCACTGCGGACGCATGTCCTCGTCGTCGATCAGGTCGCATTGCAGCCGCTCGAGGATTTCGCGGCCCTCGACGGGAAGCGCATCGGGGATCCTGCGACCGGAGAGGCGCCCCCACAATCCGGTCCAGTAGCGCGCCAGCGTCCACGGATTGTAGCCGCCCCCGCCGAGCACCACCGCATGTGGCGCGAGCGGGACGATCCGCTCGATGGCGTCCCACAGCGCGACATTGGTCAGTGCCATTTTCGTCAGCGGGTCGTCGCAAAGCGCATCGCCGCCGCAGGTGAGCACGACCGCTTCTGGAGCGAAGCTCGACACCAGCGGCAGGATCACGTCGTCGATCAGCAGCCGGAGCTCGTCGTCGTTGCATCCGGCCGGAACGGGCAGGTTGCAGGCCCGACCTTCACCCGTGTCCGACGCGCAGCCCGTATGCGGCCAGCGTCCCGCCTCGTGGATCGACAGCGTGCGCACGCGCGGATCGTCGCTGAACGCATCCTGCACGCCGTCGCCATGGTGGGCGTCGAGGTCGACATACGCAACGCGCGTGAGGCCCGCCTGCAGCAGGCGCAGGATCGCGAACACCGGGTCGTTGAAATAGCAGAACCCGCTCGCGCGGGCGCGGCGTCCATGATGCGTGCCGCCGGCAGGATGGAACGCGACGAGCCCGTCGAGGGCGAGCTCGGCGGCCCGGATCGATCCGCCGACGCTGGTCGAGGCGCGCTCGAAGACGCCCGGGAACAGCGGGTTCTCCATCGAGCCGATGCCGTATCGCCGGCGCGTCGCCAAGTCGACGGCGCCGGACTCGGTCGCATCGCGCAACGCGGCGATGTAGGCGGCATCGTGGAACCACGCGAGCTCCGCCTCGGTCGCGCAGGGGCTCGTCCGGTAGTCGCCTTCGGCGAACCACCCGAGTGCGTTGCAGAGGTCGACGACCGCTTCGACGCGGGGAATCGCCAGCGGGTGCATCGTTCCGTACGCGTGCCGTCGGTAGACGTCGTGGCCGACGAACACCGCCTGGCGCCCGCGCGGCGCCGTTTCGAGGCTGCGGTCCGCGTGGCGCCCGGTGGGGTGCCGGGCGCCCGTGCCGATGCCGGCGTGGCCGCTCACCGTCGCCACCTGCGGCGCGGTGTCACTTCTTCTTGAAGAAGAACGTGAATTCCTTCCCCGCCGCCGAATGCTCGAGCAGCGCGTTGCCGGTCTGCTTGGAAAACGCCTCGAAGTCCTTGACCGAGCCGGGATCGGTCGCGACGATGCGCAACACCTGGCCGGTGGTCATCTCGCCGAGGGCTTTCTTGGCGCGAAGGATCGGCAGTGGGCAATTGAGGCCGCGGGCGTCCAGGTCCTTGTCGAAATCCATGGGTCTCCTCCTCCGATCTTGCGGGCGATTCGATGGGCAACGAGACCGGCTCGCGCGGGCGCTGCAGTGGCCTTCGCGCCGGGCCGGAACGGGATATTAGCAATGTCTAATATATTGCTCGGGGGTGTCAAGCCCCCGTCACCGCTGCCGGCTCAGGGTGCCGTCGCGACCTGGCGGGCGGTCGCGCCGATGCCCTCGGGCCCGGCGAGATGATCGGCGACGAGCTCGAGGAGGCTGCCCATTTTACGGTCCCAGCGGAAATGGGACTGCCCGTCGTCGAAACTCTGCCGGCAGTTGCTGCAGCTCGTCACCATCTCGTCGGCGCCAGTCGCATCCATCTGCGCCATCTTGATGACGAAGGCCTTGTAGCGGATCTCGTCGGCGCGATGATTGGCGATCACGCCGCCGCCTCCGCCGCAGCAGAAATTGAGATCGCCCGAGTCCCTGGTTTCGCGCAGCTCGACGCCAAGCGCCTTCAGGACGTCGCGCGGCGCCTGGGTCGCGCCGCCGCGGCGGGAGACCTGGCAGGGGTCGTGGAAAGCCACCGACCTGCCGACGGTGGTTACCGCGATCCTGCCGCTCGCGATGTTCTCGGCAAGGAACTCGGAGACGTGCAGCACCTTGAACGGCAACGGCCGACCGAGCATGTTGGCTCCCTGCCAGCGCATCGCCGAGTACGCATGTCCGCATTCGGGCAGCACGACGATCTTCGCCTGGCACGCGATCGCGGCGTCGATCATCTTCATCGTCATGCGTTTCTGCCATTCGGCGTTGCCCGCGAGCATGCCGAAATTCGTCGCTTCGTAGCCGGCGCTCGAGATCGTCCAAGTGTAGCCGGCGTGGTTCATCACCCGCGCCGTCGCGACCAGCGACTGCGGGTACTTCATGATCTCGATCGACGAGAACGTGACCAGGACCTCGGCCTGCGGCAGGTCGACGTGCATGTCGACCTCGTTCTCGTCGGCGAGCCACGCCAGGCGTTCCTTCAGCACCTTCGGCGTCGCTCCCAGCGGGCTGCCCTCGCGCGCGGCGCGCTCGGAGACGGCCCAAAGCTCGTGCGGCACCAGCCCCGCCTGCGACATGCCGTGGCGGGCCAGGCCGACCAGGCTCGCGATGTCGATGCCCATCGGGCAGACCATCGTGCAGCGTCCGCACAACGTGCAGGCGTCGTAGATGAGCGCCTGCCATTCCTCGAGCTCAGCGACGCTCACCTTCGATTTCGCGCCCATCGCCTTGTACAGCCACGCGAACGGGCCCGCTTCGCGCTTGTATGCGCGCTTGAACGGCTCGAGCTTCCAGATCGGCGTGTATTTCGGGTCGCGGGTCGTCAGGTAGAAATGGCAGGCCTCCGCGCAGTTGCCGCAATGGATGCACGACTCGAGCCACGTCGCGGCATCGCGGCCGAAGTCCTGCGAGAATGCGGCCATCGCCGCGGCGAGGCGGTCGGAATCGGTGCGATCGCCCTGCGTGTCGTAGCGGACCGCGGGCTTTTCGACGGAAAGCCTCGGGCTCGTCAGGTCGAGCGGATGGTCGAGATCGGCGGTGCCGACGGTTATGCGCGCTGCGCTCACAGGCTCGCTCCCTTGCGCGCGAATGCGGCGCCGGTGGCGCCACGGGAGATGAACACGAGGAACGCGTGCGAAAGCTTGCCGAACGGCAGCCAGATCAGCAGCAGCTCGACCGACAGCAGGTGGATCGCGAGCGGCGCCGGGTACAGCGGCTGCGCCGGATAGGGCGAATCCAGCGCCAGGCTCAGCACTGCCATCCCCGTGATCATCGGCAGGATCGTGATCACCCAGCTCGCGTAGTCGTCGAAGTCCGAGAGCAGGCGCAGCACCGGGGACGTGAGCCTGACCATCAACGCGTAGACCAGCCCGACGAAGACGGCGGCGACCGCAGTCGCGAACAGCCACCCCGGAACCGCGGGCCACGACAACCCGGTGAGCCGCTCGATGAACGCAATGTGCGGCACGAATCCGAAGAACACGATCGCGAGGCCGATGTGGTACGCGTAGGCGTTGAGCGTCCCGGCGAGCGTTCGCTCGCGGAACGTCTTGTGATGCCACATGCGCGTGACGATCGCTCCCAGGGCGCCGCGGACGACCGCGGTGCTTCGCGGCTCGGAGAGATCGGGCTTCGACGGGCGCCAGAGCAGGTGGAACAACCGCCACAGGATGCCGAGCACGAACACCGCGATCGCGATGACGAGCATGGGACCGCGTGCGAACGCGAGCAGTGTCAGGCTGTCCATTTCGCTGCGATTGTTGCACCGGGGCGCCGGCGGACGTTGACCGAGGTCAATGACCTTTACCGGACCGGGCTTCAGGCGCGCGCGAGCGCGGCGAGCGCAGCGCGATCGATGATGCGGATTCGCTCGCGGCCGAGATCGACCCAGCCCTTGTCCTCGAACGCCCGCAGCAGCCGGCTCACGATCTCGCGGACGCTGCCGAGCTCGTCGGCAAGCGCTTGGTGCGTCGCGCGCAGAGCATCGCCCTCGGCGAGCAGCAGCGCGGCGAGCCGCTGGTCGAGCTTCTGGTAGGCGATCGCCTCGACCAGCGACAGCAGCGCCGCAAGGCGCTCGCCGAACAGGCTCAGCACGTGATTGCGAAACACCTCGTCGCTCGCCATCAGCGCGTGGAAATCGGCCGCGGGCACGATCAGGATCTCGGCATCGGTCTCGGCGATCCCGGTTGCCGTGTAGTCGCTGTGGCCCACGAGGCAGCTGCCCGAAAGCAGGCAGCTCTCGCCCGGCTTCACCCGGTAGAGCGGCATCTCGCGCCCGTTCGGGTAGCGCTGCAGCACCTTGACGACCCCTGACAGGACCAGCGGAAAGCCCCCGCAGGGCGTGTGCGCGTCGAACAGCACGGTTCCGGCGGGGACCTTGCGGTGGATGCCGTGCTCGATGATCCGCGTCAGCGTCGCCGGCGCGGCATCGGCAAGCGAGGGAAAGAGCTTGCGCAGGGCGACGGCAGGCGTCGCGGGTTGTGCCGGAATCATCGATGCCGTCGGGCCAGGCGCCGGCGGCGCCGCCGCGTCCAGGGAAGGGAGCTTCGCTGCCGGCATTCTACAGGCGCGGTTCCCGGCGACCGGGGCTCCCCTGTGTGATCCAGGTCACAGATTCGAGTCGCCTGCGGCCCTATGCTGCGTCTCGCTGTTCAACCCGAAACGGGAGCCCGAAATGGAAACGAATGTGGGTGGTGGCCGGCCCGCGTGCCCTTCGGCATCCGGACCTGCGGGCCTGCGCAGGTCGATGCTGCGTCCATTGCCAGTCGCCGGACGGCTGCCCGGGCTCGCCGCTCTCGCGGCCGCGGTCGCGCTCGCCGGGGCCGCGGCGTTCGCCTTCGGGCAGCCCGCGGTGGGGCCGGTTGCCGGTCGGCTTGCCGCATCGCAAGCTGCGCCGCAGGGCGCCCGGGCGAGCGCGACCGCCGCCTATCGCGACATCGATCGCAGTGCGCTGGCCGAGGGCGTCGTCGAGGCGGTCCGCCAGTCGACGATTGCCGCGCAGGTCGCGGGGCGGGTGGTCGCGATGCCGGTCAAGGCCGGCGACACGGTCAAGGCCGGCCAGCTGCTCGTCCAGATCGACCCGCGCAGCGCGGTGCAGACGGAGGCTGCGAGCCAGAGCCAGCTGCGGGAAGCGCAGGCGAACCTCGCGAACGCCAAGGCCAGCTTCGAGCGCAGCACGCAGCTCGCCGCGCAGAAATTCATCAGCCAGGCGGCGCTCGACCAGGCCCGGGCGCAATACCTGGCAGCCCAGGCCCAGGCGTCGGCGGCGATGGCCAACGCCGGGGTGTCGGCGACCTCCAAGAGCTACACGACGATCGTTGCGCCCTACGACGGCGTCGTCGGATCGACCGATGTCCAGGTCGGCGACATGGCGACGCCGGGCCGGTCGCTGGTGACGGTATTCGATCCGCACGAGCTGCGCGTGACTGCGACGCTGGCCCAGGCGGTGCTGGCGCGCGCCGATCTCTCCGCGCCGATCGCCATCGAGATCCCGTCGCTCAGGCGCTGGCTCACTGCGCGGCGCGTCACCGTGATTCCGATGGCCGACGTGCGCACGCACACGACGCAGGTCCGGCTGGACCTCCCGGAGGCGGCAGGACTGATGCCCGGGCAGTACGCGCGCGCGGCAATCGTCACCGGCCATGCGCGGGCATTGACGATCCCGGAGGCTGCGGTGCTGAGGCGCAGCGAAGTGACGGCCGTCTACGTGCTCGACGCCAACGGCCAAGCCCAGTTGCGCCAGGTGCGCCTGGGGGAGCCTGCGGGCAATGGATTGATCGAAGTGGCAGCCGGCCTCAGTGCAGGCGATCGCGTCTCGGTCGAGCCGGTGCGCGTGGGCATCGAGGATAGCGGCAGCCCGCGATCCTGATGCATTCCTGACATTCCATGGGCATCTCCGGTCGCATTGCGCGCTTCTTCCTCCAGTCCCGGCTCACCCCGCTGATTGCGCTGATCGCGCTGCTGCTGGGCGCCTTCGCGCTGCTCGTCACGCCGCGCGAGGAGGAGCCGCAGATCGACGTCACGATGGCGAACGTGCTGATCCCGTTCCCGGGGGCCTCGGCCAGGGACGTCGAGACGCTGGTCGCGACCCCCGCGGAGCAGGTGATCTCGCAGATGCCGGGCCTCGAGCACGTGTTCTCGGTGTCGAAGCCGGGGATGGCGATCGTCACCGCACAGTTCAAGGTCGGCGTCCCGCGGATCGTCGCGCTGGTGCGCCTCTACGACACGATCCTGTCGAACAAGGACTGGCTGCCGAAGCAGCTCGGCGTCGGCGACCCGCTGATCAAGCCCAAGGGCATCGACGACGTCCCGATCGTCTCGCTGACGCTCTGGACGCGCGACCAGGCGCGGGGGGCCTACGACCTCGAGCACGTCGCGCACGCGATCGAAGTCGAGCTGAAGCGCGTCCCAGGCACGCGCGAAGTCACGACGATCGGCGGTCCCGGTCGGGTGCTGCGGGTGCTGCTCGATCCCGAGCGCCTCGCCGCCTACGGCCTCGCGGCCTCGGACCTGCAGCGCATGCTGCAATCGGCCAATACGGCGCGGCAGTCGGGGACGATCGACGCCGACAACAAGTCGATCCTGGTCGAGACCGGCGAGTTCCTGACCAGCGCCAAGGACGTCGCCTCGCTGGTCGTCGGCGCGTCCAACGGCAATCCGGTGTACCTGTCGGACGTCGCGCGCATCGTCGATGGCCCACCGCCGCCCGCGCGTTATGTCTGGCTCGGCACGGGCCCGGCCGCGAAATCCGTCGGCGTCACGTCGACCGGCGAGTTCCCCGCGGTGACGGTCACCGTGACCAAGAAGCCCGGCGAGAACGCCGTCGACGTCGCCGATCGGCTGATCGCCCGCGTCCACGAGCTCGACAACACGGTGATTCCAGACGGCGTCCACGTGACGGTGACCCGCAACTACGGCGTGACCGCGAACGACAAGGCGGTCAAGCTCATCGAAAAGCTCATTTTCGCGACGCTCTCGGTGGTGGCACTCGTGTTCGCGACGCTGGGCCGGCGCGAGGCGGTGATCGTCGGTGCGGCGGTGATCCTGACGCTCGCCGCGACGCTGTTCGCGTCGTGGGCCTGGGGGTTCACGTTGAACCGCGTGTCGCTGTTCGCGCTGATATTCTCGATCGGCATCCTGGTCGACGACGCGATCGTCGTCGTCGAGAATATCCACCGGCACCGCGGGCTCGAGCCCGGGGCGCCGCTCGCCTCGCTGATACCCAGGGCCGTCGACGAGGTCGGCGGCCCGACGATTCTCGCCACGCTGACGGTGATCGCGGCGCTGCTGCCGATGGCCTTCGTCACCGGTCTGATGGGGCCGTACATGAGCCCCATCCCGATCAATGCGAGCATGGGTATGGTGATCTCGCTCGCGATCGCGTTCGTCGTCACGCCTTGGCTCGCACTGAAGCTCGCGCCGCCCGCGCACGCCCACCGCGGACCGTCGCGCCTCGATGCGCGGCTGTCCAGCAGCTTCACGCGCCTGCTGACACCTTTCCTCGAACCGAACAAGGGCAAGCGCAACCGGCGTTTCCTGTGGATCGGAATCGTCGTCGCGATCCTGGTGTCGATGTCGCTCGTGGTGCTGCAGCTGGTCATCCTCAAGATGCTGCCCTTCGACAACAAGTCGGAGTTCCAGGTGATCGTCGACATGCCCGCCGGAACGCCGGTCGAGGGCACCTCCGCCGTGCTGCATGCGATGGGTGCCTACATCGCGACCGTGCCCGAGGTCACCGACTACGAGGGCTACGCCGGCACCGCATCGCCGATCAATTTCAACGGCCTGGTGCGGCAGTACTACCTGCGGCAGCTGCCCGAGAACGGCGACCTGCAGGTGAACCTCGTCGACAAGCACGAGCGCGACCGCCAGAGCCACGAGATCGCGAGCGCCGTGCGTCCCGAGCTCGAGCGGATCGCCGCGAAGTTCGGCGCCAAGGTCAAGGTCGTCGAGGTCCCGCCCGGGCCGCCGGTGCTCTCGCCGATCGTCGCCGAGATCTATGGACCCGACGAAGCCGGGCGCAACAAGGTCGCGGAGTTCGCGCGCGGCCAGTTCGCGCGCGAGCCGGGGATGGTCGGCATCGACGACTCGATCGAGGCCAGCGCGCCGAAGATTGTCGTCCACGTGGACCAGGCACGCTCGGCCGCGCTCGGCGTTTCCCAGGCCGACATCGTCTCGACGATGCGCATGGCGCTCGACGGCGAGGACGTGACGATGCTGCACGACGGCCAGGCGAAGTACGGCGTGCCGGTGCGCCTGACGCTTCCCGCCGAGAGGCAGTCGAAGCTCGACGAACTGCTGGCGATGAAGGTGCATGGAGCCAACGGCGCGCTGGTGCCGCTGTCCGAGGTCGTGCAGGCGCGTCGCGTCGAGCGCGACCTCACGCGCTACCACAAGGACCTGCTGCCGGTGTCGTACGTGATCGCCGACGTCGCCGGCAAGGTCGACAGTCCCCTCTACGGCATGTTCGGCGTGCGCAAGTACCTTGCGGGCGTGTCGCTGCCGGAGGGCGGGAAGCTCGGCGAGTATTTCATCCGGCAGCCATCCGACCCGTTTCGCGCGTACTCGCTCAAGTGGGACGGCGAGTGGCAGGTCACCTACGAGACCTTCCGCGACATGGGGATCGCCTACGCGGTCGGACTGGTCCTGATCTACCTGCTGGTCGTCGCGCAGTTCGGCTCGTACATTACGCCGCTGGTCATCATGGCGCCGATTCCGCTCACCATCATCGGCGTGATGCCGGGCCACGCGCTGCTGCACGCGCAGTTCACCGCGACGTCGATGATCGGCATGATCGCGCTGGCCGGCATCATCGTGCGCAATTCGATCCTGCTCGTGGACTTCATCAACCTGCAGGTCGAGCGCGGCATCCCGTTCGCGGAGGCGGTCGTCAACTCCGCTGCCGCGCGCGCCAAGCCGATCGCGCTGACCGGTCTCGCCGCGATGCTCGGCGCGACGTTCATCCTCGACGATCCGATCTTCAACGGCCTCGCTATCGCGCTGATCTTCGGGATTCTCGTGTCGACGCTGCTGACGTTGGTCGTCATCCCCGTTCTCTACTACGCCGTCAACCGGAAGCGGTTCCAGTGAGCGGCACTAAACGATGAAGGAGTACCTGCCATGAATACCAACCGGATGGTCCGTATCTTCGCCGGCGCATTCGTGCTTATCTCGCTGGCGCTCGGCGCCCCGGCGAGTCCGATGTTCGTCAGCTCGAACTGGCTGTGGTTCACCGCGTTCGTCGGTGCGAACCTGTTCCAGAGCGGCTTTACGCGCCTGTGTCCGCTCGAGATGATCCTGAAGCGGCTGGGCGTGCACGAGGGCTGAGCCGGGGGCGGCGGTCGAGGCTCGCCGCGTGCCGGCGTGCACGACCGCTGCCACGGGTGTTCGGGCGCCGAGCGACAGGCCGGCGCGAGAAAACAAAGCGGCCGCGGATGACCC
>JAGXBK010000094.1 GCA_018971195.1 Betaproteobacteria bacterium
CCACGTTTTCCGTGGGAAACGTGGTCCGTCCCGGGTTTCCCCTTCGGAAAACGTGGTCCGTCCCGGGTTTGAGCCCTACACTTTTGCCGATGACCGCGGCCCGTGGCGAGCAGTCCGCACTCCGGGTGTTCTACGCCTTCGTGCTGCCGCCGCAGTTGCGGCCGGAGATCGGCGAGATCGCGAAGGCCACGGCGCGGCGCGTGCACGGCCGCCCGGTTCCGGCCGACAACCTGCACCTGACACTGGCGTTCATCGGGGAGATCGCAAGCTCGCGCCTGCCGACGCTGATCGACGTCGGGGCGATGCAGCACAGGGGGGCGATGACGCTGGTGCTCGACCGACTGGGCGGCTTCAAGCATGCCGGCGTTGCCTGGCTCGGGTCGTCGCGTGCTCCAGTGGAGCTGGGCCGGTTTGCCGTTGCGCTTGCCCGCGCCGTCATCGCAGCCGGCATCACCTGCGACGAGCGGCCCTTTCACCCGCACATGACGATCGCGCGCCGCTGCCGGGTATCACCCGACGAGCAGCCGATCGGCCCGTATTCATGGGCGATCGACGGGTTCGCGCTGCTTCATTCGGAGGCGGGTCGCGCCGGGGCCCGCTATCGCACGCTTGCGAAGTGGCCGCTCACTACTGAGTCCGAACACGCCGGGCGCTAGACCTGCCCCTTGGCCACCGGCCGCCGGGGATCCGAGCTCCACTCGCTCCACGAGCCCGGATACAGACGTGTCAGCGGGTAGCCCGCGGCCGTCATCGCCAGCACGTTGTGGCAGGCGCTGACGCCGGAGCCGCAGTAGTGGACGAGGTCACCGGCGGAGCGGCCATGCAGCATGCCCTCGAAATCGGCGCGCAATTCCTGCGGGCTGCGGAACGTTCCGTCGGCGGCGAGATTGCGCGTGTAGGGACGATTGAGTGCGCCGGGGATGTGGCCGGCCACGCGGTCGAGCGGCTCGACGTCGCCGCGATAACGCTCGGCAGCACGCGCATCGAGTAACACCAGCGAGCGGCGCGAGAGGCTCGCGGCGATGCCACTGGCGCTGACCGTCGGCAGGACGTCGCGCGGCGCGAACCTCGCCGCTTGCGGGCGACCGGGCTCGGCCGAGACTGGATGGCCGTCGCGCACCCACTTGGCGAACCCGCCGTCGAGGACCGCCACGGCGTCGTGGCCGAGCCAGCGCAGCATCCACCACAGTCTCGACGCATACGCACCCTGGTCCTGGTCGTAGGCGACGACCTGCTTGGTGGCGTCGATGCCGAGGCGACCGAACACGGCAGCGGCGAACTCCGGCGTCGGCAGCGGGTGACGGCCGTTGCGTCCGGTCATCGGCGCGGAAAGATCCGCATCGAGGCGCGCGAAAGCGGCGCCGGGAATGTGTCCCCGCTCGTACTGCTCGATGCCGAAGCGCTCGGGCTGCATCAGGTCGTGGCGCAGGTCGACGACCACCCACGCAGGGTCGCCGATGTGGCGCGCGAGGTCTTCGGCGCTGATAAGCGTCGTATGACGTCGGGTGTCGCCTGCGCCCGGTGCGGCGGTCGTCACGAGTCTGTGCGGAGCAGGGCGGATCGTTCGTGGCATCGTCGGGCGCTCAGAGGTCGATGAGACGCGATCCCATCTCGCGCCGGTAGAACTCGTGGAAATGCTGCATGCCATCCTCCATCGGCGACTGGTACGGGCCGATCTCGCTGCGTCCTCGCGCGTACAGCGCCTTGCGGCCGGCGTCCATCCGCTCGGCGATCTCATCGTCTTCCCTTGCGGTCTCCTGATACGCCGCCTGCTCAGCCGCCACGAATTCGGGCTCGAACAGCCCGATGTCCTCCGGATAATAGAACTCAACGACGTTGAGGGTCCGGTCCACCGCCTGCGGGATCAGCGTGCTGATCACCAGGACCTGGGGGTACCACTCGACCATGATGTTCGGGTAATAGGTGAGCCAGACCGCGCCGTACGGGGGCTCCTCGCCGCGATAGTAGTCGAGCACCGCCTTGTGCCAGCGCCTGTACGCCGGCGTGCCGGGCTTCGCCAGACCGCCGTTGATGCCGACGAATTGGACCGAAGCCCACTCGGTGAACTCCCAGCGCAGGTCGGTGCAGGTGACGAAATGGCCGAGTCCGGGATGGAACGGCTCGACGTGATAGTCCTCGAGGTAGACCTCGAGGAACGTCTTCCAGTTGTAGTTGCACTGATGCAGGTCGACGTGATTGAGCACATAGCCCGAGAAATCGAGGTCCTTCAGCGTGAGGCGCGCGAGATCGCTCGCGACATCGCGCGAGCCGTCGAACAGCAGGCCTTTCCAGTTGGACAGCGGCGAGCGGCCGAGCCTGACGCAGGGCTGGGCCTCGAAATGCGGCGCGCCCAGCAGCTGGCCGCCCAGGTCGTAGGTCCAGCGATGGATCGGACACACGATGCTCCGGGTATTGCCCTTGCCGGTCAGCATGATTGCCTGACGGTGGCGGCAGACGTTCGACAGCAACTCGATGCCTTGCGGGCCATGCACCAGCGCCTGCGCGTTGTCGCGCGCCGCAAGCACCTGATAGTCGCCGACCTCGGGCACCATCAGCTCGTGGCCGACATAGCCGGGGCCATGTGCGAGCAGGTGCCTGCGCTCGGCATCGAGCACGCGGGGATCGCAATACCACGAGGTGGGAAATTGCGACGATGATTGCCGCAACCGTGCGGCGGTGGCGAGATCCGACATCGGCCATCCTTTCATGCGAAAACCAACCAACCCAACCCAACAACCCGGGGGAACCGCTCGGCTTCGGCACGCCGTGCCGCCCGGACCGCTTTGCTAAGTCGACCGCGCGAAAGGATCGCGTGAGCGCCTCTCGATGATCACAGCACGACCACCGCGAAGGCAGCCCAAAAGGCCGCATCGTCAAACGTGCTAGTGTATAAGGCTTTTTCAGTCATGGTCAAGGTCGCGTCGTCCTTTGAATTGACCGCGTGCCGAGCGCGGCCGTAATCTCGAAGCCTTCGGCGCAAACTTCGCACTTCGATCGCCCAATGACCGAGACAACGGAAACGCCCCCCAGTTTCGAAGCGGCACTCGCCGAGCTCGAGGAGATCGTCGGTCGGATGGAAGGGGGCGAGCTGCCGCTGCAGGCGTCGCTTGCCGCCTACAAGCGCGGCGCGGAGCTCCTCGCATACTGTCAGGTTGCACTGAAGGACGCGCAGCAGCAGGTGCAGGTCCTCGAAAAGGGGATGTTGCAGCCGTTTCGTCCCGGCGAGGCCGAGGATGCGTAACGACGTGCCGTTCGCGGTGTGGTCGCGGGAGCGACAGCAGCGCATCGAGGGCGTGCTGGCCGCCGCGCTGCCACCCCCGGGCGCGCCGGCGGCGACGCTGGCGGGCGCGATGCGCCACGCGGTCCTCGGCGCAGGCAAGCGGCTGCGACCTCTGCTCGCCTACGCGGCCTCCGAAATCAATGGCGCGGATCCCGCGTGCGTCGATTCGCGCGCAGCCGCCGTCGAGCTGATCCACGCCTACTCGCTGGTGCACGACGACCTGCCCTGCATGGACGACGACACGCTGCGGCGTGGCAAGCCGACCTGCCACGTTGCCTTCGGCGAGGCGACCGCGTTGCTCGCAGGCGACGCGCTGCAGTCGCTGGCGTTCGCGGTGCTCGCTGCCGATCCCGCTCCGACGAGCGCCGAAGCCTGCCGCATCCTCGCCGAGGCCGCGGGCTGCGCGGGAATGGCCGGTGGCCAGCAGCTCGACCTCGAGGCCACCGGCGCGGCGCTCGACCTGGCATCCCTCGAATTGCTCCATCGGATGAAGACCGGCGCACTGATCGCTGCCGCGATCCGGCTCGGTTCGCTGTGCGGGCGTCCGCTGGAGGCGGCGGAAGCGTCGGCGCTCGACGCCTATGCGCGAGCCGCGGGGCTCGCTTTCCAGGTCGTCGACGACGTGCTCGACGCCGAAGGCTCGGATGCGAGCCTGGGCAAGACCGCGGGCAAGGATGCCGCCCGGAACAAGGCGACGTTCGTCACCCTCGCCGGGCTTGCGCCGGCGAAGCGCCGGGCAATGGCGCTGCGCGACGAGGCCCGTGACTCGCTCGCACCTCTCGGCGGGGCCGCGACCCGGCTCGCCGAGCTGGCCGACTGGATCGTGCTGCGGACCAAATGAATCCTTCCGAGCCCTATCCGCTGCTGACGACGATCGGCGCGCCGGCCGACCTGCGCCGGCTCGAGCGTGCGCAGCTGCCGCAGCTGGTGCGCGAGCTGCGCGCGTTCCTGCTGCAGTCCGTGGCGCGCACCGGCGGTCACCTGTCGTCGAACCTCGGCACCGTCGAGCTGACGGTCGCGCTGCATTACATCTTCGACACGCCGCGCGATCGCATCGTGTGGGACGTCGGTCACCAGACCTACGCGCACAAGATACTGACCGGCCGGCGCGGGCAGATGGACAAGCTGCGCCAGTGGGGCGGCCCCGCCGGATTCCCGCGGCGCAGCGAGAGCGAATTCGACACTTTCGGCACTGCGCATTCGTCGACGTCGATCTCCGCCGCGCTCGGAATGGCGACAGCGGCGAGGCTCAGCGGGGATTCGCGCCATGTCGTGGCCGTGATCGGTGACGGCGCGATGAGCGCGGGGATGGCGTTCGAGGCGCTGAACAACGCCGAGGGCGCCGACCTGCTGGTGGTCCTGAACGATAACGACATGTCGATCTCGGAGCCGGTCGGTGCGATCAACCAGTATCTCGCCAAGGTGCTCGCCTCGCGCTTCTACAACACGGTTCGCAGCGGCGGCAAGGAGGTGCTGTCGAAGCTGCCGCCGATGCGCGAGCTCGCGAAGCGCGCCGAGGAGCACGTCAAGGGCATGGTGCTCCCGGGCACGCTGTTCGAGGAATTCGGCTTCAACTACATCGGCCCGATCGATGGCCACGACATCGAGCTCCTGACGAGGACGCTTTCGAATGTCCGCAAGCTCAAAGGTCCGCAGTTCCTGCACGTCGTCACGCGCAAGGGCTACGGCTACGCGCGCGCCGAGGAGGCACCGATCCTCTACCACGGCGTGTCGAAGTTCGATCCGGCGATCGGCATCGTTCCGAAGGCCGGCGGCACGCCGACGTACACGAAGATCTTCGGCGACTGGCTCTGCGACATGGCGCGTGTCGACCGGCGGCTCGTCGGCATCACGCCGGCGATGCGCGAGGGCTCGGGACTGGTCGAGTTCTCGCAGCAGTTCCCGGAGCGCTATTTCGACGTCGGCATCGCCGAGCAGCACGCGGTGACGTTCGCGGCGGGGCTCGCCTGCGAAGGCATGAAGCCGGTCGTCGCCATCTACTCGACATTCCTGCAACGCGCCTACGACCAGCTGATCCACGACGTCGTGCTGCAGAACCTCCCGGTGATGTTCGCGATCGACCGCGCCGGAATCGTCGGCGCGGACGGTCCGACGCACCTCGGCGCCTTCGACCTGACCTACCTGCGCTGCCTGCCGAACACGACGGTGATGGCGCCCGCCGACGAAAACGAATGCCGGCGGCTGCTGACGACGGCGTTCCGGATGGACACGCCGGCGGCAGTGCGCTATCCGCGCGGGACCGGGCCCGGCGTGGCGGTCGACCCGGCGCTCGCGCCGCTGCCGGTGGGCAAGGGCGAGATGCGGCGCCAGGCGAGGCGACGCAGCCAGCGGATCGCGATCCTGGCTTTCGGGTCGCTCCTCTATCCGGCGCTGGCCGCGGCCGAGGAGCTCGATGCGAGCGTGGCGAACATGCGCTTCGTCAAGCCGCTCGACACGGAGCTGGTGCGCGCGCTCGCCGAGGCGCACGACGCGCTGGTGACGGTCGAGGAGAACGTCGTCGCCGGAGGTGCGGGCAGCGCCGTTTCCGAGTTCCTCGCCAGCGAGGGCGTGCTCGTCCCGATGCTGCACCTGGGCCTGCCGGACAGTTTCATCGACCACGGCGACCCCGCATTTCTCCTCGCGCAGGTCGGGCTCGATGCCAAGGGCATCGCGGCGTCGATCGTTGCCCGGTTCGCGCAGCGCACGCCCGGTGCGTGGGCAAAGCCCGCGGCCTGAGGCGCGCGGACCCTGTGGCAAACTCGAGCCCATGAACCGACCCGAGACTCCCGGCCGGCTGATGCCGATCCCCGATGTCCAATCCGGCCGCGACGAGCGGCGCATCGCGATCGACCAGGTCGGCATCAAGGGCCTGCGCTACCCGCTGCCGTTCGTCGACGGCGACGGCGCCGTGCGCACGATCGTTGCGACCTGCAACGTCTATGTCGCCCTGCCCGAGCATCGCAAGGGCACGCACATGTCGAGGCTGGTCGAGCTGCTCGAGGAGCGCGCATTGCCGGGCGCGACGCCGCTCTCCGTCGCCGGCCTGCGCGGATTCGTCGATGATCTGGTCGAGCGCCTCGACGCGCCAGGCGGTCGCATCGAGCTCGCGTTTCCGTATTTCCTGCGCAAGGTCGCGCCGATTTCGGGGGTCGCGAGCCTGCTCGACTACGACCTGCGCCTGACGGCCGAGCTGTTGGATGGGCGCTACGCATCGACGATCGGCGTTTCGGTGCCGGTGACGTCGCTTTGCCCGTGCTCGAAGGAGATTTCCGACTACGGCGCGCACAACCAGCGCTCGCTGGTCACGATCGTCGTGCAGCCGCGCGAGCCGGTGTCCGTCGCCGAGCTGCTGCGCGTCGCGGAGGACGAGGCATCGTCCGAGCTCTACGGCATACTGAAGCGCGCCGACGAGAAATACGTGACCGAGCGCGCCTACGACAATCCGCGCTTTGTCGAGGACCTGGTGCGTGGCGTCGCGCTGCGGCTCGCGGCGGACGCCCGCATCGGCGCGTACGCGGTCGAGGCCGAGAACTTCGAGTCGATCCACAACCATTCGGCCTACGCGCGTATCTCGCGCGGCTTCTAGCGCGGCCGGAATGCCCGCTGCGGGTGTTCGATGAAGCCGGTCGCCATCTTCCGCTTCTCGCCGTCGGAGGGCCCCGCCTATTTCGCGGACTGGCTGGACCGGCATGCCGTCGACTGGCGGCTGATCGCGGTCGACGAAGGCGTTCCGGTGCCGCTGGACCCGCTCGCGTACTCCGGCATCGGCATGATGGGTGGGCCGATGAGCGCCACCGATGCGCTGCCGTGGATCGAGCCGCTGTCGCGCCTGCTGCGCAGCGCCGTCGCGCAGGATGTCCCCGTGATCGGCCATTGCCTCGGCAGCCAGTTGCTGGCGCAGGCGCTGGGGGCCCGCGTAAGACGCACCGCTGCGCCGGAGATCGGCTGGATCGACGTCGAGGCCCCAGACCCCGCGTCGCGGCGCGAGTGGTTCGGCGGCCGCGAGTCCTTCACGGCTTTCCAGTGGCACTACGAGGTCTTCGACCTTCCTCCCGGGGCGACGCGCGTGCTCAGCAACGCGTTCAATCCCAACCAGGCCTATGTGATCGGGAACATCCACATGGGCCTGCAGTGCCACGTTGAAATGACGCCGGTGCTGGTCGAGTCCTGGTGCGACATCGCCGCGGCCGAGATCGCCGCCCCGGTGCTGCCGTCTCTGCAGTCGCGAGGCGAGATCCTGCGCGATCTGCAGGGCCGGATCGCCGCGCTGCAGACGGTCGCCGACGTCGTCTACGCGCGCTGGGCGCACGCGTTTCGCAACTGAGATGAAACGACCCCCACGCTCGCGCTCGCTGCCCCCGGAGGGGGCGCTCAGTGGCTACGGGCGGCCGGGCGCCACTGAGATGGGCGCCATCCGCGCACTGTCCGACCTGCTGATCAACCAGATCGCGGCGGGCGAGGTTGTCGAACGCCCTGCGGCGGCGCTCAAGGAGCTGCTCGAGAACGCGCTCGACGCCGGCGCGACGCAGATCGACGTCGATGTCGCCGGCGGGGGCGTCAAGCGGATCCGGGTCGCCGACAACGGCTCGGGGATCGAGCGCGAGGACCTGGCGCCCGCCGTCAGTCGCCACGCGACGTCGAAGATCGCGACCGTGGTGGACCTCGAAGCGATCTCGACGCTGGGGTTTCGAGGCGAGGCGCTGGCGTCGATGGCGGCGGTGTCGCGGTTGTCGATCGCGTCGCGCGCGGCGTCGAAGCCGCACGCGTGGCGCATCGAGGTCGAGGGCGGCAGCATCGGGCCGGTGACCCCGGCGGCGCTCGCGGTCGGCACCACGGTCACGCTCGAGGAGCTCTTCTTCAACACGCCTGCGCGCCGCAAGTTCCTGCGCACCGAGGCGACCGAGTGGGCGCATTGCGACGAGGCGTTTCGCCGGGTTGCGCTCGCGAACTGCGACACCGGGTTCACGCTGACGCACAACGGGCGCGCGACGCGCAGGCTCCAGGCGGCAGGGCGCCGCGCGCGCGTCGAGGAGTTGCTGGGAGACGCTTTCGCATTGCATGCGACGCAGGTCGACGCCGACGGCGGGGAGCTGCGCCTCGCGGGATTCGCGGTGCGCCCTGCCTACGCCGCCGACGGGGGCACGCTGCAGTACGTGTTCGTCAACGGCCGCTACGTCCGCGACCGCGTGCTCGCGCACGCGCTGCGAGAGGCCTACCGCGATGTCCTGCACCACGAGCGGCAGCCCGCCTATGTGCTGTGGCTGACGCTCGATCCACGGCGCGTCGACGTCAACGTGCATCCGCAGAAGACCGAGGTGCGCTTCCGGGATTCCGGCGCGATCCACCAGTTCGTCCGCCATGCGGTGGAACGCGCGCTCGCCTCGACGGCCGCGGAGCAGCCCGCGGTGTCCGCGGCGCAGCGCCTCGGGCTCGCTGCAGCGCGCCTGCCGCCGCGAGTGCCGGACTCGGGGGCGCAGGCGGGGGAGCCGGCGCAGACCGGGGCACCGGGTCGCGCCTGGCCGCAATCGGGATTGCCGTTTGGCGCCAGCGAGCCGGCGGTGTTCTACCGGCGGCTGTTCGGGCTGCGCGGCGGGGGTGGGCCGGCATTCCGGGAAGCGGGTGTGGGTGCTGCGGGGGCGGGTGCCGTGGCGCCGGCAGGCGCGGAGGATGAAGCGGTCGCCGCGCCCGAGGAAGGTGACGATCCGCATCCGCTGGGATTCGCGCTTGCACAACTGCACGGCGTCTACATCCTGGCGCAGAACCGCGCGGGCCTGGTCCTCGTCGACATGCACGCCGCGCACGAGCGCATCGTGTACGAAGGCCTGAAGGCGGCTTTCATCGGCCGCGTGCCGGTCCAGCCGCTGCTGGTGCCGGCGGCGTTTTCCGCCGATCCGCTCGAGCTCGCGGCGGCGAGCGAGCATGCCGAGGCGCTCGAGGCCCTCGGTTTCGACGTTTCGCCGATGGGCCCGACGACGCTCGCGGTGCGCGGGATCCCCGCACCCCTGCAGGACGCCGACGCCGTCGCGCTCGCCCGGGCGGTCCTTCACGACATCCGCGAGTTCGGGGGATCGCGCGCGCTCGACGCACGCCGCGACGAGCTGCTGTCGACGATGGCGTGTCACGGCGCGGTTCGAGCCCACCGCAGCCTGACCATCGCCGAGATGAACGCGCTGTTGCGGGACATGGAGGCGACCGAGCGCGCGGGACAGTGCAACCACGGGCGCCCGACGTGGTTTCAGCTCTCCCTCGCGGACCTCGACCGGCTGTTCATGCGCGGGCGCTGACGTGCCGGGGACCCCGCGGATCCGGCGACAGCCCCCCGCCGGCAGGACCGGCGAGACGCTCTGCGCCGGGAGCGGCCGGTGACCCCGGTGGTGCTGCTGATGGGCCCGACCGCGTCGGGCAAGTCGGCGCTTGCGCATGCGCTGGCGCTGCGCCTTTGCGGCGAGATCGTCACAGCCGACTCGGCGCAGGTCTATCGCGGCATGGACATCGGCACGGCGAAACCCGACGCGGCCGCCCGCGCCGAGGTTCCGCATCACCTGCTCGACCTGATCGAGCCGACCGAGTCCTACTCGGCGGCGAGGTTCCGCCGCGACGCGACCGCAGCCATCGCCGCGATCCGCGCGCGGGGTCGTGTCCCGATCGTGGCCGGCGGAACGATGCTCTATTTCAAGGCGCTGACCGAAGGCCTGAGCGCCCTGCCGCCCGCCGATCCGGCCCTGCGGGCGGCGGTGGATGCACGCGCGGCGCAGTCGGGTTGGCCGGCGCTGCATGCGGAGCTGGCGCGCGTCGACCCGGTGTCGGCCGCGCGTCTCGCGCCGACCGACGCCCAGCGCATCCAGCGCGCGCTCGAAGTGCACGCGCTGACCGGCAGGCCGCTCTCCTCGCTGCAGGGCGCCCGCACCCCGGCAGCAGCCCTCGGCGCGACCGTGGTCATCGCGCTCTATCCGGGGGACCGGGCGCGCCTGCACCGGATCATCGCCGCGCGCTTCGACGCGATGCTCGAGCGCGGGCTGGTCGACGAGCTCCGCGCGCTGCGCGGGCGGTATCGCTTGCATCCGGCGCTGCCTTCGATGGGCTGCGTCGGGTACCGGCAGGTGCTGGAGCACCTCGAGTCCGGCGGAGAGTGGCGCCGGCTGCGCGAGCGGGGCATTGCCGCAACCCGGCAGCTCGCGCGGCGGCAACTGACGTGGTTGCGCAGCATGGATCTGGAGACCATCGACTGCT
>JAGXBK010000268.1 GCA_018971195.1 Betaproteobacteria bacterium
CGTGGCTGGACGAGCACCCGCAGGCGCCGGTGGGGACCCCAGCGGACGCCGCCGCGAAGGCGTCGGGCGTTGCACCCCCCGCGACCGGGGGGGTGATCGTCACGCAGGCCGAAGGCGAACCCGTGGTCGTCAGGCCTTCGCCGGTCGCGACCCGGCGCCGCCGCCGTGGAGCCGACCGGGAATGAGCGGAAGCCTCGTCGCAACGGCCACGCGGCTGGTCGTCAAGGTCGGATCGACCCTCGTCACCAACGAAGGTCGCGGACTCGATCACGTGGCGGTCGCACGCTGGGCGGGCGAGATCGCGCAGCTCGCGCGCGCCGGGCGATCGGTGATCCTCGTTTCCTCCGGAGCGATCGCGGAGGGCATGCTGCGTCTCGGCTGGTCGTCGCGCCCGCACGCGATCCACGAATTGCAGGCGGCGGCCGCCGTCGGCCAGATGGGGCTCGTGCAGGCCTACGAGCGTGCATTCGCGGACTACGGCCTGCGCACGGCGCAGGTGCTGCTGACCCACGAGGATCTCGCCGATCGCAGACGGTACCTGAATGCGCGCACGACGCTCACGACGCTGCTCGGGCTCGGCGTGATTCCGGTCATCAACGAGAACGACACCGTCACCACCGACGAAATCCGGTTCGGCGACAACGACACGCTGGGCGCGCTTGTGACCAACCTCATCGAAGCCGAGGTGCTGGTACTCCTGACCGACCAGGAGGGTCTCTACACCGCCGATCCGCGCAGCGATGCTGCCGCGACGCTGGTGCGCAGCGCGCGCGCCGGCGATCCCGCGCTGGAAGCGATGGCAGGCGGCGCCGGCAGCATCATCGGCCGTGGCGGCATGCTGACCAAGGTGCTGGCCGCGAAGCGAGCCGCGCGCTCTGGAGCGTCGACGGTGATCGCATCCGGCCGCGAGCCGGACGTGCTGACGCGGCTCGCGGCGGGCGAAGCGATCGGGACCCACCTCAGCCCCGAGCGCAATGCGCTCGCCGCGCGCAAGCAATGGCTTGCCGACCACGTCCGGCTCGCCGGCCGGCTGACCCTGGACGACGGCGCCGTGCGGGCGCTCACGCGCGAAGGCAAGAGCCTGCTGCCAATTGGGGTGGTCGCCGTTTCCGGGGAATTCGAGCGTGGCGAGGTCGTCGGCTGTGTCGGCCCCGATGGGCGCGAAGTCGCGCGCGGCCTGGTCAACTACGGCGCGCAGGAGGCTGCGCGCATCCTGCGCAAGCCGTCATCGGAGATCGAGGCGATCCTGGGCTACGTCGACGAGCCCGAGCTGATCCACCGCGACAATCTGGTGCTGCTGGAATAGCGGTCGACAGTCGCGACGCGCTCCCCTACACTTCCCCGCACAATTCCAAAGCCCAAGGGGGTCTCGCATGAGCATCGTCGATCGCGTCAAGGGGATCATCGTCGACCCCCGCAGCGAATGGATCAAGGTCGCGGCCGAGCCCGCGACCGTGCAGTCGATCTACACCGGCTGGATCATGATCCTCGCCGCAATCGGGCCACTGGCGCTGCTGGTCGCGACGCACTCGCTGCAGTGGGCCTTCGCGCAATACGTGCTGTCGCTGGTCACGACATTCGTCCTGGCGGCCATCGTCGACGCACTCGCCCCGTCGTTCGGCGGCACCAAGGATTTCGTCGCCTCGCTCAAGCTGATCGCGTACAGCTACACGGCTGCGTGGCTTGCCGGGATCTTCTACCTGCTGGGGTTGTTCGGCGGCCTGCTGGGTCTGGTCGCGACGGTCTATGCGTTCTACACGTTCTTCCTGGGCGCACCCCTGCTCACGAAGGCGGCGCCGGCGAAAGCCCTCCCGTTCACGCTGGTCGTCGTTCTGTGCGGCATCGTGCTCGGAGCCCTCGCCAGCTTCGCCTTCAGCGGCATGACGATGACGCCGCACCTGGGCGGCAGGTTCGGGATGATGCCCTGAGCGCCCCGGGGAAGCGCGGTCTGCGCGGAAAATGGGGTCAGAGCTGTAATAAGCGCGGAAATTGGCAGTCAGAGCTGCGCAATTGGGCTCA
>JAGXBK010000269.1 GCA_018971195.1 Betaproteobacteria bacterium
CAACCTGATCGCCGGCCTCGCACGTCCGTCGTCGGGACGGATCGCCTGGCGCGACGCGGCCGACGCATCGATCCGCGACGCGCGCCCGCGCATCGGTTTCGTCTTCCAGTCGCCGACGCTGATGCCCTGGGCGCGGCTCTCGACCAATGTCCGCCTGCCGCTCGACCTCGCGGGCGTCGCGCGCAAGGCCGCCGACCGTGCCGTCGCCGATGCGCTGGCCCGCGTGAACCTCACCGGCTTCGCCCGCCACCTTCCACGCGAGCTTTCCGGCGGCATGCAGATGCGGGCGTCGATCGCGCGGGCGCTGGTCACCGACCCCGAGTTGCTGCTGATGGACGAGCCTTTCGGCGCCCTCGACGAATTCACGCGCCAGCGTCTCGATGCCGAATTGCTCTCCCTGTGGTCGGCCCAGCGTTTCACCGTGGTCTTCGTCACCCACAGCATCCAGGAAGCCGTGTTCCTGTCGACGCGCGTGGCCGTCATGGGCGCGCGTCCGGGGCGCATCCTCGACGTCCTGTCCGTCGCCGAGCCTTATCCGCGCGACGATGCGTTCCGTCTGACGACGGCGTTCGCCGCCCATGCCCAACGACTGTCCTCGCGCATCGCCGATGCCGGGGCCGGCGAGCTTCCCGATGCTGCCGCCGGCGAGGGCAGGGCGGCGGGTCCGGGCGCTCGGCCGGGACGCGCGCCCCGATGAGCGGCGCGGCGAAGCGCGCCAGGCTGCTGCGCGTGCTCGCGCCGCTCGCAGTCGCGGTCGTCATGCTCGCGGGCTGGCAGATCCTCGTCACCGCCTACCACGTTCCCGTCTACCTTGTCCCGTCGCCGCTGCGGGTGATCCAGACGCTCTACGCCGACCGCGCGCTGCTCTTCGCCTCCCTCGCGGTGACGCTCGGCGTGGCGCTGACCGCGCTCGCGATCGCGATCGTCGCCGGCGTCGCCATCGCGCTGGTGTTCGCGCAAAGCCGCTGGATCGAGATGAGCTTCTTCCCCTACGCGATCCTGCTGCAGGTGACGCCGATCGTTTCGATCGCCCCGCTGATCATCATCTGGGTGCACGACACCCACGCGGCGCTGGTCATCTGCGCCGTCGTCGTCGCGATCTTTCCGATCATCTCCAACACCACGCTCGGCCTGCGCAGCGTCGACCGGGGCCTCGCCAACCTGTTCCGACTGTCGCGTGCGACGCGCTGGCAGACGCTGTGGCGCCTGCGCGTGCCGGGCGCGCTGCCCTATTTCTTCGGCGGCCTGCGGATTGCGAGCGGGCTGGCGCTGATCGGCGCGGTCGTCGCCGAGTTCGTCGCCGGCACCGGCGGCGAGGGGGCAGGCCTCGCCTACCAGATCCTGCTCGCCGGCATCCAGCTCAACATCCCGCGACTGTTCGCGGCGCTGCTGCTGATCGCGGCCGCCGGCGTCGCGATGTTCGCGGCGACCGCCGGCCTGTCGCGCCTCGCCCTCGCGCGCTGGCACGAGAGCGAGCTGCCCCGGGACGATTAGCGCGGGCGCCTCGAGCCCGGCGGTACACTCGCGCGATGACCGGCAGGCGCTGGGATGTCTTCTGCCGCGTCGTCGACAACTACGGCGACGCCGGCGTCGCCTGGCGCCTCGCGCGCCAGCTCGCGGCCGAGCACGCGCTCGACGTGACGATGTGGATCGACCGGGTCGCGACGCTCGCGCGCATCGAGCCTGCGCTGCTTCCCGCGCTGCCGCTCCAGCGCCACCGCGGCGTCACCGTCCGGCGACTGGAGGGGGGCGCCGACGCATATGACCTGCCCGACGTGGTCGTCGAGGGTTTCGGCTGCGGGCTGCCGCCGCGCTATCTCGACGCGATGGCGGCAAGCGCGCGGCCACCGCTGTGGTTCAACCTCGAATATCTGTCGGCGGAGCCCTGGGTCGACACCGTGCACGGCCTGGCCTCCCCGCTGCCACGGCGGGCGCTTACCCGCTACTTCTGGTTCCCGGGGTTCAGCGCCCGCAGTGGCGGGCTGATCCGCGAAGCGGGCCTGCTGGCG
>JAGXBK010000270.1 GCA_018971195.1 Betaproteobacteria bacterium
CACGTCGCGTGACGCTCGCCGCGCCAGCGGCCGACGAGTCCAAGCGGGCCGGCGCGGAATCGGCGACCTCCGGCGTCAACGGCAAGGCTGCCACCAAGCGGCGCCGGCTGCCGGTGGGGTTCGCGCGGGCACTGCCCGCAAGCGAACGGGCGCTGCCGTTGTCCACGCTGCCGTGGCAGGATGCAGGCAGCGGACTGCGCGCCGCGCGCATCACGATCACCTCGCCCGGTGCCCGCGGATTGCGAATTGCGATCGCGCTGTCGCATCCGCCTTCCGGGCTGGTCGTGCGCTTTCGCGGGTCGGCGCCCGCCGCAGCGGTTTACGGTCCGGTCGACGCCGCGCGCATCGTGAGCGAGGGGACGTTCTGGTCGCCGCTGCTCGACGGCGAGACCGCGGTCGTCGAATTGGCGGTCCCGCGAGGCGCCTCGCTGGCAGGTGCCACGATCAGCTTGCCGATGTTGTCGCACCTGTCCCTGTCCACCGGTGCCCTCAAGCAGGCGGATCCCCTTGGCGATATCGGCGCATCGGGCTCCTGCGAGGTCGATGTCGCCTGCATCGCATCGCCGCTGCAGCAGCAAGCTTCGCAGGCCATCGACGCCACCGCGCGGATATTGCTCGTGGACCACGGGAGCAGCTATCTTTGCACCGGCACGCTGCTCAATGACTCGGCGACCTCCCTGACGCCTTATTTCTACACCGCGAACCACTGCATCGACAACGACGGCTCCGATCCCGCCGCCTCGCAAGGCCAACCCGCGGCAGTGGCGCAGACCTTCGAAACCTTCTGGCGCTTCCAGACCGATACCTGCGGCGTGGACGCCGCCGCGAACGTCAACTTTTCGGAAGCGGCTGCAGGCGCAACGCTGTTGGCCCGCGGCGTGGACTACGATTGGGCGCTGGTCCGGCTCAATGCAGCGCCGCCTGCGGGCGCCACGTTCTCCGCGTGGAACGGCAACGGAATGGTCCCAATCGGCACCGCCGCCGACGGCATCCACCACCCGAAAGGCGACCTCAAGAAGTTCAGCCAGGGCGCCGTGCAGCCCTACGACACCTATTCCGACGGAAGCTCGTTCATCGCAATGCAATGGTCGCGGGGAGCGACCGAGCCGGGGAGCAGCGGCAGCGGCTTGTTTACCCTGGACGCGTCGCGCAGCTACCTGGAGTTGCGCGGCGGCCTCTACGGCGGGGGCTCGTCCTGCAACACACCGACGGGCATCGACGACTTCTCCCGGTTCGACGTGGCACTCCCGCTGCTCGTCCAGTATCTGACCCCCGGTGCCGCCAATCCCGCGAAGACGACGCCGGTGGTCGAGTACTACAACGCGACGCTCGACGACTATTTCATCACCGCCAGCCCGCTTGAAATCCAGGTTCTCGACACCGGCGTCCTGGTGGGATGGGTGCGAACCGGCCTGCGTTTCCTCGCCTACACCGATCCGTCGGTCGCGCCGGCAGGCGTGCAGCCCGTATGCCGGTTCTACGTCAAGCCCGCGTATGGAGATTCGCATTTCTACTCGGCCAGCCCTGCGGAATGCGCGGCGGTCGGGCAGAAGTTCGCGGCGCAGTGGGTGGAGGAAAGCCCGTCGGTGTTCTACATCCTGCTTCCCAACGCCACTACCGGCGCCTGCCCGGCCGGAAGCAAGCCCGTCTACCGCTTCCTCAGCGATTCCAACGGGCTCCATCATCGCTATACGATCGAGGTCGACGTCCGCGATTCCATCATCAAGGACGGTGGCTGGATCCAGGAAGGCTACGGGGTCCCGCCGAATTCGCCGGTGATGTGCGCGCCTTCGAGTTGAAGCGCGACGTTGGCTGCGCTTCGCCGCAGCGGCGATCGGGAGTGGGCCCGGCTGGGATCGAACCAGCGACCAAGCGATTATGAGTCGCCTGCTCTAACCGACTGAGCTACGGGCCCGTGGCACTGCGCGGGACGGCGGGTCGTGGCAGGAACCCGGCGCTGCGAGCTGGCAGCGCGCGGATTATAGCCTC
>JAGXBK010000095.1 GCA_018971195.1 Betaproteobacteria bacterium
TCACCCGGCAGCGTGGTCACCCGTCGTCGGGCGAATCGAGCGGGCGGTAGGGCGTCGAGCGGCGGATTCCGGGGTGGCGCTCGGCCGGGTGCCCCCGTGCGGGCGTAACGGGCATCCGCGGGAGCTGCGAAGCCTTGGCGCGCCGTCGCCTGCAAACTGAGCATTGTCGGATCGGGGCAGCATGGGTACCATGGTCGCGTCACCCGCGCCGATTGCCCGCGAACCGGGGCCGCAGCGACGCTGTCCCATCGAGGGTGCGACGCGGGTCCGGGCGGCAACCACCATTCCGACGAGCCCTGCAGCATCCACGGGTCTCCCCATCCAAACAGTCAAGGAGTAACCGCGCATGGGCATTCAGATTGCAATGACGGTCAACGGCAAGGCCGTCGACGCCAACGTCGATCCGCGCACGTTGCTCGTCGACTTCCTGCGCATCAATCTCGGGCTCACCGGCACGCACGTCGGTTGCGACACTGCCCAGTGCGGCGCGTGCACGGTGCATCTGAACGGCCGCGCGATCAAGGCCTGCAACGTGCTGGCCGTGCAGGCGCAGGGCGCTGCGATCATCACCATCGAGGGCCTGTCTCCCGACGGCGGGCTGCATCCGATGCAGGCTGCGTTCAAGGATTGCCACGGGCTGCAATGCGGCTTCTGCACGCCCGGCATGGTGATGAGCGCCCTCGACCTGGTGGAGCGCCATCCCGGGGCCGACGAGACGACGATCCGCGAGCAGCTCGAAGGCAATCTGTGCCGCTGCACCGGTTATCACAACATCGTCAAGGCGGTGCAGCAGGGCGCTGCCGCCATGGCGAAGTAGGAGGAGCAGGCGATGGGTGCGAACGAAACGGGAATCATCGGCCAATCGGTCAGGCGCAAGGAAGACGCGCGGTTCCTGACCGGCGCCGGCCAGTACACCGACGACGTCACGCTGCCGAACCAGACCCACGCGTATTTCCTGCGCTCGCCGCATGCACATGCGAAGATCAGGTCGATCGACACGTCGAAGGCGAAAGCCGCCCCGGGAGTGGTCGCCGTCTACACCGGCGCCGATCTCGAGGGCGTCAACGGACTGCCCTGCGGCTGGCTGATCACCAGCGTCGACGGCACGCCGATGAAAGAGCCCCCGCATCCGGTGCTCGCCAAGGGCAAGGTCCGCTACGTCGGCGATCACGTGGCGCTGGTCGTCGCCGAGACGCGCAGCCAGGCCAAGGACGCCTCCGAACTGATCGAGGTCGATTACGATGTCCTCCCGGCGGTGGTCAATCCGGTCGATGCGCTGAAGCCGGGCGCGCCCCAGATCCACGACGAGGCGCCGGGCAACAAGTGCTACACGTGGTCGATCGGCGACAAGGCCGCCGTCGACGCGGCGTTCGCCAAGGCGGCGCATGTCACCAAGCTCGATCTGGTCAACAACCGGTTGATCCCGAATGCGATCGAGCCGCGCGCAGCCGTGGCGTCCTACAGCCGCGCCGACGAGTCCTACACGCTCTACGTTACCAGCCAGAACCCCCACGTCGAGCGCCTGCTGATGACGGCGTTCGTGCTCGGCCTTCCGGAGCACAAGCTGCGGGTGATCGCGCCCGACGTCGGGGGCGGCTTCGGCTCCAAGATCTACCTGTACGCCGAGGAAACGGCGATGGTGTGGGCATCGAAGCGCGTCAATCGGCCGATCAAGTGGGCGGCCGAGCGCAGCGAATCCTTCGTTTCCGACGCCCACGGCCGCGATCACGTCACGCACGCCGAACTGGCACTCGACAAGGACGGCAAGTTCCTCGCGATGCGCGTCCGCACGACGGCGGCGATGGGTGCCTATCTGTCGACGTTCGCGTCCTGCATCCCGACGATCCTCTACGCGACGCTGCTCGCCGGGCAGTACACGACACCGGCGATCCATTGCGAGGTCACGGCCGTGTTCACCAACACGGCGCCGGTCGACGCCTACCGCGGTGCCGGTCGCCCCGAGGCGACCTATGTCGTCGAGCGGATCGTGCGCGAAGCCGGCGTCGAGATGGGCATCGCCCAGGACGAGATCCGCCGGCGCAATTTCATCCGCAGCTTTCCCTACCAGACGCCGGTGGCGCTCAACTACGATATCGGGGACTACGACCAGACGCTCGCCGGCGCGAACGAGCTTGCCGACGTCAAGGGCTTTCCTGCCCGCAGGGCCGAGGCCGCCAAACGCGGCAAGCTGCGCGGGCTGGGCTATGCGTCGTACATCGAGGCCTGCGGACTCGCACCGTCGAACGTCGCGGGGGCCCTGGGCGCACGCGCCGGATTGTTCGAGGCGGGCCAGGTCCGTGTCCACCCGACCGGCAGCGTGACGGTGTTCACCGGCTCGCACAGCCACGGCCAGGGACACGAGACGACGTTCGCGCAGATCGTCGCATCGAAGCTCGGCATCCCGATCGAGAACGTCGACATCGTGCACGGGGACACGGGTCGCGTGCTGTTCGGCATGGGCACCTACGGCTCGCGCTCGCTCGCCGTCGGCGGCACGGCGATCGTCAAGGCCCTCGACAAGGTCGTCGCCAAGGGCAAGAAGATCGCGGCGCACCTGCTCGAGGCGGCCGAGACCGACATCGAGTTCGAGGACGGCAAGTTCAGCGTTGCGGGCACCGATCGCAGCAAGACGTTCGGCGAGATCGCGCTGACTGCCTACGTCCCGCACAACTACCCACTCGACAAGCTCGAGCCGGGGCTCGACGAGACTGCGTTCTACGATCCGACCAACTTCACGTACCCGGCAGGCACGCATATCTGCGAAGTGGAGATCGATCCGGACACCGGCGTGGTCGACATCGCCGGCTTCAGCGCCTGCGACGACTTCGGCAACATCATCAACCCGATGATCGTCGAAGGGCAGGTGCACGGCGGACTCGCGCAGGGCATCGGACAGGCGCTGCTGGAGAGCTGCGTCTACGATCCGGAGAGCGGCCAGCTCCTGACCGGCAGCTACATGGACTACGCCATGCCACGCGCCGACGACATGCCGTCGTTCAAGGTGTCCACGCGCGTCACGCCCTGCACCCACAATCCGCTGGGCGCGAAGGGTTGCGGCGAAGCCGGCGCGATCGGTTCGCCCGCTGCGCTGATGAACGCCGTGCTCGACGCGCTCGCGCCGCTGGGCGTCAAGCACCTCGACATGCCTGCGTCGCCGCAGCGCGTCTGGCATGCCATCCAATCCGCCAAAGCCGCTGCCTGACGGCAGGCGAAGGAGCCGACCATGTACGAAGTCGAATACCAGCGAGCCAAGACCGTCGCCGACGCCGCCGCGCTGCTCGCGAAGACCGGCGGCAAGCCCCTCGCGGGCGGGCAGAGCCTGATCGCCGCGATGAAGCTGCGCCTCGCGCAGCCGGGTACCCTCGTCGACCTCTCGGGGATCGCCGACCTGCAGGGTATCCGCAGGGAAGGCGACGCCCTGGTGATCGGTGCGATGACCCGCCACGCCGACATCGCGTCGTCGACCGAGGTCAAGCGCGCGATTCCGGCGCTCGCCGCACTGGCCGAGGGCATCGGCGATCGGCAGGTGCGCAACATGGGCACGCTCGGCGGGGCGCTCGCGAACAACGATCCTGCCGCGGACTGGCCCGCCGCGGTGCTCGCACTGAATGCGACGGTGGTCACCGGCAAGCGCCGGCTCGCCGCCGGCGATTTCTTCAAGGGCATGTACGAGACTGCGCTGGCCGCGGACGAGATCATCACTGCGGTTTCCTTCCCGTCGCCGAGGAAGGCGGCGTATGCGAAGTTTCCGAATCCGGCCTCGCGTTTCGCGCTGGTTGGCGTGTTCGTCGCGCAGCTCGCCGACGGCAGCGTGCGCGTCGCAGTCACCGGTGCCGCGCCGGCCGTGTTCCGCGCGACCGGGATCGAGGCTGCGCTGGCGAAGCGCTTCACTGCCGACGCCGCGAAAGCGGTCAAGGTCGACGCATCGGGGCTCAACGCCGACCTGCACGCAACCGCAGCGTACCGCGCGCACCTCGTGTCGGTGATGGCCTCGCGCGCGGTCGCAGCCTGCGGGTGAGGTCACTGCCCCATACGCGGCCGCGGCGGGGCGAGCAGCGCGCGGCCGCGGCCGCGCGTGCGCCCCGATTCCTGCGCGCGTCCGCAAGCGCGCGCGCGCGGGTGGCCTAGAATGTCAGTTCGCCCTTCGCAAGCCCCCACTTCGTGGATAGCCAACGCACGCCTGCCGCAGTTCCCGCCACGGTCGACGCAACCCTCGCGCTGCTCGGCCAGCACGACTACGTCGCGGACCGTCGGCTCGCGACTGCGGTGTTCCTCGCGCTCAAGCTCGGGCGTCCGCTGTTCCTGGAAGGCGAAGCCGGCGTGGGCAAGACCGAAGTCGCCAAGGTCCTCGCCGCGGGACTGGACAGGCGCCTGGTGCGGCTGCAGTGCTACGAGGGGCTGGACACCGCGGCTGCGGTCTACGAGTGGAACTACCCGCGGCAGATGGTCGAGATCAGGCTCGCCGAGGCGGTCGGCGGCGTCGAGCGCGCCGAGCTCGCCCACGACATCTTCACGACCAGGTTCCTGTTGCGCCGCCCGCTGCTCCAGGCGCTGTCGCCCGAGGACGGCGTCCCGCCGGTGCTGTTGATCGACGAGCTCGACCGTGCCGACGAGCCCTTCGAGGCCTACCTGCTGGAAGTGCTGTCCGATTTCCAGGTGACGATCCCGGAGCTCGGCACGATCCGCGCGGCGGCGCCGCCGGTGGTCGTCATCACGTCCAACCGCACGCGCGAGATCCACGACGCGATCAAGCGCCGCTGCCTCTATCACTGGGTCGATTACCCGGATGCCAGCCGCGAGCTCGAGATCCTGCGCCGCAAATGCCCTGCCGCATCGGAGGCGCTCGCGCGGCAGATCGTCGGCTTCACGCAGCGCCTGCGCGCGCTCGACCTGTTCAAGGCACCCGGAATCGCCGAGACCCTCGACTGGGCGGAAGCGCTCATCGCGCTCGACCGCATCACGCTCGATCCGCAGACGGTCGCGGACACGCTGGGTGCGCTGCTCAAGTACCAGGACGACATCGGCGCGATCACGCCCGACGTCGCCGCGCGGCTGGTCGACGAGGCGCAGGTTGCGAGGGCCGGCGCGTGAGCTCGGCATCATCGCCGGCGCCGGGGTTCCTCGCGCAGCTGCCGCGGGGCAAGATGGCGGAGAATGTGCTGCATTTCGTACGCATGCTGCGTGCCGCGGGCCTGCCCGTCGGACCCGCGAAGATGATCGACGCCCTCGCCGCCGTCGGGGCGGTCGGCATCGAGAATCGCGACGATTTCCGGGAGGCGCTGGCCGCGGTGCTGGTCTCGCGCAGCGAGCATCTCGTGCTCTTCGAGCAGGCGTTCGACCTGTACTGGCGCCATCCGCGCCTGCTCGAGAAGATGCTCGCGGCGCTGTTGCCCAAGGTCCAGGGCCGTGCCGGCGATGCGGCCGAGCTTCCGGCTCGGCTCGCGCAGGCGATGCTGCCTCCGCCGCGTCCTCGGCAGGAGACGCTCGAGCAGGAGACCGATCTCGACGCGACCTTCTCGTTCTCGGCGCGCGAGGTGCTGCAGACGAAGGATTTCGCGACGATGACCGTCGAGGAGCTCGCCGAGGTCAAGGCTCTGCTGCGACGCGTCAAGCTGCCGTTGCCCGAGCTGCCGGTGCGCAGGACCTCGGCCGCACCCCGCGGCCGGGCCATCGACGTCCGTGCCACGCTCCGCCGCAGCGTCGGTGCGGCCGGCACGCTCGCACCGCTGCGCTTTCGCGCGCGCCGCAGACGCACGCCACCGCTGGTCGTGCTGTGCGACATCTCGGGATCGATGGATCGCTACGCGAGGATGCTGCTGCACTTCCTGCATGCGATCACCAACGAGGGCGACCGCGTGCACGTGCTGACCTTCGGGACGAGGCTCACCAACATCACGCGGCACCTGCGCCAGCGCGATGTCGATATCGCGCTCGCCCACGTCGCCGCGGCCGTCGAGGACTGGGCGGGTGGGACGCGGATCGGCGCCTGCCTGCTCGAGTTCAACCGCCACTGGTCGCGTCGCCTGCTGGGCCAGAACGCGGTGGTGCTGCTGATCAGCGACGGACTCGATGCCGACGCCGGCGAGGGGCTGGCCTTCGAGGCCGAGCGTCTCGCGAAATCCTGCGCGCGACTCGTCTGGCTGAATCCGCTGCTGCGTTACGCCGGGTTCGAGGCGCGGCCCGCGGGCATCCGTGCGCTGCTGCCCTGGGTCGACGATTTCCTCCCGGTGCACAATCTCGATTCGCTGACCGACCTCGCGAAGGCGCTGGCCCGCGGTCCGACGCGCCACTCGGGCGCATTGGCACGGGCCGCCTGACGCCGCGACGCTCCCCGCATGGAGATCTCCAACACCCGCATCGTCCCGGCGCCGCCCGCGGTCGTATGGGGGGCCCTCAACGATCCCGATGTGCTGAAGGACTGCCTGCCGGGCTGCGAGTCGATCGAGCGGCTGAGCGAGGGCGAGTGGCGGGTCGTGATGGCTGCGCGCGTCGGTCCGGTGGCGGCGCGTTTCACCGGAAGGATGGCGATGTCGGAGGTCGTCGCGCCGACCTCGTACACGCTGAGCTTCGACGGGCAGGGCGGTGCCGCTGGATTCGCCAAAGGCGAAGCGCGTGTGTCGCTCGCGCCTTCCGGCGCCGACGAGACCGCGCTGACCTACGTCGCCAAGGCGCAGGTCGGCGGCAAGCTGGCGCAGATCGGCTCGCGGCTGGTCGACGGTGTAGCCGCCAAGATGACCGACGATTTCTTCACGCGCTTCATCCAACGCCGGCGGCCGGCCGCAGCCGCCGAGGTGTCCGGAGCCGAGGCCGGCGCGGGCAAGGCGGCGGCCCGCGGCGCGCCTGGGGGCGGCATTTCCTGGATTCGCTACGCCGCGATCGCCGCCATCGTCGTCGTGCTGATCATTCTCTACCTGCGCGCGCGGACGTGACCTGCGTGAAGGAGCCTGGTGATGGATAGCGTCGATCTCGAAGTCCTGAAGAGAAGTGCCGACTGGCTCGATGCCGGCCATCGCGCCCTGCTCGTCACGGTCGTGCAGACCTTCGGCAGCTCGCCGCGTCCGGAAGGCGCGATGCTGGCGGTGCGTGACGACGGACTGGTCGTCGGCTCGGTGTCCGGCGGCTGCATCGAGGACGACATCGTCGGGCGCACGAGGCGCGAGGGCCAGAGGGCCACGAAATGCGAGGTCGTCACCTACGGCGTCTCGGCGGACGAGGCGCGCCGGTTCGGGTTGCCCTGCGGCGGGACGATCCGCCTCGTGCTCGAGCCGCTGACCCGCGACTCGGGCATCCGCGCGCTGCTGACCGAGGTCGAGGCGGGACGCCTGACGGCGCGCAGGCTGACCCTCGCCGACGGCAGCTGGACGCTGCAGAAGGCCGCCGCGACCGAGGGGCTGACCTACGACGGCAAGGTGCTGACGACGATCCATGGCCCGCGCTACCGGATGCTGGTGATCGGGGCGTCGCAGCTGTCCAAGTACCTCGCCCAGATCGCGGTTGGACTCGACTACCAGGTGACGATATGCGATCCGCGCGACGAATACACGGAGACCTGGGACGTGCCCGGCGTTGCGCTGGTGCGCACGATGCCCGACGACACCGTGCAGGCGATGCGGCTCGACGAGCGCTGTGCAGTCGTTGCGCTGACGCACGATCCCAAGCTCGATGACCTCGCGCTCCTCGAGGCGCTGAAGTCGCCGGCGTTCTACGTCGGCGCCCTGGGATCGCGCGCCAACAACGCCAAGCGGCGCGAGCGCCTGCACGAATTCGACCTGACCGAGGCGCAGATCGCGCGCCTGCACGGCCCGATCGGCCTGTACATCGGAAGCCGCACCCCGCCCGAGATCGCGGTCTCGATACTCGCCGAGATCACGGCCGTCAAGAACGGCGTGGGCCTCGATGCGATCCTGCCCGTCGCCACCGCCAAGGCGATGCAGGCCGCCACACCGGCGTGCAGCAACGCAGCATGAGCGCAGGACGCGATGCATCCTAACGATCCCCGGCTCAACTCGTTCATTCCGGTAGAACGAGACTCGCACTTCCCGATCCAGAACCTGCCGTTCGGCATGTTCACCACGCCGGCAAACTATGCGCCGCGGGCAGGCGTGGCGATCGGCAGCCAGATCCTCGATCTCGCGGTGCTCGAGCAGGCGAAGCTGCTCGAGGTCGTGCCCGGCGAGCGCGTGTTCAATCGCGCCACGCTGAACGCATTCATCGAGCGCGGCCCCGAGCTTTGGTCGCGGGCGAGGGCGGCGATCAGCGACCTCTTGCGACACGACAATCCAAGACTGCGCGACGACGCCGCGCTTCGCGCCCGCGCCTTCGTCCCGGCGATCGCGGCGCGGATGCTGATGCCGATTTCGGTTCCCGGCTACACCGATTTCTATTCGTCGAAGGAACACGCGACCAACGTGGGCTCGATGTTCAGAGACGCGAAGCATGCGCTGCTGCCCAACTGGCTGCATCTGCCGATTGCCTACAACGGGCGTGCAAGCTCGGTCGTCGTCAGCGGCACGCCGGTGCTGCGCCCCAACGGCCAGACCCGCGGTTCCGACCAGCGCGCACCCGTGTTCGGCCCGTCGGCGAAGCTCGACTTCGAGCTCGAGACGGCGTTCATCGTCGGAGCCGGCAACGAACTGGGCGAGCCGGTCCCCATCGGGCGGGCCGCTAGCCACGTGTTCGGGATGGTGCTGATGAACGACTGGAGCGCCCGCGACATTCAGCAGTGGGAGTACATTCCGCTCGGTCCCTTCAACAGCAAGTCGTTCGCGACGTCGATCTCCCCCTGGATCGTCACCATGGAGGCGCTGCAGCCGTTCCGGGTCGCCGGGCCGCCGCAGGACCCGTCGCCGCTGTCGTACCTCGAGACCAGCGGCGCACAGGCCTACGACATCCGGCTCGAGGCGAGCCTCGCTCCCGCGGGCAAGCCTGCGACGACGATCTGCAGAACCAATCTGAGGTACCTGTACTGGAGCATTGCGCAGCAGCTCGCGCACCACACGGTGTCCGGCTGCAACCTCCGGGTCGGCGACCTGATGGGCTCGGGAACGATCAGCGGTCCGACGCCCGACTCGCTCGGGTCGCTGCTCGAGCTCACATGGAACGGCAGCCGTCCGATCAAGCTGGACGATGGCAGCGAGCGGTGTTTTCTCGAGGACGACGACGAGGTCATCATCACCGGCTACGCGCAGGCGAAGGACCATCGCGTCGGGTTCGGCGAGGTGCGCGGTCGCGTGGTCGCCGCGCGCGCGGTCTAGCCCGCCGGCCTTGCGTCGGGGGGTGACCCGACGCGGCGATGCGCGAGTGTCCCGCGCTCAATGAAAGTCGCGCGAGCGCGTGGGTAGCGCGCCGAGCAGCGGCGTGAGGTCGGCGAGTCGGCCGGCGAGCACATGGACGACCGCGCCTTCACGTTCCACCTTGCCGTAGACGGCGAGCAGCCGAGAGCCGAGAAGCTCGCGTCGCTGGCGCTCGCCGAGATCGCGCCACACGATGACGTTGGTCGTGCCCGTCTCGTCCTCGATCGTCACGAACACGACGCCGCTCGCAGTGTCGGGTCGCTGGCGCCCGATGACGATTCCGGCCGTGCGGACCAGGCGTCCATGCGGCGCCTGCATGATCTCGTCGGCGGGCGCCAGCCGGCGTTCGCGCAACTGGCGTCGCAGCAGCGCGAGCGGATGGCGGCGCAGCGTCAATCCGAGCCGGCGATAGTCGGCGACGATCTCCTGGCCTTCGGTTGGCGCGGGCAATCCTGCGCTTGCTTCGCCGAATTCGGCACCTGCGAGCAGCGGCGGCAGCCGTTCGATGCCGGCCACGTCCCAGGCGGCTTCGTGGCGGTGGCCCGCGAGCGACGCGAGTGCGTCGGCGCCGGCGAGCGCGGTGAGGTCGCGCTGGTCGAGCAGCGCACGATGCGCGAGATCGGCAACGCTCGCGAACGTCCGCTCGCGGCGCGCCGCCACGATCCGCCTTGCGCCGCCTTCCGACAGTCCGCCAACGAGGCGCAGGCCCAACCGCAAAATCGGGGACGCAGAAATCAGGGACGCACCACGTTTCCCCGCGGAAATCAGGGACGCACCACGTTTTCCATCTGTCCCTGCTTCAGAGAAGGTGGTATCGCCTGGAAAACGTGGTGCGTCCCTGATTTCCGCGGGGAAACGTGGTGCGTCCCTGATTTCTGCGTCCCCGAGTTTGCG
>JAGXBK010000096.1 GCA_018971195.1 Betaproteobacteria bacterium
AGCTCTGACCCCATTTACTCCTGACCCCATTTACTGCTTTGCATTGCGGCGGATGAAGGCGTCGAGCCGCGACATCCCCTCCTCGATCGCCGCATTCGACGTGGCGTACGACAACCGGATGTGCTGCCCGTCGCCGGGCACGCGCCGCCCGAAATGGATGTCAGCGAGCACGGCAATACCGGCCTCGTGCAGCAGGCGCTTGCGCAGCACCTCGGAATCGCCGGCACCGACCATACGGCAAGCCTCGGTCACATTGGGCCAGGCATAGAACGCCCCGCCGGGGCTGCGACACGACACTCCCGGAACCGAATTCAGCAGGCGGACAACCAGGTCGCGGCGCTCGGCGAAGCGCGCGTGCATCTCGACGACCGAGTCCTGCGGCCCGTTGATCGCCTCGACGGCCGCCCACTGCGAGATCTGCGACGCGCAGGATTCGGTGTTGGTGATCCAGCGCGTGAACGCGGGCGCCAGTGCGCGGTTGGCGACGTAGCCGACGCGCCACCCCGTCATCGCCCAGGTCTTCGACGCGCCATCGGCGATGATCGTGCGCTTCTGCATCCCGGCGCGCCGGGCCAGCGTGTCGAACGCGGCCCCATAGACCAGGCGCGAATAGATCTCGTCGGCGTACACCCAGACCAGGGGATGCCGCGCAAGGACCTCGGCGATCGCATCGAGGTCCGCCGCGCCAAGGACGCCGCCGGTCGGGTTCTGGGGCGTGTTGAGGATCAGCAGCCGGGTTTTGTCGGTGATCTTCGCCTCGAGCTCCGCCGGATCGAACGCGAAGTCGCGCGACTCGCGCAGGAAGACCGGCACGGGCACCGCGCCGTTGGCGACGATCTGCGACTCGTAGATCGGGAAGCCCGGAACGGGATAGATCACCTCCTCGCCCGCGCCGTAGTCGGTGACGGAGGCGATCGTGTAGGCGATGAAAGGCTTGGCGCCGGCGCCGACGACGACGTCCTCGGGACGGATGTCGAGACCGCGACGCTGCCCGAGATCGCGGGCGACCGCCTCGCGCAGCTCGTCGATCCCCGCCGACGGCGTGTAACCGTGCTTGCCGCCGCGGATCGCGGCGATGGCGGCGTCCTGGATGTTGCGCGGCGTCGGAAAGTCCGGCTGGCCGATGCAGAACGACACGATATCCTGGCCCTGGCGGACCAGTGCGTTCACCTCGGCCAGCACGACGAACGCGTTCTCGGTCCCCAGCGATTCGCCCCGCCGCGACAACCGCGGGATGGCATCCATTCCCTGTGATGCAGTCATGGCAGGTCCGTTCACGGAAAGTTCGACTGCGTCAGCGCGATCGCGCACAATCCGATCAGCTGCTGCGGAAGGATCCCCAGCACGAGCAGCAGCAGCCCGTTGACCGAAAGCACGAGCTGCGTATCGCCGCGCACGACGATCGGCAGCGTTTCGACGGGGTCGTCGAAGTACATCAGCTTGACGATCCGCAGGTAGTAGAACGCGCCGATCAGCGACGTCATCACGGCGACGACCGCAAGCCAGACGAAGCCGTCGTTGATCGCCGCCTCGATCACCATGAACTTGGCATAGAAGCCCACAGTCGGCGGCAGGCCGGCGAGCGAGAACATCACCAGCAGCATGATGAACGCCCACCATGGCGAGCGCCGATTCAGGCCCTTGAAGTCGTCGAGGCGGTCGCTCTCGAACCCCTCCCGCGACAGCAGCATGACGATCCCGAAGGACGCGAGACTGGTCAGCGCGTAGGTGACGACGTAGAACATCGCGGCTGAGTAGCCGTAGCGGTCGGCAGTGAGCAGGCCGAGCAGCATGTAGCCCATGTTCGCAATCGTCGAATACGCGAGCATGCGCTTGACGTTCGTCTGCGAGATCGCGATCAGGTTGCCCAGCACCATCGACAGCACGGACAGCACGATCAGCATGCCCTGCCAGTCGAACGACACGCCCTGCAGCCCCGAGGACAGCAGCCGCAGCGCCATCGCGAACGCGGCGATCTTGGGGGCCGTCCCGATCAGCACCGTCACCGGCGTCGGCGCGCCCTCGTAGACATCGGGAACCCACATGTGGAACGGCACGACGGCGAGCTTGAATGCGAGGCCGGCGATGACGAATACGAGCCCCAGCGTCAGCAGCGCAGGGTTCGCGTGTCTGGTGAACACCGCCCGCGCGACGTGGTCGAGATCGAGCGACCCGGTCGTGCCGTAGATCATCGACATGCCGTACAGCAGCATCCCCGACGCCAGTGCGCCGAGGACGAAATACTTCATCGCGGCCTCGGTCGACTGCGCGTGATCGCGGCGCGACGCCACCAGCGCGTAGAGCGACAGCGACATCAGCTCGAGACCGAGGTAGAGCGTCAGCAGGCTGTTCCCGGTGATCATCACCTCCATCCCGAGCAGCGCGAAGAGCATCAGCACGAACACCTCGCCGCGGAACATGCCGCGGGCGACCAGATAGCTGCGCGAGTAGAACAGGATCAGCGAGACTGCGACGAAGCAAGCGATGCGCAGGAAATCGGCGAGCATGTCGTCGATGACCAGGTCGTGGTACGCCCGCACCGCGTCCAGTCGCAGCGTCGTCAGCGTCACACAGACGGCGACCAGCAGCGTGAGCTGGGTCAGCCAGTACGAGACATGCCGCCGGTCGTCGGACACGAACAGGTCGATCAGCAGGATCGAGGCTGCCGCGGTCAGGACGACGATTTCGGGCAGTGCGGCCAGTGCGTTGAGGTCGGCGAGCATGTCAGAGCTTCGAGCGGGCCACGGTCTGCAGGAGGTTGGCGACCGAGACATGCATGACGTCGATCAGCGGCTTCGGCCAGAGCCCCATGCCAAGCACCGCGACGGCGAGCACCGTCAGCAGCCAGAACTCGCGCCGCCCGATGTCGGTCAGCTTGGCCACGTTGGCGTTCGCGACGGGCCCGAAGATCACGCGCTTGTACATCCACAGCGTGTACGCGGCGCCCAGGATCAACGTGACCGCGGCGGCGAAGCCCAGCCAGAAATTTGCCTTCACGGCGGCGAGGATCACCAGGAACTCCCCCACGAACCCCGAGGTTCCGGGCAATCCTGCGTTTGCCATCGCGAACAGCATCATGAACGCGGCGAACTTGGGCATCGTGTTGACGACGCCGCCGTAGTCGGCGATCTGCCGCGAATGCATCCGGTCGTACATGACGCCGACGCACAGAAACATCGCCGCCGACACGAAGCCGTGCGACAACATCTGCGCCAGCGCGCCCTCGACGCCGAGCTGGCTGTAGAGGAAGAAGCCCAGGGTCACGAAACCCATGTGCGAGATCGACGAGTACGCGATCAGCTTCTTCATGTCGGCTTGCACCAGCGCCACGAAGCCGATGTAGACGACGGCGATCAGCGACAGCGTGATGACGAACCCCGACAGGTAGCGCGATGCGTCGGGGACGATCGGCAGGATGAAGCGCACGAAGCCGTACGCGCCGATCTTGAGGGTGATCGCCGCCAGCACCACCGACCCTCCGGTCGGGGCCTCGACGTGCGCATCGGGAAGCCAGGTGTGCACCGGCCACATCGGGACCTTGACCGCGAAGGCAAGGAAGAAGGCGATCCACAGCGGGATCTGGGCGCCCATCTCCAGCGGCACCTTGTACCACTCGAGGATCTCGAAGCTCTCCGAGACGCTGTAGAGATAGATCAGCGCAACCAGCATCAGCAGCGAGCCCAGCAGCGTGTACAGGAAGAACTTCATCGCCGCGTAGACCCGGTTGGGACCGCCCCACACGCCGATGATCAGGTACATCGGGATCAGCATCGCCTCGAAGAATACATAGAACAGGATGCCGTCGAGGGCGCAGAACACCCCATTCATCAACCCCGACATGATCAGGAAAGCCGCCATGTACTGGGCGACCCGGGTCGTGATCACCTCCCAGCCAGCCCACACGACGAGCACCGTCATCAGGCTGTTGAGCAGAATGAACAGCACCGAGATGCCGTCGACGCCCAGGTGGTAGTGGATCCCGAAGCGGGGAATCCACGACGCATACTCGACGAACTGCATCGCGGAAGTCGCGGTGTCGAAATCGGCGTAGAGCGGGATCGTCACCAGGAATCCGGCAATGGCGCCGATGAGCGCGATCCAGCGCGCGAAAGCCGCGTCGCGGTCGCGGCCGACGCCGAGCACCGCCAGCCCGGCCGCGATCGGCACCCAGATCGACAGCGAAAGGTACGGGGTCATCGCGCAGCCCTCACCTCGCCCCCCACCAGTACAGCAGGCCGAACACGCCGAGGATCATCATGAATGCATAGTGATAGACGTAGCCCGACTGGATGCGCCGGAACGCGCGCGAAGCGATTCCGACGAGCTTCGCCGACCCGTTGACAACCCAGCCGTCGATGATCGTGCGGTCGCCGTAGGTCGACGCGAAATTGCCCAGCCAACGCGCGCCGCCGGCGAAGAACCAGTCGTTGAAGCGGTCGAAGTAGTACTTGTTGTCGAGCAGCGTCGTGATCGCGCCGAAGCGCGCGGCGATCCGCGCCGGCATCGCGGGATTGACCAGGTACAGGTAGACGGCGGTGGCGACGCCCGCGATCGCGAGCCAGAACGGTGCGGTCGCGAGGCCATGCAGCGCGAACGCGAGCGGCCCCTGCCACTCGCCTTTCATCTCCCCGAGCACGGCGTGAGGCTCGCGCACGAAGATCGAGCTGCCGAACCAGTCGCCGAAGAGCATCGGCTGCACGTAGGCCCAGCCGGCGTAGACCGACGGGATCGCGAGCAGGATCAGCGGGATGGTCACCACCCACGGCGACTCCCGCGGCGGTCCCGCGTCGTGGGCGCCTTCGTCGTGCCCATGGGACCCCGATTCCCCGTCGTGCCCGGACTGCGCATGGAAGCGCTCTTCGCCGTGGAAGGCGAGGAACAGCATCCGGAACGAATAGAACGCCGTCACGAACACGCTCGCCGTCACGGCGAAATACGCGTAGCGATGGCCGCCGACGTGCGACAACCCCACCGCCTCGATGATCGCGTCCTTCGAGTAGAAGCCCGCGAACGGAGGGATACCGGCGAGCGCCAGCGAGCCGATCACCGCGGTCACGTAGGTGATCGGCATGTACCGGCGCAGGCCCCCCATGCGCCGCAGGTCCTGCTCGTGGTGCAAGGCAATGATCACCGAGCCCGCCGCGAGGAACAGCAGCGCCTTGAAGAACGCGTGCGTCATCAGATGGAAGATCGCGGCCGAGTAGGCCGACACCCCGAGCGCGACCGTCATGTACCCTAGCTGCGACAGCGTCGAGTAGGCGACGACGCGCTTGATGTCGTTCTGCACGATGCCGAGGAACGCCATGAACAGCGCGGTCGTCGCGCCGATCACCGTGACGAACGACAGCGCGGTCTCCGACCATTCGAACAGCGGGCTCATCCGCGCGACCATGAAGATCCCCGCGGTGACCATCGTCGCCGCGTGGATCAGCGCGGAGATCGGCGTCGGGCCTTCCATCGAATCCGGCAGCCACACGTGCAGCGGGACCTGCGCGCTCTTGCCCATCGCGCCGACGAACAGGCAGATGCAGATCGCGGTCAGCAGCGACCAACCGCTCCCGGTCCACGGCGCGATCGTCGTTGCGGCCATCGACGGGGCTTTCGCGAACACCGGCGCGTAGTCGAGCGTGCCGAAGTACGCCAGGACCAGCCCGATGCCAAGCACGAACCCGAAGTCGCCGACGCGGTTGGCGAGGAACGCCTTGAGGTTCGCGTAGATCGCCGTCGGCCGTTCGTACCAGAACCCGATCAGCAGGTACGACACCAGTCCGACGGCCTCCCAGCCGAAGAACAGCTGCATGAAGTTGTTGCTCATCACGAGCATCAGCATCGAGAACGTGAACAGCGAGATGTAGGAGAAGAACCGCGTGTACCCCGGATCGTCGGCCATGTAGCCGACCGTGTAGATGTGGACCATCAGCGACACGAAGGTCACGATGACCAGCATCGTCGCCGACAGCGGGTCGATCAGGAACCCGACGGCCAGTCGGAGGCTCCCCGACGCGAGCCAGGTGTAGATATCGCCGTCGAACAGGTGGCCCGCGTGGACGTCGCGCACGATCGCGATCGACGCGGCGAAGGAGACGGCGACGCCGAGGATGCAAAGCCAGTGCGACAGGCTGCGGCCGAGCTTCGGTCCGAACAGCCCGACGACCACCGATGCCGCCAGTGGCGCGAGCGGCACCAGCAGGTAGAGATCGCGCATCGTCATCGGCCGCTCATCCTCTGAGGCTTCCGAGCTTCTCGACGTCGATCGACCCGGCATTGCGGAACAGCAGCACCAGGATCGCGAGGCCGATCGCCGATTCGGCGGCGGCGACGGTCAGGATGAAGAACACGAACACCTGCCCTGCCATGTCGCCCAGGTAGCGCGAGAACGCGATGAAGTTCATGTTGACCGCGAGCAGCATCAGCTCGATCGCCATCAGCATGATGATGACGTTGCGCCGGTTGAGAAAGATGCCGGCCATGCTGATCGCGAACAGGATCGACCCCAGCATGAGGTAGTGCGCGAGTGTCGGTGCGCCTGGCAATGGCATTCCCTGTCTCCCTGCGCGAGGCACGGAGCGCGGCCCTGCCTGCAGGCGCGCACCGCGGATCGCACGGTTGCCGGATCAGACCGGCGGTTTCTCCGATGGCATGCGGACGAGGCGCACCCGCTCGCTGGCGCGGGCCCGAATCTGCGCCGACGCATCCTGGTGCTTCATTTCCCTGCGCTTGCGGTGCGTCAGCGCGATCGCCGCGACGATCGCGACCAGCAGCACGACTGCCGCGATCTCGAACGGGTACACGTAGTCGACGTACAGCAGCACTCCCAGCGCCTGCGTGTTGCTCCCTGCCGGAGCCGCGGGTGCCCCCGCCACCGGCCCGACTGCGCTGCCGAGGATGACCAGCGCCATCTCGAAGAACACGAGGATGCCGACCGCGGCGGCCGCCGGCAGGTAGCTCCTGAAATGCTGGCGCATGCTGCCGAAGTTGACGTCGAGCATCATCACGACGAACAGGAACAGGACCATGACGGCGCCGACGTAGACCAGCACCAGCGCGATCGCGAGGAACTCGGCCTGCAGCAGCAGCCAGATCCCGGCGGCGGTGAAGAACGACAGTACGAGCCAGAGCGCCGCGTGCACCGGGTTGCGCGTCGTGATCACGCGCAGCGCCGCGAATACGAGGATCGTGGCGAAAGCGTAGAAGGTGAAGGTCTGGAAACTCATTGCGCGCGCAGTGTCATGGGCCCGTGCCGCTTGGACGGTCAGCGGTATGCCGCGTCCTCGGCACGATCGGCTGCGATCTGGGCCTCGTAGCGATCCCCGACCGCAAGCAGCATTTCCTTCGTGTAGTAGAGGTCGCCGCGCCGCTCGCCGTGGTACTCGAGGATGCGAGTCTCGACGATCGAGTCGACCGGGCAGCTTTCCTCGCAGAACCCGCAGAAGATGCACTTGGTGAGGTCGATGTCGTAGCGCGTCGTCCGGCGCGTGCCGTCCTCGCGCTGCGCGGACTCGATCGTGATCGCCAGCGCCGGGCAGACCGCTTCGCAGAGCTTGCAGGCGATGCAGCGCTCCTCGCCGTTCGGGTATCTGCGCAGCGCATGAAGGCCGCGAAAGCGCGGGCTCTGCGGCGTCTTCTCCTCGGGGAACTGGATCGTGATCTTGCGCGCGAACATGTACCGCCCGGTGAGCGACATCCCTTTCAGGAGCTCGAGCAGGAACCAGGTGCCGAAGAATTCGCGGATGCGCTGGAACAAGGTCGCCTCGCCGTTCGCCTGCTAGTGGAACAGGCCCGCGTAGCGGGTCTGCATCATGGCGCCGATGAACACGATCCAGACCAGCGTCACCGGGATGAACACCTTCCAGCCCAGCCGCATGATCTGGTCGTAGCGGTAACGCGGAAACGTCGCGCGGATCCACAGGAAGATCAGCAGCACGAGCGCCCACTTGACGGCAAGCCACAACATGCCGTCGCCGAACGGATGGACACCGAACACGTCGACCTCGTTCAGGATCGGGAACGGCGACAGCCAGCCGCCGAGGAACATCGTCGACGTCAGAGCGGCGATCAGGATCATGTTCATGTATTCGGCGAGGAAGAACAGCGCGAACATGATCCCGGAATACTCGACGTGGAAGCCCGCGACGATCTCGGACTCGCCCTCGGCCACGTCGAACGGATGGCGGTTGGTCTCGGCGATCCCCGACACCAGGTAGACCACGAACAGCGGGAACAGCGGCCAGACGTACCAGTGCGCGGCGCCGCCTTCCTGCCCGGCGACGATGTCGGACAGATTCAGGCTGTTGGCCGCCATCAGCACACCGACCAGTGCGAAGCCCATCGCGATCTCGTAGGACACGATCTGCGCCGCCGAGCGCAGGCAGCCCAGGAACGCGTACTTGGAGTTCGACGCCCAGCCGGCGATGATCACACCGTAGATCCCCAGCGAGCTCATCGCGAGCAGGTAGAGCAGGCCGGCGTTGATGTTCGACAGCACGAGCGTGCCGGTGAACGGGATCACCGCCCACGCGGCGAGGGCGGGCGCGAGCGACAGTATCGGCGCGACGAAGAACAGCGCGCGGCTCGCGCCCGACGGGACGACGATCTCCTTGAACAGCATCTTCAGCGTGTCCGCGAACGGCTGCAGCAGGCCGAGCGGGCCCACGCGGTTGGGGCCGATGCGCACCTGCATCCAGCCGATCACCTTGCGCTCGGCGTAAGTCAGGTACGCGACGGCGATGATCAGGGGCACGGCGATGACGACCACCTTGACGATCGTCCAGACCGGGAGCCACCACGCGCCCATCGCGCTCTGCAGGGGTGCGAGCAGCTCTGTCATGCTCATGCCTCGGCCTCCACGGTCCACCGGGGCACGCACGCATCGTCGCGTCGGCCTCCCGCAATCGCGCGGCGGCAGGCCCTGCGGGCTTTCGCTACGCGCGCCGCGCTCATGCGCGCTCCACGGTGACGGGGCCGGAAAGGCCCTCGAGGCCGCAGGTCGACGGATGCGCCGCCGCGATGCGCACCACCCCCGGGGGCACCGACGGATCGACCTGCGTCGCGAGCACCGCCTCCCCGGCGCCCTGCCTGACCTTGATCTGCGCCCCCTCGGCGATCCCCAGTGCGTCGAGCAGCGTTCGATTGACCCGGGCCTTCGGCGGCCGGGCGTCGGCGGTCTCCTGCAGCGCCGGCGCGCGCCGCGCCAGGGGATCGGCGAAATGGATGGGCACGTCGGCGACGCGCTCGACGGTCGCGGCCGACGTCGCGGGCGCGACGATCGGCGTGCGCGTCGCGCTGGAAAGCCGCGACGCGAGGTCGCCGCATTGCGCGACCACCGCATCGCGGACTTCCTCGGAAGTCTCGAATTCGAAGCCATCCAGCTTCAGCATGGTCCCGAGCACGCGCAGCAGCTTCCATCCCGGTCGCGACTCGCCTGCGGGGGTGGCGACGCCATGGAACCCCTGCACCCGGCCCTCGCAGTTGACGAAGGTTCCGGAGGTCTCGGTGAACGGCGCGATCGGCAGCAGCACGTCGGCGTATTGCATGCCGTGTCGGAACGGGCTCATCACCACGACGAACTCGGCTTTCTGGAGCGCCGCCCGTGCGGCCACCGGATTGGCGCAATCGAACTCGGGCTCGGCATGCAACACGACGTAGGCACGCCGCGGCTCGTCCCCGTCGCCACCCAGCATCGCCTGCGCGTTGCGGCCGCCGCGCTGCGGCAGCGCGCCCGCGACGTGACCACCGACCGTGTTGGCGGCCTCGGTCAGCACCCCGAGCGACGCGCCCGTGATCGAGGCGAGTGCCTGCGCAAGCGCGGCGATCTGCGAGGCTTCGGGATGCTGGACCGCGTAGTTGCCGAGCAGGATCGCGCGCCGCTCGCCCGTGAGCAGGCTCGCGGCGATCACTTCGGCGCCCGCGGTGGGCTCGATTCCGGCCAGCGCCTGCGGCTGCTCCCTGCCCGCGCCCTGGGCTGCCGCGACGACGATCTCGGCGAGCAACATCGGCAGCAGCGACGGCGGCACGATCGCGCGATGGGCGACGGGCATCAGCCAGTCGTCGTCGACCGAGTGCAGCGAGGCGATCTGCGCGCCCTTCTTCGCTGCCTGACGCAGCCGGTGCGCGAGCAGCGGATGGTCCTTGCGCAGGAAGCTCCCGATGACCAGCGCACGATCGAGATTCTGGACGTCCGCGATCG
>JAGXBK010000097.1 GCA_018971195.1 Betaproteobacteria bacterium
CAGTAGCGGTCCTCCTCGATCATCCTGCCGATGCCGCGAATCTGGCCTTCGATGCGGTTGATGCGCGTCGCCAGTGCCTTGGCGGCTTCCGCGGGACGCGCAACAGCCGGGTGCGCGGGATGCGCGCATGAATCGCGCGCCACTTCGACTGCCGCCGCCGGTGACTCGGACGCCAGCGGCGGACCCGCCGGCAGATCAGGCGGCGACGTCATAGCCGGCCTCGCGGATCGCCGCGCCCAGCGCGGCCACGTCGGTGCGCGCCGGATCGAACGTCACCGTCGCAGCGCCTGGCTGCAGCGTCACCGCCGCGCCTTCGACCCCGGGTACGGCCCTCAATACGCGCGTGACGCTGGCCACGCAGCCCTGGCAGGTCATGCCCTGCACGTCGAGCTTCACGGTTTCCATTCGATGCCCCTTTGCAGTTCTAGCGGTTGGGTCGGAAGCGCCGCAGCAGCAGCGCGTTGCTGACGACGGACACCGAGCTCATTGCCATCGCGGCGCCGGCGATCACCGGATTGAGCAGGCCCAGCGCGGCCAGCGGAATGCCGAGCACGTTGTAGGCGAAAGCGAAGAACAGGTTCTGCCGGATCTTGCTGCGCGTCGCACGCGACAGCAGGATCGCATCGACGACCGCCCCCAGGTCGTCGCGCACGACGGTCACGTCCGCCGCCTCGATGGCGATTGCCGAGCCTGCGCCGATCGCGAAGCTCACGTCGGCGGCAGCGAGCGCCGGCGCGTCGTTGACGCCGTCGCCGACCATCCCGACCACGCGACCCGCGGCCTGCAGATCCCGAATCGCCTGCGCCTTGGCCGCGGGCGTCATCGCGCCGCGGTGATCGCGGATGCCGACCTCGGCGGCAATCGCGGCGACGGTCGCGGGGTTGTCGCCCGACATCATCACCACGTCGACGCCATGGGTGGAAAGACGCGCGATCGCGCTCGCCGACGTCGCTCGCACCCGGTCCGCCAACGTGATGACCCCGGCGAGCGCACCGTCGATTGCCACCGCGACTACGCTGTCGCTGCTCATGTGCAGCGCGTCGACGGCGCGGGGATCGACGGCGATTCCTTCGTCGACGAGGAATTGCAGCGACCCTGCGAGCGCGGCCCGCTTGTCGGCACCGACGGCGCCGCGCGTGCCCTTGCCGGGCACCGACGTGAAACCCTCGACCGCCGGCAGCGCAAGACCGTCGTCGCGTGCCCGCGCGACGATCGCCTGCGCGAGCGGATGCCGCGCGTTCTTCTCCAGCGCCGCCGCGACGGCGAGCACCTCGTCGCTTGCGGTCGCAGCGCAGGGCCTGACGCTCGTCACTGCAGGCACACCGGCAGTCACCGTCCCCGTCTTGTCGACGACCAGCGTCGTCAGCCGCCCGGCGTTCTCGAGCGCGACGGCATTGCGGATCAGCACGCCGAGTTGCGCGCCGCGTCCGGTGCCGACGATGATCGCGGTCGGTGTCGCCAGCCCGAGCGCACAGGGGCAGGCGATCACCAGCACCGACACCGCGTTGACCAGCGCGACAGTCGGGTCACCGACCAACCACCACGCGAGCACGAAAGTCAGTGCTGCGATCACGACGACGACCGGGACGAACACGCCCGAAATCCGGTCCGCGAGCTTCTGGATCGGCGCCTTGGTGCCCTGCGCTTCGCCGACCAGTCTGACGATGCCGGCGAGCAACGTTGCGCTGCCCACGCCGGTGGCCCGGCAACGCAGGAAGCCGTCGTGATTGGCCGTTCCTGCATAGACCTTCGTGGCCGGGGCCTTGGCGACCGGCAGGCTTTCGCCGGTCAGCATGCTCTCATCGACCAACGACGCGCCATCGACGACGACACCGTCGACAGGCACCGCCTCGCCCGCGCGCACCAGGTAGCGGTCGCCGACCTTCACGTCGGCAAGCGGAACGTCGACAATCGCATCACCGCGTTCGACGTGCGCGATCGGCGGCTGCAGCCGCAACAATCCTTCGAGCGCGGCGGACGTGCGCGCCTTGGCGCGAGCTTCCAGCGCCTTGCCGAGCAGCACCAGCGTGATGATCGCGGCCGATGCCTCGAAATAGACGTGCTGGTGCAGGCCCAGGACGGTGACCACCGCGCTGAAAGTCCAGGCGATCGTGGTGCCCAGCGCGATCAGGACGTCCATGTTCGCGCCGCCGCCGCGCAGCGCATGCCATGCGCCGACGTAGAAGCGGCGCCCGATTGCGAACTGGACGGGCGTGGCCAGCGCGAACTGGAGCCAGCGCGGCAGCAGGTCCTCGTGCCCGGCGCGCAGCCCCGGAATGAGCATCGCAGCCATCTGCAGCAGCAGCGGCGCTGTCAGGGCAACGGAGATCGCGAGATCGCGGCGCATTTCGCGCCACGCCGCCTCCCGGCGCGACGACTCGAGCTCACGCTCGGCACCGTCGTCGATCTTGGAGCGCGCGCCATACCCGGCGCGGGCGATGGCCGCGACCAATGCGTCGACGTCGGCGCGGGACCGGTCGTAGTGAACCGTCGCGGTCTCAGTGGCGAAGTTGACGGCGGCCTCGACGCCGTCGATGCGGTTCAGGACTTTTTCGATGCGCGTCGCGCAGGCGGCGCAGGTCATGCCCTCGAGCGCGAGATCGGCGCGAGCGTCGAGCGCGCAGGCATCCGCGCCCGCAGCGGCGCGGGCCGCCCCGTCGGCCGCGGCCGATGCCGGAATGCCCGCGGCAACAGGCCGATCCTCGTGCCGGAGCGTCGTATCCATGCGCCCAGCCTATACCCTGGCAGGGTATATGTCAACATACCGCGTGCCGGTATGGGTCGATTTCGGGGCGCGCAGCCGCGGACGCCGGCCTAGACCTCGGGCTTGAGTTGCGGGAACAGCACCACGTCGCGGATCGAGGCGCTGTCGGTCAGCAGCATCACCAACCGGTCGATGCCGATGCCCTCGCCGGCGGTTGGCGGTAGCCCGTACTCCAGCGCCCGCACGTAGTCGGCATCGTAGTACATCGCCTCCTCGTCGCCCGCCTCCTTTGCGGCTGCCTGCTGCGCGAAGCGCGCCGCCTGATCCTCCGGGTCGTTGAGCTCCGAGAACCCGTTGGCGATCTCGCGCCGGGTGATGAAAAGCTCGAAGCGGTCGGTGACCGCAGGATTCGCATCGTTGGCGCGAGCGAGCGGCGACACGTCGGTCGGGTGCGCGACGATGAACGTCGGCTGGACCAGCTTCTCCTCGGTCGTCTGCTCGAAGAGCTTCAACTGCAGCAGTCCCACCCCATCGGTCGGGAACACCTCCGCGTCGAAAGGCGCGAGTGCCACGCGCAGGTACTCCGGCTTCGCGAGCTCGTGCAGCGGGTACTGCGGATTGTGCTTGTGGATTGCCTCGGCCATGGTCAGCCGATCGAACGGGCGGCCGAGCTCGATCGTCTCGCCTTGGTAGGTGACGCTGGCCGTGCCCAGCACCTGCTGCGCGACCGTGCGCAGGAGCTCCTCGGTCAGGTCCATCAGGTAGCCATAATCGCGGTAGGCCTCGTAGAACTCCAGCATCGTGAACTCGGGGTTGTGCCGGGTCGAGATGCCTTCGTTGCGGAAGTTGCGGTTGATCTCGAAGACCTTCTCGAGACCGCCGACGACCAGCCGCTTCAGGTAGAGCTCGGGCGCGATCCGCAGGAAGAGCTGCATGTCGAGCGCGTTGTGATGCGTGACAAACGGGCGCGCCGCGGCGCCGCCGGGAATCGGATGCATCATCGGCGTCTCGACCTCGAGATAGCCGCGCGCAACGAAGAACTCGCGGATCGCCTGCACGATTTGCGAGCGCTTGACGAAGACATCGCGCGACGCGGGATTGGTGATCAGGTCGAGATGGCGCTGCCGGTAGCGCTGCTCCTGGTCGGTCATGCCGTGGAATTTCTCGGGCAGCGGACGCAGCGACTTGGCGAGCAGTCGCACCGAATCGCACCTGACCGACAGCTCGCCGGTCTTGGTCTTGAACAGCGTGCCGGTCGCGCCGACGATGTCGCCCAGGTCCCAGTGCTTGAACGCCTCGAGGGTCTGTGCACCCACGCCGTCGAGCGTGACGTAGAGCTGGAGGCGCCCCGACATGTCGGAGATCGTCGCGAAACAGGCCTTGCCCATCACCCGCTTCAGCAACATGCGTCCCGCCACCGCGACGTGGATCGCTGCGGGCTCGAGCTCGGCGTTGTCCTTCGCACCGTGGGTCGCGTGCAGCTCGCCCGCCAGCGCGTCGCGCCGGAAGTCGTTCGGGTAGGCACGGCCGCCCGCCCGCAGCGCGGCGAGCTTCGCCCGCCGCTCGGCGATGACCTGGTTCTCGTCGCGTGGTTCCTGTTCGCTCAAATCAGACTCCCTGCTTCAGACTCGCCGCGATGAAATCGTCGAGGTCCCCGTCGAGCACCGCCTGGGTGTTGCCGACCTCGTAATTGGTCCGCAGGTCCTTGATCCGCGACTGGTCGAGCACATACGATCGGATCTGGTGCCCCCAGCCGATGTCCGTCTTCGAGTCCTCGAGCTTGGCCTGCTGCTCCTGGCGCTTGCGCAGCTCGAGCTCGTAGAGCTTGGACTTCAGCATCGAGAACGCCTCGGCGCGGTTGCGATGCTGCGAGCGGTCGTTCTGGCACTGCACGACGATGTTGGTCGGCAGGTGGGTGATGCGCACCGCCGAATCGGTCTTGTTGATATGCTGGCCGCCGGCCCCCGACGCCCGGTAGGTGTCGATCCGGAGGTCGGCCGGATTGATCTCGACCTCGATCGACTCGTCGACCTCGGGGTAGACGAAGACGCTCGCGAACGACGTGTGGCGCCGCGCGTTGGCGTCGAACGGGCTCTTGCGCACCAGCCGGTGCACGCCGGTCTCGCTGCGCAGGTAGCCGTAGGCATATTCGCCGTCGACCTTGATCGACGCGCTCTTGATGCCCGCGACTTCGCCCGGCGACTCCTCGAGGACTTCGACCTCGTAGCCCTTGCGCTCGCAGTAGCGCAGGTACATCCGGAGCAGCATCGACGCCCAGTCTTGCGCCTCGGTGCCGCCGCTGCCCGCCTGGATGTCGACGAATGCGTTGCCGGGATCGAGCGGATGGTGGAACATCCGCCGGAACTCGAGGGCGGCCACCGTCCGCTCGAGCTTAGCGACGTCGGCCTCGATCGAGGCGAGCGTGGCGTCGTCGCCTTCAGCGCGAGCCAGTTCGTACAGCTCGCCGCTCTCGTCGAGGCCCGAATGCAATCCCGTCAGCGTCAGCACGACGCCATCGAGCTCCTTCTTCTCCTTGCCGAGCTCCTGCGCACGTTGCGGGTTGTCCCAGATCTTCGGGTCCTCGAGCTCGCGTTCCACTGCGGCGAGGCGCGCCGACTTCACATCGAAGTCAAAGATACCTCCGAAGCTGCGCGGTCCGGTTCTTCAGGCCCGCGATCGCGTTTCCGATCGCATTCAGTCGTTCGGCTTCCATCGTGACATCCCGTCGCGTTCGTGAGAACCGCGCATTATAGCTTTCTGCATTTCCCGGGGCGTGTCGCGCCTGATGGGCGCGGAAGCAGACCGCCGCTCGCCGGCATCCCGGGAAATCGCCTATTATTAAAAGTTTCGCATCGACCCGAGCCCTCCGGAGCCCCCATGCCGATCTTCTTCGTCAACAAGGTACGCATCGACATCGCGGCGAGCGTGCCGGGCGACACACCCCTGCTGTGGATCCTGCGCGATTCACTCAATCTCACCGGGACCAAGTATGGCTGCGGCAAGGCGCTCTGCGGCACGTGCACGGTGCTGGTCGAGGGGCAGCCCGCGCGTTCCTGCCAGGTCCCGCTGTCGTCGATCAAGCTCGGCACCGACATCACGACCATCGAGGGCCTGAAGACCCGGGAAGCGCTTGCGCTGCAGGCGGCATGGGAGAAGCTCGACGTCCCCCAGTGCGGCTACTGCCAGTCGGGCCAGCTGATGTCGGCGGCGGCACTGCTCACCAGGAACCGGCATCCGAGCGATGCCGACATCGACGACGCGATGGCGGGCAACATCTGTCGCTGCGCGACCTATGCGCGCATCCGCGCGGCGATCAAGGACGCGGGCAGGAGCCTGGGCTGAAGGAGCGAGCGATGAATCCGATACGCATGTCCCGCAGGCCCTTCATGTCCACCTCACCGACCGCACCAGGGTCTGCCGAGTCCACCGCCGGTATCCAGGGGCGCCGAGTCTTCCTCAAGGTGATGGCCGCGGCCGCGGGCGGCCTGACGCTGGGCATCTTCAGCGTCGATCCGGCGCGGGCCGCGACGGCGAAGTCCGGGAAGACCGCGGCCTCCGGCCCGGAATTCGCCCCCAACGCATTCCTGCGGATTGCGCCCGACAGCTCGGTGACGGTGATCGTCAAGCACCTGGAGATGGGGCAGGGCACCTACACCGGCCTGCCTACGCTCGTCGCCGAGGAGCTCGACGCCGCGTGGTCGCAGGTGAAAGTCGAAGGCGCCCCTGCCGATGCGAAGCTCTACAACAACCTCCAGTGGGGCACGATGCAGGGCACCGGCGGCTCGAGCTCGATGGCCAACTCGTTCGAGCAGTACCGCCAGGCCGGTGCGGCGGCGCGCGCGATGCTCGTCGCCGCGGCGGCCACACGCTGGAAGGTCCCCGCGGACGCGATCACGGTGAAGCGCGGGGTCGTGTCGCAGGGCGACAGGAAAGCGAGCTTCGGCGAGCTCGCGGCCGCCGCGGCGAAGGAGCCGGTTCCGGCATCCCCGAAGCTCAAGGACCCGAAGGACTTCGTCTACATCGGCAAGCACGTTCCGCGCAGCGACTCGAAAGCGAAATCGACCGGCACGGCGATCTACACGCAGGACGTCAAGCTGCCGGGCATGCTGACTGCGGTCGTCGCGCATCCGCCGCGCTTCGGCGCCGGCGTCAAGAACATCGACGCGGGCGGCCTCAAGGGGTTGCCGGGCATCCGCTTCGTCGTCGAGGTGCCCAACGGTGTCGCCGTGGTCGCGAACAGCTTCTGGGACGCCAAACGCGGCCGCGACGCGCTGAAGATCGAATGGGACGAGACCACCGGCTTCAAGTATTCGTCGTCCGACATCCTCGCCGACTACAAGCGCCTCGCGACCACGCCCGGGAAGGTCGCGCGCAACGACGGCGACGCCGCGGGCGCGCTCGCCGGAGCCGCGCACAAGCTCGATGCGGCCTACGAGTTCCCGTACCTCGCGCACGCGGCGATGGAACCGATGAACTGCGTGATCCGCTTCGACGCCGGCCGCGCCGAGGTGTGGAACGGCGAGCAGTACCAGACCGTCGACCAGGCGGCCGTCGCCAAGAGCCTGGGGCTCGAACCCGCCCAGGTGACGCTGCACCAGCTCTATGCCGGCGGCAGCTTCGGGCGCCGCGCCAATCCGCATTCCGATTACCTGCTCGAGGCCGCGGCAATCGTCAAAGGCATGGCAGCGCAGGGAAAGCGCGGAATCCCGGTCAAGCTCGTCTGGACCCGCGAAGACGACATGCAGGCCGGCTATTTCCGCCCGGCGTACTACCACAGGCTGCAGGCAGGGCTCGATGCCGGCGGTAACGTCGTCGCCTGGCAGCACCGGATCGTCGGCCAGTCGATCCTGGACGGCGGCCCGATGGCGGACATGATCAAGAACGGGATCGACCCGACATCGGTCGAGGGCGCGGCGAACCTGCCCTACGCGATCGGCAACCTCCACGTCGACCTGCATTCGCCGCAGGTCGGCGTGCCGGTGCAGGGGTGGCGCTCGGTGGGCTCGACGCACACCGCGTTCTCCACCGAGACATTGATCGACGAACTCGCCGTGGCGGCCGGCAAGGACCCGGTGGCTTTCCGCAAGGCGCTGCTCGCCAGCCAGCCCAAGCACCTGTCGGTGCTCGAGCTCGTCGCCGACAAGGCCGGCTGGGGGCAGCCGCTTGCCCCGAGCAGGAACGGCGCCAAGCGCGCGCGCGGAATCGCCGTCCACGAATCCTTCGACACCGCGGTCGCGCAGGTTGTCGAGGTCAGCGTCAACGCCGACAAGTCGTTCACCGTCGATCGCGTCGTCTGCGCAGTCAATTGCGGGCTGGCGGTCAACCCCGACGTGGTGCGCGCGCAGATGGAAGGCGGCATCGGCTACGGGCTGTCGGCTGCACTGTTCGGCGAGATCACGATCAAGGACGGCGGGGTCGCACAGTCGAACTTCAACGACTACCGCGTGCTGCGGATCAACGAGATGCCTGCGATCGTGGTTCACATCGTGCCCTCCGCCGCAGCGCCGACCGGGGTCGGCGAGCCCGGCGTGCCCCCGATTGCGCCGGCGGTCGCGAATGCGCTGGCCGCCGCCACCGGCCGGCGGCTGCGCAAGCTGCCGCTGCATCTCTCGGCCTAGACCCATCGTCGACGCCATGACCGCGAACCTGAACGGACGCCCGGCGCCGTAGCCGACATGCGGACGCCTGCGTCAATGATGCATACGCCCGCGGACTTCGCGCCGGCGCAGGCCGCCCCTGCCCTGTTGCCGGGCAACTCACTGGTGTTCGCTTTCGCCGACGCGAAGCTGCTGGTCTGCGGTGACGAAGGCGTACCGACGGTGCCGACGCTCGCCGAGCTCGAGGGCGCAGACCTCGCCGGGAATCGCCACTATCTCGGCCGCCTGCGCGGGATCGACTGCGTCGCGATCACCCTGCCGGAGGCCGCGCCCGAGCCCGCCGGCTGCCGTTACGCGGGCCTGCGCTCGCTGTTCCTGCGCCTGCCCGAGGACCTCCTCGCGGTGGCCGCCCGCGCTTTCCAGGTCGCCGACTGGGACCGCTCGCACCGCTACTGCGGGCGCTGCGGCACGCCGACGCACGAGCGCGAAGGCGAGCGGGCGAAGCTGTGCCCCGCTTGCGGCCATGTCGCCTACCCGCGGATCTCCCCGGCGATGATGGTGCTGGTGACGCGCGGAACCGAGGTGCTGCTCGCGCGCGCGCGGCGCTTCCCGAAACCGATGTACAGCGCGCTCGCCGGATTCGTCGAACCCGGCGAGACGATCGAGGATTGCATCCACCGCGAGGTGCGCGAGGAAGTGGGCATCGAAGTCACGGGCCTCGAATACTTCGCGAGCCAGTCGTGGGCTTTTCCCCATTCACTGATGATCGCCTACACGGCCCGCTACGCGGGCGGTGAGCTGGCACCCGACGGCGACGAGATCGCCGACGCACGCTGGTTCCCGTCCGACGGGCTGCCGGCCGAGCTGCCGAGCAGCGTGTCGATCGCGCGACGCCTGATCGACGCGACGGTCGCCAAGCTGCGCGCAACCTCGGCCTCCGCAACGCTGCGCTAGAATCGGGACCTGCTGCCAACCCGGCCGCGCATTCCCCCCCGATGCCAAGCATCCGTTTGCACCGCGTGTCAGCCTTCGTGGTCGCCATCTGCATCGGCGCCGCGGCATCGCTCGCGACCGCCGCGCAGCCGCCTGCGGCGATGCAGGATCCGCGCGGCATGAACGATACCGAGCGCAAGGCCTATACGCAATCGCTGCGCAAGGCGAGCGGCCTCGTCGAGCGCAAGCAATACGCCACGGCGATCGAGATGCTCGACAAGCTTACTGCCGAGCACCCGCGCGAGCCGCAGGCGCGGTTCGTCAAGGGCATCGCGCTGACCGACGAAGGCAGGACCGATGAGGCGATCGCCCAGTTTCATGCGCTGGTCGCCGATTTTCCGGAATTGCCCGAGCCGCGCAACAACCTCGCGGTCCTCTACGCGAAGAAAGGCGAATACCGCCTGGCGCGCGACGAACTGGAGCGTGCCGTCCAGGCCGCACCCGATTATGCAATCGCCCACGAGAATCTGGGCGACGTCTACGCACGGCTCGCGCAGGTCGAGTACGAGCGCGTGGTGGCACTGGACAAGCTCAACCGCAGCGCGCCTGCCAAGCTCAAGCTGATCCGCGAGGCCGAGGTGGCCGGCGGGACGGAGTCGGCGGACCGCACGCCGACGCCGGGCAGCACCCCGACGCCGGGCAGCACCCCGACACCGGGCAGCCCTGCAACACCGGGCAGATGACGCGCCGGCCCGACCGGGAACGCG
>JAGXBK010000271.1 GCA_018971195.1 Betaproteobacteria bacterium
GTCTGTCCCAGCGGCGTCGAAAGATCGATCGAGTCGCGCCCGGGTTCGTGGCTCCAGGTGAACGCGCCCGCCACGCCGTCCTCGCCGTGGCGCGCCGAGAGCCTGCCGTCGACCGCGAACGGCAGATCGGCCACACTCGCCGCACCCGGCGCGGTCGGCGCCGGCGGCAGCGCAGCGCAGCCCGCGAGCACCGCCGCAGCCATCGCGAGCAGGACACGGCTCCTCGCTATGGCTCGAGCCTCCGCATCGTCTCTTTCAGCACCGCGTTGTCGGGGTGCGCCGCGAGCTGGGCCTGCCAGACCTCGCGCGCGCGATCGCGGTCGCCCTTGCGCCAGAGCACCTCGCCCAGATGCGCCGCGATCTCGGGGTCGGGCTTCCCGTCGAGTGCGCGCTTCAGGTAGCGCTCGGCCTCGTCGAGACGACCCAGGCGGTAGAGCGCCCAGCCCATGCTGTCGAGAATGAACGGATCGTCGGGCGAGAGCTCGTGTGCGCGCTCGATCAGCGCATAACCCTCGTTGGTGCGCTGCGTCCGGTCGACCAGCGTGTAGCCCAGCGCGTTGAGCGCCTGCGCATCGTCGGGCTTGATCTCCACCAGTCGCTTCAGCTGCGCCTCGGCCTCGTCGACGCGGTCGAGCTTCTCGGCCACCATCGCGAGGGCATAGATCAGGTCGGGCGAATCGGGGTGGTCGGCGAGACCCTTCTCGAGCACGCGGTATGCGCCTGCATCGTCGCCGGCATCGCGCAGCACCTGCGCCTGCGCCTGCCTGACCTGGATCTTCTGCTCGGGGCTGGCCGCGTCGAGTCCCTCGAACCAGCGCTGCGCCTGCGCGAGCTTGCCCTCCTTGCCGTAGATCGTGCCGATGCGCAGCTTCGCAAGCCAGGCGCGGTCCCCCTCGGTGACCGCCCGGTAGTGCTCGATCGCCTTGGCGTACTGCTTTTGCTCTTCGGCGACCTGCGCAAGGTAGAGGTCCATCGCGCCCGGCTCGCCGTAGCGCGCGCGCTTCAGCTCGCCGAACAGCCGCTCGGCCTCCGGATAATCCTTCATCTCGAGGTCGATCGCGGCGACCGCGAATTCGAGCTCGTGCGACGCCGGCTCGTGGTCCCACAGCTTCTTCATCAGCGCCCGCGCGTCCGCGTAGCGCTTCTGGTCGACATACACCTGGGCGAGCGCGCCGTTGACCGACCTCGACAGCGGTTCCTTCGCGACGAACGACTCGAGCCATGCGACCTGCGCGGATTTCGATTTGCGCGCGAGGATCTCGCCTTTCAGGATCGCCGCGCGGTCCCAATCCGGCTTGAGCGCCAGCGCCTGGTCGATTTCGTTGGCCGCCTCGACCTCGGCGGCCTCGTCGTCGGGCCCGACGATGAAGGCGGCGAGCGCGACGGCGAAATGGGCCTCCGGGGTCTTCGAATACGGCTGGGCGACCTCGCGGACCAGCGCCAGCACCGCGCGCTTGTCGGACTGCCGCGCAAACAGCTCGTTGATCTGCAGGAACACCGGGCCGACACCCTGGCCCGACAGCGCGGCCTTCGACAGCACCTGCTCCAGCCTCGCGCGCAATTCCTCCGCGCCGGCCGACAGCGGTAGCGGTCCGTGGCCGCCGTTGGCCGCAAGCGCCTCGAGCACCTGCTTCGGGCGCTGCGCCCCGGGATCGAGCTTGCGCCACAGCGCGGCCGCTTCCCCGACCAGCGCGCGCTGGCGACTCGCGATCGCGATCTCGGTCGCGCGGTCCGCGAGCCGTGGGTCCTTCGCGTCGCGCGCCGCATCGATGTACGCGCGCGCCGCGACGTCGGCGTGGCCCCGCTGCAGGGCGACGTCGCCGAGCAGCAGCCGGTAGAACAGGTCCGCGGTCAGGTCCACCGCGGAGCCGTTCGCGACGGGTGCAGGGACGGGCTTCGTGGCGGCTGCCAAGGACTGCGCCGCGGCGGCGGT
>JAGXBK010000098.1 GCA_018971195.1 Betaproteobacteria bacterium
CGCGGGATCCTCGCGTACCGCGCGCTCGAGCATCGCGGCCAGCGATCGCATCGGGTCTTCGCCGCGGATGGGCAGATTCGTGAGGGTCAATTGCCGGCCGCCGGTGATGGGATCGAATCGCGCGACATACGCGACCAGCGGCACCCGCTCGGATGCCGCGAGGCGCACCAGGCCGTCGGGAAAACGCGCGATACCCCCGAGGAACGGTAGCTGCGCACGCCCGGTCGACGACGGCTCCGGCACGTCGACCATCCCGAGGATCGAAACGCCATCGCGCAATGCGGCGCGAATCTTCTCGACACTGCCGCCGACATAAATCACCGGCGCGCCACCCGCCCTCTCGACCTGTCGCATCCGCCAGTGCATGAACGCCCGCCGTAACGGCTCCCCAGCCCCCTGCGACGCGTCGATCGGCGTCGACAGGAACGACACGCGATGGCCTAGCCGCCGTATATGCCGCAGCGACCAGAAACCGGTTCCGTAGTGGAAGCCGACGAAAACGCAGGGACCGGGCGGCAGCGTGTCACCGTCGGCGACCAGATGCCGGTCCATCCAGCGGTCGCTGCGCGTGGACGATAGCGCCGGGTCAATCTGGTCGATGATACGCATCAGGCGATGCGCAGTCGTCCATGCCACCGGATCGGTGCCGAAACCGCGCTGCGACGCGGCCTCGACTGCGCGGGCGGCGCCGTCCTTGAAGAGCGCCCCGCGGTGTGCAAGGCCCTGCAAGAGCGGCCACGCGAAGCGCCAGGGGAGCGACGCGGCCAGCGCCGGCAACAGGAGGCATTCACCGACCTGGCACCGCCACGCTTCAGCGGACGATGCCATCATTCTCGCGCCGAGGCCCGCATGCTTCAGCGGACGATGCCGTCATGCCAGCGATGCTGCAGATGGACCAGACCCAGCTCACGCGTCGCGCCGCGCACGAAAAGCGGGCGCTCGACGTGGTCGAAGACGCGCACGCCCTCCGGATCGGCGGCATGCGCCCGAACCGAGTATTTGCCCGGCTGCAGCGGCAACGCCAGCAGCGTCAGTTCGAATCCGTAGCGATCGGCGGCAATCCTGGTGAGCGCGATCCGGTCCATGTCCGAGGCGACGCCGAACACCGGCGTGCCGTCCGCGCGCACGATGCCGACCACGATGACGGGCGCGCGCCCGTCGGGCGAATAGGCGTCGCCGCGCACGGTCAGGTGGGTGCCTCGCTCGACATCGCCCGCATCGAGCTCGAGCGACTGGATCGCGTACAGACCCGCGGTCGCGGCCTGCGCGAGCGGAATCGCGCGCTTCGCGCGCGCCTCTTTCTCCTCGTGATAGGCAAGGTAGGCGTACGTGACATCGGCGGCCGTGCCGTACTGCTCGATTCGCCCGTCCTTCAGCCACATCGCGTGGCGGCAGAGCTTCTGCACGTGGTACATGCTGTGCGAGCAGAACAGCAGCGTGCCGTCGTCGGCGAGGTAGCGCTCGATCCAGGCGATGCATTTCTTCTGGAACGACTCGTCGCCGACCGCGAGCACCTCGTCGGTGATCAGGATGTCCGGCGCGAGCGCGGTCGCGACCGCGAAACCGAGGCGCACCACCATGCCCGACGAATACTGCTTGATCGGGTCGCGGATGTGATCGCCCAGCTCAGCGAAAGCGATGATCTCGTCGCGCTTGTCGGCGATCTCGTCGGGTGCCAGCCCCAGCAGCGCGGCGGCAAGCTCGATGTTGGCGAGCCCCGTGTACTCGGGATGGAATCCGGAGCCCAGCTCGAGCAGCGCGCCGACGCGCCCGTCGACCTTCATCGTTCCGCGCGTTGGCTTGATGACGCCGGCGATGACCTTCAGCAGGGTGGACTTGCCGGCGCCGTTCTCGCCGATGACACCGAGCGACTCGCCACGCCGGATCTCGAAGGACACGCCGTCCAGCGCCCGGAACACGTGGGTCGCCGACCGGCCGCGCAGCAGGTCCCAGACCAGGCGCGAGCGCCCTCCGCGCGGCTGGACCTTCGCGTAGTCCTTGCCGACGTCCGCAAGCGCGAGCAGCGCAGTCACACGAAGTCCTCGAAATGCGGCGACAGCCTGCGGAACACCGCGAGACCGCCGACGAACACGGCGATCGAAACGACGACCGCGGCCGCGTCGGCCCAGTGCAGCGCCATACGCCCTTCCAGAAGCGCGTCGCGCAGCCGCCCGACCATCCACGAGAACGGATTGAGCGCGACCCACGGGCGCAGGGACGCGGGCACCAGCGTCAGCGGGTAGAGGATCGGCGTCAGGTACATCAGGATCATCAGCACCGGCATCAGGATGTGCTCGATGTCGCGGATGAAGACCTGCAGCGCCGAAAGGAACAATACGACGCCGGTGACGCCGACCAGCACGATCACCCACACCGGCAGCGCGATCAACAGCCCGCGCAGGTGGATCGCCTCGCCGCTCGCCTTGAGCACCACCAGCACCACCAGGTAGCCGATAAGCTGCAGCGTGAACGTCGCGGCGACCGACGCGTACACGACGATCTCGTGAGGGAACGCGACCTTGCGGATCATGCCCGAATAGCCGGCGATGCTGATCGTGCCGCGCTGCATCGATTCCTGCGCGGCGAGCCATGGCCACAGCGCGACCGCGACGAAGGCAAGGAAGCTCTGCCCGGCGAAACCGGTCGCATGGAAGATGCTGGTGAACACGAAATGGTAGACGCCCAGCAGCACCAGCGGATGCACGAGCGCCCACGCGAAGCCGGTGGTGCTGCCGAGATAGCGCAGCGTCAGCTCGCGCCGGTAGAAATTCGCGAACAGCGCGCGCTCGCGGGCACCGATCGGGCGGCGCGATGCGTGCGTCGGCGCCGGGTGCAAGGCAATCTCGCAGGCGTGGCGATCCGTCACACGGAAGTCGCTGCCTGTCCGCTCAGTTCCGCCCCGCGGGTGGCGGTAGCGCCTGCGTAGCGCTGGGCGTCGTCGAGACGGGCGCTCGCCCGGCGGAGTCCGGCGATCCGGGTTGCGACGCCGACGCAGCCGACTTCGCCGACGCCGCCGGCTTCAGGCTATCGGAATCGACGTGGTTGACCAGCGCATCGATCGCGGGCTGGTTGATCTGCAGGTCGGGATCGCGATAGATCGCCTCGATGCGCAACTGGCGCTGCTGGGCGATGTAGCGGTCCAGCAGGTCCTTCATGATCGCGTCGCGAACTTCCCCGAAGCTCTGGATGCCTGCCGGCTTGCGCTCGTCGAGGCGCACGACGTGCCATGCGGCGGGGCCCTTGATCGGCACCGAGATCTCGCCGATCTTGTGAAGTGCGAACACGCCCTTGGCGAAGTCTGGCGCGAGCTGCTTTGCCGAGACCAACGGCATCGCGCCACCATTTTCCTTGACCTTCGGGTCGTCCGAGTACTCGCGGGCAACAGTTGCGAAGTCAGCACCCGCCAGCAGGCGTTGCCGCGCTTCCTCGACGCGCTGGTGCGCGGCGGCGTCGCCTCGGCCCTTGATGGCCACGGCGATGTCGGAAAAGCGGACCTGCTCCGGCCGCCGGTACTTGTCGCGGTCGATCATGTACTGCTCGCGTGCCCGGGCCTCGTATTCCGCCTTCTTGGCGTCGAAGGCGGCGCGCGACGCGTCGTCGATGCGCTTCAACTCGGCATTGGCGAGTGCACGCTCGGCATCGCCTGCGGGCTTGTTCGCGAAAGCGTCGCCTCCCAGGCCATGCGCGCGTGCCTGCGCGGCGAGCGTCTTGTTCAGTAGCAGGCCGTTCAGCAGATCCTGGATACGCTTGGGACTGGTCGCGAATTCCCAGTGCAGGTTCTCCGGAAGCTTCGCAAGCGCCGCATCGTAGTCGGCGCGCGTCAGCTCCATCCAGTGGCTCTTCGCGAAAACGTCCGGCGGAAGGGGACCGGGAGCGGCCGCGGGCGCTGCGACCGGCGCCGCGGTCGCGGATCCGGACAACGCGACCAGTGCGGCGGCGGCAATGAAGCGCGATACGTGTTGGAGCATGGCCAATCGTGGTCCGGTGGATCTATTATTATGCCTTGTGGCTTACGGGCGTACCGGCTTCTGCTTGACGCCTCCGGGGAACTGCCACGGGCTCGCCAAAACGGCGATGGCCCCGCAAGGGGCCATCGTCGACTTCGGGAAGCGGCGATCCTACCAGCCGGTTGCCTTGCTAATCTCGATATACATATCGCAGCTACCGAATTGTGCTGGGCAGGTCGGCATGCCGCTCACCTCGTTCTTGATATTGAAGTAATACGTCGTGTTCGGCGCCAGGACGGCGTAATAGGGCGACGTGCCGTTCACCTGATAGGCGACCGTGGGTGACGTTCCGCCCGAGATCGTGGACCACAGACCACCGATCGGGTTCGGACTCGGGAAATCACATGGCGTCAGCGACAATGCGGCGGTACGCGCGATCGGGCCCGTCGTCGACGACGATTCCGCAGCCGCGACCGTTGCCTGCGGCGTACCGGACGGAACCACGTTGGGCGTCGTGAAGCGGCCGACGACGATCATGCCGTTGGTGAAGCCCTTGGTTGTCACGCGAACGCTGCCGCTGCCGACCTTGCCCCATGGGATATCGACCAGCTGCGTCGCATAACCCGAGCAGCTTATCGTGCTGGTGGGCGTACTGGTGGGCGGGGGCGGCGCGGAAACCGTGACGGTCGTCGATGCGGTCGTCGGCGATCCGCTGCCGGTGACCGTATATGTGTACGTAGTGTTTGCCGTTCCGATATTGGGCGGCAGCGTGTCGGTGAACGATGCTGCGGTTCCCGGCGCCACGGCGACCGCGCCGGTCCAGCTCGAAATCGTCCCGCAGTTGGTCGCGGTTATGGTCACGACGCCGCCCGAGGAACCGAGCAGAGTCTGAGACGCCGCAACCGTGCAGCTCGTCGTCGGGGGCGGCGTGCCGGCATCGGTGCAGGTCACGGCAAGGTTCCCCAGACTATTGGGGACGACCGTAAGGCTCGTCGGAGTGCAGGTGAGGGTGCCTGCGGATGACGTCGCAGAACCGAACATCCAAGCAGCGGAGACCGCGAAGGCCAATACGCGGACCAGGGTACGAAGCGTATGCATAGGTGTGTGCCTTTTAACGCGGCGGTGTGCCACCGGGATCCAAAGCAAAGCTTGCGCCATTCTACGGGTGATTCATGTCGTTGTCATGCAGTCTCCGCCTCTATCTGACACGCGCCGATTCCGGGCAGACGCGCGGTGCGCCCCAGTGCGTTGGCGGGCAGCCTGCCCCGATCCGGTCGTTCTCACAACAACCGCCGATAAAAAAGGGCGGAACCCGTGAGTCCCGCCCTTCGTCAGTTGCGACCCAATTTCGTCAGGTCCGATCGTAGTGCCACCGCTGAACGACTGCAGTGGCCCGACCGCGTACCGTTCGATTACTGGATCAGGTGCGTGCCCTTCTGCACGAAATTGCCGCCGTAGTTCGACAGCACCGGTGCACCGTTGACCAGGATCGCGCCATTGGTGAACGACTGGACCGCGAACCCGACCACCGGCAGGCCGACGTAGGTTGACGTGTTTCCGGTCGTTGTCGTGCCGCCGATGCTCGTGATGCTCGTGTTCCCGACGTTGATCAGCTCGTGGATCGGCGCCGTCACCGTACCCGGGAAGAAGCCCAGGTCAAGCCAGCCATCCTGGAAGCCCGTCGGAATGTTGGCGACATTGGTCGACCCCAGCACGTTCGAGTTGTTGAACGTGATCACGTTCGCTTCCCAGCAGATCGAATTCGTCTGCGTGGGTGGCGGCGGCGAGAAGTTCAGAGGCGTCGACGTCGGGTCCTCTTCGCGATCGTAGATGTTGAGCGAGACGTCGTCGCAGGCGCCGGCGGTTGCGTTGAAGTTGCGTTGGAACAGCTTCGCCGGCGTACCCGTGCCGTTGGCGACGTAGAAGCGCTTGGTCGGCATCGTCACGACCCAGTCGGTGCCCGAGTTCGTGATCGAGTCGAGCACGAATTCGTTCATCACCTGGTTATGCATCAGCACGGCGCTGACCGGATCGGCATTGGCACCTGCCCAAGCCGACGAATACACCGAGCCATTGAACGGAACGGTGCTGATCGGCGGGAACGCTTCCTGAAGGTCGGGAAGCGTCGAGCCCGAATTCGCGTACAGCTTCACAGTCGAATAGTTAGCGAGCGCGACCGCGTCAGCAGTGTAATCCGTACCCGAGTTGACGTTGACCAGCGTCATGCCGCCCATCAGTCCACCGCCCGGTGCCTGGGCTTCGGAGCTCGCGAGCGCGTCGGTTTCCGCGGCGCAGCCCGGAGGCACGCCGTTGACGTGGGTGACATTCGCCGCGGTCGTCGAGCTGGACGTATACGTCGCCATTTCGATGATTTCGACGTAGCCTTCCTGCGTGCGATCGAGGCTCGATCCCGCGCCGTCAGACGCGTACGCGAAGTTGACGAACGCCTTGCCGGCCGCGGGGATCGCGGGCAGCGTGCAGGACTGGTCCGTCGTCTTGATCATGGCACCGCCGGCGCCACTCGGGACGATCGCGGCCGTCCACACGTCCTTCGGCGACAGGAACAGGTTGAAGTCGAGGACTTCACGGCTGTTCTTGCCTTCGAGGAAGCGGACCTTGACCGACTTCACCGAACCCGTGGTGTTGACCACCGACAGCAGCGAGTTGTAGACGTTGCCGGCCGCATTAGCGCGCGTCGTGTAATAGGGATAGATCAGGACCTGACCCAGGCCGTCCTGGCTCAGGTTGACCGCCTGCGCGGCACCGGCCGCGCCCAGCGCGCCGATACCCGCGAGCGCGGCGCACAGCGACTTCTTCTTGAAAATATTCATGGTTGGTGATGACTCCGTTGAGGTGCCGTTTAAAGTGATCACTTTAGAAACAACAGCGACCGGATCTTAGTACAGTTGGCGTTTCATTACAAACAAATCGATGTTTCTCCCATTTTGGAATGTAGGCTTTTTGCAACGAGCGATTACTCTTCAATTCACGAACCATGCCTGACCGTCCTCGATCACCCAGTGCTCGGAGAGCGGAGTCTCGATGCCCTTGAATCGCTTGTAGTCGTATCGCAGCGTCAGCTTGACCGTACAGACCGCGCCTTCGCAATCGACCGAATCCACCTTGACCTGGCGGTACATCCCCATCTTGTGCTTGGCCTTGTAGACATCCAGCGGCGTCGTTGCCCGCGTCGCGGGGCTGAGGTACGCGTACGCTGCCGGGATGTCGCCCTTGATTAACGCTTCCCAACGTGCCACGGCACGCGCCTCGACCGCCTGCTGCTTGACCTCCGGCGGGGAATCCTTGGAGAGCCCGCCCGGGGCCATCCCCATCGCGCAGCCCGCCAGCGCAAGGCCCGCCAGCGCCGCAACACCCCATCCCTTCAACTGTCGCCGTCTGGCGACGCTTCTTGCCAGAAAGTGCCGAAAAAAGTCAGAAAACTTCTGGTTAGCTTTGATGCTTCCCTCTGCGCCGATGCGAGGCGATTTCGAGCATTTCTCCTGCCGGCACGGCGGAAATCGTGAATTAAGCGTAGCCATTTTAAAGCTCATCGTCAATCCTGCAAGAGTTGCGCCTGGCGGCGCGAGATGGTCGTTGCAGATGCGCAACATGCAAAAACTCTCATTTGTCGGGCTTTCCCGACACTTTATCCGCTTTGGACGGGAAAACGCTGCCGAGGCCCTGCATCCGGTTGCGCAGGTCCTCGATGATCGGCGCGAAATCGGTCGGATCGGTGATCACCCGGGGGGTGATGAACAGCACGAGCTCGGTGCGGTTGTTGGTGAGCGTCTGGTTGCCGAACAGGCCGCCGATGACGGGCAGGCGATCGAGATAGGGCAGTCCGTTGGTCGCGTTGCCTTTCTGCTCCTGGATCAGGCCCCCCATCACCATCGTGTCCCCCGAGGGAACGGCGAGCATGGTCTGGACCGAGCGGGTGTCGATCGGCGGCGCCGCGCCGGCGGAAGCCGGATTCCCGGGACTGCTCACCTCGGCCTGCACGTCGAGGGTCACCAGGCCCCCCTCGTTGATGTGCGGGGTCACCTGCAGCAGCACGCCGGTGTCGATGTACTGCGAGGTCGTCGTCACTGCGTTGGTGGTGTTGCCGACGATCGTCTGCTGGCTGACGGGAATCCGGTTGCCCGACTTGATCGTCGCCTTCTGGTTGTCGAGCGCGGCGATGTGCGGGTTGGAGATGACCTTGGTGTTGCCGTAGGTGTCGAGCAGGTTCAGCGCGGCCTGCACGCCCCCGGGGAAATTCGCGTTGTTGATCAGGTAGCTGAATCCCTGGGCGGCGACCGCGAGGCCGCTCGCCGCGGCACCGGCCGCCGTGGTCGGCAGCGGGACGGCCGGATTGAACGGGGCGTTCTGCTGGAACATGCCGCCGCTGCCGCGGCCCGAGGGCGCTGCACCCTTGAACAGCCAGTCGACGCCCAGCCCGAACTGGTCGGTGAGCTTCACCTCGGCGATGGTCACCTCGATCATCACCTGCCGCGCGGGAACATCGAGCTTCTTCAGCGCCTGCTCGATGACCGAATACTCGGACGGCGTGGCGACGATCAGGATCGAGTCCTGCTCCTTGTCGGCGACGACCTGGATGTTGCGCACCACGGCCGTGCCTTCGCCGCCGACCAGCCGCCCGGGCGCGGCGGAGCCCGGCGCGCCGCCGCTGCCGCCCGCACCGCCGACACCTCCTGCGCTACCGATCCCATTGGCGAATGGCGTTCCCGAAGGCGCGGCCTGCGCAGCCGCGGCGGCGGGCGTGTTGGGCTGGATCATCGGCTGTGCCTGGAACGTGGGCGGCGAGACGATCGTTCCCGCCGGTGGTCCCGGCGCGAGCGTCGGCGCCGCCGGCGCAGCGGGCTGCGACGCGCGGCCGCTGAACGCCTGCTGCAACAGCGGGGCGATCCGCTCGGCGCGCTGGTATTTCATGTTGTAGACGTAGAACCGGGTGCCCTCGCCGCTGCCGCTGTCGAGGCGCTCGATCCATTGCTTCGCCTGGTCGACGTACTCCTGGTTGGGCGAGATCACCAGCAGTGCGTTCATGCGCTCGATCGGAATGACGCGCAGGACGCCGGCGAACGGGCTGGTGGCGCGATCGCCCAGCACCTTGTCGAGCTCCTGGGAAACGGTCTTGACGTCGGCGTTCTGCAGCGTGAAGACGCCGGCCGACATGCCTTTCATCCAGTCGATGTCGAAGGTGTCGATGGTCTCGATCAGGTGGCGCAGCTCGCGCTCGGTGCCCGACAGGATCAGCAGGTTGCGGTTGATGTCGACGCGCACGGCCTGCGCGTCCCGTGCGAAAGGCTCCAGCAGCCGCGCCATCTCGGCCGCGCCGACGTACTTCAGGGGAACGATCTGCACCGAGAAGCCCGCGGGCAGCGCCCGCGTCGAGCTGCCGAGCTGCGGCGTCACGTTGCCGCGCAACGCGAGGCTCTCGGGCACGATCTTCCACAGGTTGTCCTCGCGGACCATCGTCGCGCCATTCATGCGCAACAGGGTCTCCAGTGTCGCCGGCAAGGCCTCGCGCGGGATGCCCGCCGACGTGCGGATGGTGACCTGTCCGCCGACGCGCGGATCGATCTCGTAGCCTTGGTGCAGGATGTCGCCCAGGACGTTGCGCACGACCTCGCGCAGGTCGGCGCCTTCGAAATTCAGCACCACCGGACCGCCGGGTGCTGCCGCAGGCGGCCCGGGAGGGAGCACGCCGCCGACGCCCTGGCCGCGAACGACGATGCCATTGCCGCGGAAGATCCGCGCCCGGTCGTCGTTACCCGGGGAGGTCGCCGCGGCACGTGCAGGTGGCGCCGCCGGTACCGCCTCGGCAGCCTTGGTGGCGCCCACCTCGGGCGCACCGGGAACAATGGGCTGCTGCGCGCAGGCCGCGAGCAAAAGAAGCGTGCTGCACGCCAGGCCTTGACGGAAACGTAACGGAGTCATGAGCGTCCTGATGTCGTTCATTGCGATTAGCGCCCGAAACCCCGGGACGCGTTGTTATTGGGCACGGGCGCGTTGCCCGCC
>JAGXBK010000099.1 GCA_018971195.1 Betaproteobacteria bacterium
AATTGGGGTCAGAGCTGTAATGAAGCACCGAAAATATCGGCGCCTTCTCCTCATTACAGCTCTGACCCCAATTTTCTCGCCGCTCTGACCCCATTTTTCTCGCCGCTCTGACCCCGATTTTTATTCAGCTCTGACCCCATTTTTTCGCAGCTCTGGCCCCGATTCCGGCGTGCGCCCGGTTGCGGTACCATCCTGAAAACGTTTTCATCGGGCGAACGGAGGCGGCGGCGGATGGACCGGGTCACGCTCAACGACGTCGCACTTCGTGCTCGCGTGTCGCTCGCGACGGTGTCGCGCGCCCTGAACCAGCCGGCGCTGGTGCGCGACTCCACAGTGAGGCGGGTGCGGGAGGCAGCGGCGGATCTCAATTTCCGGCCCAATCTCGTCGGCCGGAACCTGCGGGCGCGGACCACGCGGACGCTGGGCGTCGTGTTGCCGACGCTGACCAACACGGTGTTCGCCGATTGCTTCCAGGGCATCGAGCGCGCCACGCGGCTGCAGCACTATTCGGTCATGCTCACGACGACCGAGTACCGGGTGGAAGACGAGCTCGCGGTGACCGAGGAGCTGCTGCGACATCGAGTCGACGGCCTCATCCTCACCGTCGCGAGCGCGGCGGAGAGCCCGGTCCTGGACATGCTCGATTGCGAGAAGATGCCATATGTGCTGGTATACAACCAGTCCCCGCGTCCGCACCGACAGACGGTGTCGGTCGACAACCGCATCGCTGCGAGGGACGCGGTCGGGCACCTCATCTCCATCGGGCATCGATCGATCAGGATGGTGACGGGGGATTTCAGGGAGTCCGATCGCGCCCAGTTGCGCTACCGCGGATACCGGGACGCGATGCGCGCCGCCGGCCTGGTGCCGCAGCCTCCCGTCGAGGTGCCGCTGCACACCGCGGTCGCGAGCGGTGCCCTGGCGCAATGCCTGCGCGGACGCGACCCTGCTTCCGCACTGTTCTGCTCGAACGACCTGCTGGCGATCAGCGTCGTCAGCGGCCTGCTGCGCCTCGGGCTGCACGTCCCTGACGACATGTCGGTCGTCGGCTTCGACGGCGTTGATCTCGGGGCGCTGCTCTACCCGGCACTCGCCACGGTCGTGCAGCCGAGCCGGGACATCGGCGAATCGGCCGTGGACACGTTGCTCGCGCGGCTGCGTGGCGATGTCCCGGGCCGCAGCATCGTTCTCGGTCACTCGTTGCGCATCGGTGAAACCGCGGTGCGCTTCGCACGCCGCCCCACGTCGCAGGTCATTCGAAGTCCCAACAGGAGGAAATGATGCGCCCCCGGAACCTGGCAAGAATCGCCGCACTGCTGTTTTGCGCCGCGACATCGCTGTCGATCACCGCGCACGCCCAGACCGTCATCTGCTACAACTGCCCGCCCGAGTGGGCGGACTGGGGAACCGAGCTCAAGGCCATCAAGGAAAAGCTCGGAATCACCGTCCCGCAGGACAACAAGAACTCCGGCCAGGCGCTCGCCCAGCTCGTCGCCGAGAAGGCCAGCCCGGTCGCCGACGTCACCTATCTCGGCGTCACCTTCGGCATCCAGGCGAAGGAGGATGGTGTCGTCGCGCCATACAAGCCGGCGCACTGGAACGACATCCCGGCGGGTCTCAAGGATCCCGATGGCTACTGGTTCACCATCCACTCCGGGACACTGGGCTTCATGGTCAACGTCGACGCGCTGCACGGCAAACCCGTCCCGAAATCGTGGAAGGACCTGCTGAAGCCCGAATACAAAGGCATGATCGGCTACCTCGACCCGGCCAGCGCTTTCGTCGGCTACGTGGGCGCAGTGGCCGTCAACGGCGCTTTCGGCGGCACGCTCGACAATTTCACGCCGGCGATCGACTATTTCAAGCAGCTGAAGAAGAACGATCCGATCGTTCCCAAGCAGACGTCCTACGCCCGCGTGCTCTCCGGTGAGATCCCGATCCTGCTCGATTTCGACTTCAACGCCTATCGTGGCAAGTACAAGGACAAGGCGAACATCGCATTCGTGATCCCCACCGAGGGATCGGTGGTCGTGCCGTATGTCATGGCGCTGGTCAAGAACGGCCCTGACGCGGCGAATGCCAAGAAGGTGCTCGACTTCACGCTGTCCGACGCGGGCCAGGCCATATGGGCCAACGCCTACCTGAGGCCGGTGCGCGCGAGCGCGATGACCAAGGAGGCCGCATCGAAATTCCTCCCGGCGTCCGACTACGCGCGCGCCAAGGCGGTCGATTTCGCGAAAATGGCGGCGGTGCAGAAAGCGTTCACCGAGCGCTACCTGAAGGAAGTCCAGTAGCGCGCTCCGCGACCGCCGCATCCCCGATGCACCGCGGTAACGCCCGTCTGCTGCTGCTCGCGCTGCCTGCGCTCGTCGTCTTCGCGGCCTTCTGGCTGCTGCCGATGGCGCGCCTGGTGCAGGTCGGCGCGAGCGGTCCGCGAGGAATCGCGGCCTACGCCGCGGTCGTCACCGACAGCAACTACTTCGCGAGTCTGGTCTCGACCGTGGCGGTGTCATTCGCGGTGACGATCGCGACGCTGGTCGTGTCCGCCATCGCGGGGCTGTTCCTCGAGCGCAACGTGTTTCCGGGGAGGGGGATCCTGGTTGCGATGCTGACGTTCCCGCTGGCGTTCCCGGGCGTCGTCGTCGGCTTCATGGTCATCATGCTCGCGGGACGCCAGGGTCTCATCGGGAGCGTGACCGATGCGCTGTTCGGATATCCGGTGGTGTTCGCCTATTCGATGGCCGGGCTTTTCGTCGGTTACCTGTACTTTTCGATCCCGCGCGTGATCCTGACCGTGATGGCCGCGGTCGGCAAGCTCGATCCTGCGCTCGAGGAGGCGGCGCGCTCGCTCGGCGCCACGCCTTGGCAGGTCGTCCGCGACGTCGTGATTCCCGGCCTGCGGCCGGCGCTGATCGCGTCGGGTGCGATCTGCTTCGCGACCAGCATGGGCGCATTCGGCACCGCGTTCACGCTGGCGACGAACATCAACGTGCTGCCGATCACGATCTACACCGAGTTCACGAATTACGCGAACTTTTCGCTGGCGGCGGCGCTGTCCCTGGTGCTCGGCCTGATCACCTGGGCCGCGCTCGCGTTCGCGCGCAGCCTCGCGGGATCGACCGTCGCGGCGGCGGCGTGAACCCGAACTCCGGGGGTCTCGCGTGAGTGCTCGCCGCGGGCCGCGTTTCGTCGCCCAGCTCTCGTTCACGATGCTGGTATGCGCGTTCCTCATCGTCCCCGTCGTCCTTTCCGTGCTTGCCGGGGTTTCGGTGAACTTCTTCATCGGCGTGAAGAGCGGACTGACGCTGCGCTGGGTGGCGCAGGTGTGGTCGCTGTACCGGGACTCGATCTTCCTGTCGATGAAGATCGCGATCGCGTGTCTTGCCGCGACGCTCGTGCTGGGCGTTCCGATCGCCTATGTCCTGGCGCGTGCCGCGAATCGATGGACGCGCCTGTTCGAGGAGCTGCTGGTGCTTCCGGTCGCAGTCCCCGGGCTTGCCACCGCCCTCGCGCTGATCCTCTTCTACGGCGAATGGCGCGGGTTTCGCGCGAGCTGGACGTTCATCCTCGTCGGGCACGTGCTGTTCACGCTTCCGTTCATGGTCAGGTCGGTCGTCGCGGTCATGTCCGCGATCGACCTCCGGACGCTCGAGGACGCTGCGGCCAGCCTGGGCGCCGGATTCCTGCAGCGGTTCTTCGGGGTCATCATTCCGAACGCCCGGGCCGGCATCCTCGCCGGGGCGTTGATGGTGGTGACGCTGTCGATCGGAGAGTTCAACATCACCTGGATGCTGCATACGCCGCTGACCAAGACGATTCCCGTCGGCCTGGCCGACAGCTACGCGTCGATGCGCCTCGAGATCGGCTCGGCCTACACGATCGTCTTCTTCGTCATGATCGTGCCGCTGCTGATCGCGATGCAATGGCTGTCGGCCGAGCGCAATCCCGGAAAGGCAGCGACATGACGAACCTTGCGAGCGGGGTCCGGCTCGATGCCTGCGGGAAGACTTTCGAGGACGGGACGCGGGCGCTCGAGCCCATCGACCTGGAGATCGCGGCCGGCGAGACGGTCGTCCTGCTCGGTCCGTCCGGATGCGGCAAGACCACGACGCTGCGCATCATCGCCGGCCTCGAGCAGCCGGACGCGGGCGGGCGCGTCTGGTTCGGCGCGGACGACGTCACCAGCCTGCCCATCGAGCGGCGCAACGTCGGCATGGTGTTCCAGAGCTACGCTCTTTTCCCCAACATGAGCGTCGCCGGGAACATCGGCTACGGGCTGAAGGTCAGGCGCGTGGACCCGGCCGCACGCTCGCGCGAGGTCGGGCGCCTGCTCGACATGATGCATCTGTCCGGCATGGGCGAGCGCCGCGTCGACCAGCTTTCCGGCGGGCAGCGCCAGCGCGTGGCGCTCGCCCGGGCGCTCGCCGTCCGCCCGCGCGTCCTGCTGCTCGACGAGCCGCTGACCGCGCTGGATGCGAAGTTGCGCGAGAGCCTGCGCATCGACATCGACCGGCTGCTGAGGACGCTGGGAATGACGGCGGTCTATGTCACGCACGATCAGGCCGAGGCGATGGCGCTCGGGGACCGGATCGCGGTGATGTCCCACGGACGCATCGCGCAGATCGGCACGCCGCAGGACATCTACTACCGCCCCACCACCGAATTCGTCGCCGATTTCATCGGGACGATGAACCGCCTGTCCGGGCAGTGCCACGACGGCGTCCTGCGGGTCGCCGGCGGGTCGCTCCCGCTGCCGGCCGACGGGTAAGGCGCCGACCATGCGATGTTCCGGCCCCAGGACGGGCAGATCGTCGCGCCGGGGCAGGGCGATCTCGCTGGGCGGATCGCTGCGGTGTTCTTCCTCGGGAACGCCACGCGGATCATCGTCGAGCTCGACGACGTCCACAGCGTCGTCGTCGAGACCGGGGAGCGCCGGGCGTATCGCGAAGGCGATCCGGTCGGCGTCCGCGTCGATCCGGGCGGGATCATGACGCTCAGGCGATGAGGCGCGCGGAGGCCCGATGCTGATCTGCCAGATCTCCGATCTTCACATCAAGGTCCCGGGGGCGCTGTCCTACGGAGTCGTCGACGCCGCCGCCTACCTGCGCCGCTGCATCGCGCAGATTCTTGCTCAGAGGCAACGTCCCGACATCGTCGTGATCACCGGGGATCTCGTCGATTTCGGCCGTGCCGACGAATACGCGCATCTCGGGGAGCTGCTGCGGCCGCTGACCATGCCGGTCTATCTGCTCCCGGGCAATCACGACGACCGCGACACGCTTCGCGCGTCGTTTCCCGGGCACGAATATTTGCGCCAGATGGACGATTTCATCCAGTACGCGGTCGACGCCGGCCCGCTTCGGCTCCTGGCACTGGACTCGGTGATTACCGGGCAGAGCGGTGGCGAGCTCTGCGCGAGCCGGCTGGCCTGGCTCGACCACCGACTCTCGGCGGCCCCTGGGAGGCCGACGGTGATCCTGATGCATCACCCACCGTTTGCGACCGGCATCGGCCATATGGACCGGATCGGCTTCGCCAATCCCCGCGACCTCGCGACGATCGTGCAGCGGCATCCCCAGGTGGAGCGGATCCTCTGCGGACATCTTCATCGCCCGATCCAGGCGCGCTTCGCCGGCACGCTCGCGTCGACGTGCCCCGGGCCTGCCCATCAGGTCGCGCTGGACCTCGCGGCCGATGCGCCGTCGCGATTCGTCCTCGAGCCGCCGGGCTACCAGCTGCATCTCTGGGACGAAGGCAGCGGGCTGATCAGCCACACCGCGTATGTCGGCGAGTTCGCGGGGCCGTACCCCTTCCATCACGACGGAAAGCTGATCGACTGACGCGAGTCGGGAGCGCCGCCGATCAGCGCCGGTGCTGACGTCGATCCGCACCGACGTCGATCAGAGCCTCAGCGGTTCGCCGTAGCCGGTCAACTCCAGGTAGCCGCGCCCCGCGTCGCGACCGCCGATCGCGGCGCGGACCGCGCCCTCCCAGTACACGGTGCCCACGCTCGCCCGCGCGTCGAGCTCCTGGTCGGGCATCAGCGGCTCGAGGTCGGTCACGATGTCGCCAACGTCCAGGCGCATCGCGATCGGATATTCGATCCCCGTGCGCGGCGATCGCCAGCGACGCCGGGGCAGGAACCGGACCGCCTGCGGCGCATAGGTCCGCACGCTGCCTGCGGCATCGCGGCGGGTCGCGCCCGCCCACAGCGTGCCGCCGCCGCGGTCGCGGATGCGGAACGCCATCAGCGCGGCGCCGTCGTCGAGGTTGATTCCGGTCCAGTCCCAGCCGATCGCGCCCGCCGCAAGGTACCTGCTCGACCATTCGTGGTCGAGCCAGGCGATGCCGCGGACCTTCGTTGCACGAGCGCCGAGGTCGATCGTGCCAAAGACCTCGAGCTGCGGGCGGCTGTAGTAGTAGCTCGCGTCGTTCGCATCGGGCCCCTTGCGGCTCACGCCCGCATCGCCTTGCAGCAATGCCGGCGAGTGCGCGGCAAGCGACAGGTCGAAGGCGAAGTCGCGCCCGCGGACGCGCGCTGCGTAGCGCTCCCCTGTTCCCGCATCGACGGTCTGCACGAGCGACCAGTCGCCGACGTGCACGTCGGTCCTCCCCGCCGATGCCACCGCGAGACCGAAGCCCTCGCGCGCTGCGCGCTGGTCGGCGCGCAGGCGTCCGAAGCGCGGATCCGCGATCGCGGCGTGGGCGAAGAGCAGCTCCCTGGCAGCGAAGCGGCTGGGGTTGTCCTCGGCGACCCCTGGACGATTGCGGAAGAACGTGACCTGGAAGCCCAGGTCGCGCGCAGCGGCATCGCGCAGCCAGCCGGTGACGTACCACCATTCATTGCGGAACCGCGGGTGCGCCCCGTCGTCGCGGGGAAACGCGAGCGTCGTCCCCGGCCGCACGTCGGGATAGTCGACCGCCGCGCGCGCCGGCGCGGCGAGTGGCCACAGGCCCAGCGCGAGCAGGCGCCGGCGCAGCGCGTCGGGCGGCGCTGCAGCGGGCGGAGGGTCACGATCGGCGCGCACGATGCGGGTTCACCAGTCGGCGCGCACCGCGCGCACGGCGTCCTCGCGTGTCGCGCCGCGCGCGCTCGCGAGGCCCGTCAGCGCGGTCGCCGCGATCAGTCCCGACGACAGCAGCCCCAGCGCGGCCCACGGCAGGTGCAGCTCCATGCCCCAATGGAACGACTGGCGGTTCACGACCTGCACGAGGATCAGGCTGATCGCGAACCCGAGGACGAGCCCCAGGGCGATGCCGAGCACCCCGGTCAGCGCGCCGTCGAACGCGAGCATCTTCGAGATCTGCCCGCGCGTCATGCCGAGATGGCGAAGGACGCCGAACTCGCGGCGGCGCGCCAGCGTCTGCGCGACCAGCGCCGCCGACAGTGCAACCAGTCCGATCGCGACTGCCGCCGCTTCGAGCGCGTAGGTGACCGCGAAAGTGCGGTCGAAAACCGCGAGCGAACGCCGGCGCAGGTGGCCGGCGGTCACCGCGAGCCCGGCGGATCCGGGAGGCAGGCGTGCAGCCAGCGCCCGCACGACATCGGCCGCACGCGCGCCGGGCGCAAGCCACAGGGCCGCCTGGTTCACCGTGTCGTCGCCGGTCAACTCGACGTAGCGGCTGCGCTCGACGACGATCGCACCCTTTTGCCGGGCGTAGTCGCGCCAGATCCCGGCGACCGTGAAGCGCCGATTGCGACCGGCCAGCGGCAGTGTGACGACGCTGCCCGGTGCGAGTGCCTGCGCGTCGGCGAGCGCCTCGCTGATCCAGACCGGCGGTGGCGCGCCCGGCGCGGGACGCAAGGGCGTGCCGACGATTGCGAGCCTCGCGCCAGGATCGCGCGGATCGATGTCGCGCGCGAGCAGGGCGACGCGCGGTCGCGCCGGATCGAGCAGCAATGCCGTCGCCCGCATGAACTCGGCACGCGCGACGCCGGGCGTGCCCGCGATGTCGTCGCGTTGCCTCGCAGAGAACACCACGCTGTCCGCAGCACCGGCGCGCAGGTACAGGTCGGCCGGAAGCATGACCGCGAGCCAGTCGTCGAAGGATTGCCGGAACGACGTGACCATGATGGCCATCGCCACCATCAGCGACACGCTGCTGATCATCGCCGCGGCGCTGACCGCGATCTGGCCGGGGTTCGCGCGCAACCGCGCCAGGGCCAGGGCGGCAGGCACCGATCGCGGCGCAGGCAGCGCGCGCATCACTGCCTGCGCGACGGGCGGCACGACCATGATCGTGCCGACGAGAAGCAACGCGATCGACGCGTAGCCTGCGATCGGCAGACCGCCGATCGCCGGAAGCAGCGCGGCGACCGCGCCCAGGGTGATCACCAGCACACCGGGCCAGTGCGCGCGCCACTGCCCCCATCCGAAATCGGGGTCGCCCGCCTTGAGTGCTGCGGCCGGTGCGGCGCCGGCGGCTTCGCGTGCCGGGATCGCGCCACCGACGATTGCCGCGACCACACCCAGCGCCGCCGTCATCAGCGCAGGCAGCACGTCGACGACGACCCCGCTCGGGTCGCTGCGGAAGTATCCGGCGCCGAGGTCGGCGCCGAAATGCCGCAATGCGTAGCTCGCGACGGCGTAGCCGATGGCAAGCCCCGCGACCGAACCGGCGATTCCCAGCAGGGCTGCTTCGCCGACGACCAGTGCCGCGAGGCGGCGGCGCGACAGCCCGAGGGTGCGCAGCAGCGCGAACTGGGGCCGGCGCCGCGTCAGCGACAGTGCCTGGGTCGCGAACACCAGCATGGCGCCGGTGAACAGTGCGACCAGTGCGAGCACGTCGAGGTTCACGCGGTAGGCGCGCGAAAGCCGCGAGCTCGCGCTCGCCGCCGTCGATGGCGGGGCGATCGCCACGCCGGGCGGAAGCTCGCGCCGCAGGCGCGCGATGACGGCGTCGCGATCGACGCCGGGACGCAGGCGCAGGTCGATCCGCGTCAGGCGACCGATGCGGTCGAATTGCTGCTGGACGCCGGCGATGTCCATCACGCCGTAGCGCAGATTCTGGTTGCTGCCGGCGCGGCCCGCGACGCCCGCGACGCCCGCGACGCGCAGGCGGACCGAGCGCGATCCGGCGCGGGCATCAATCCAATCGCCGCTGTGCACGCCGAGCCAGCGCGCCGCGGCGGGACTGACGAAGACCGTGTCGCTGCGCAGCGTGTCCAGCCGCTCGTGCGCGCTCGCGATCAGCGCCGGGTTGATCGCGGCGGCGCGGAACACATCGACGCCGATCAGCGGCAGCGGATGGACGTGGCCCGCGATCGCGGCGTCGATCTCGACGACGGGGCTCGCAACCGCGATAGAGGGATCGCTGGCAATGATGGCGTAGAGCGCCTCGTCGAAGCCGTCGGAGGGACCGCGAACCTCGAGGTCGGCATCACCTGCGAGCGTCGCGAGCCCGGACTCGAGCTCGTGGACTGCGCTGCGATTGACGAGCTCGACGGCGTACCCCAGCGCGACCCCGGTCGCGATCGCGAACATGGCGACGAGCGCTCGTCTCCACGATCGTCGCAGGCCGCCGCCGGCAACCGCGCGAACGACGGCGAGCGCAGCCGGAGCGAGTCGCGTCATGACGGCAGGGACGGCATTGGGACGCCGCCTCAATCGACGTCGTCGCCGTGGTCGTCGCCGGCCCCATGCTCGCGCAGGCCGTCGGCGCTGAGCTTCAGCACGCGGTCCGCCGAGGCCGCAGCGGCGCGCGAATGCGTCGCGATGATGCCGGTCGCCCCGTCGCGCGTGACCGCGTCACGCAGCAGTCCGATCACCTGCCGTGCGCTTGCGGGATCGAGGTTACCCGTCGGCTCGTCGGCCAGCACCACCGCCGGGCGATGGACGAGCGCGCGCGCGATCGCCACCCGCTGCAACTCGCCTC
>JAGXBK010000272.1 GCA_018971195.1 Betaproteobacteria bacterium
AAACGTGGTGCGTCCCTGTTTTTCCTACGCGCGGCGCCAGGTGAACCAGGCTGTCGTCCACATGCCGCCGGCGGCGACAGCGAGCAGCAGCGCAAGGTCGGACAGCGCGAACGGCTTTCCCGCGAAAAGCCGGAAGGCTTCGCGCGTCACGTCGATCGCGGTGCCCGGCAGCGTCATCGCGAAGCCGACGGCGGCAGCGGTCCACAGCGCGCCGACCACCGGCTTGCGCCACGCGAGCGGCCGCGCCGGGGCGGGCAGTGACGACATCACGCGCGCCGTGAATCCCTCGTCCAGGAGGTAGGTGCCCGCGCGCTCGTGCGAGCGCTCGGCCAGCGCGCGATCCAGCCAGTCGCCGGACCTTCCGGCGTCGTCGGTATTCGCGGGTCGGTTCATGCGTCGCTTCCTCGTTCATCGGGCGCCCACGCCGCCATCGCGGCCCTGAGCTTCTGCTTCGCGCGCAGAATGTGCGTCTTCACCGTACCCACCGGCATCCCGAGCACATAGGCCGCCTCCTCGTGCGACAGGTCGTTGTCATAGCACTGGACAATCGCGGCGCGCTCCGGTTCGGACAATACACGCATCGCACGGTCGAGGTCGAGCCTCAGGGTGGCCGAGCGGGCGTGATCGCCGCCTGCGTCTGCGTGATCGGGCTGCCGCTCCGGGTCGTCGTCCGCAACCAGCGCATCGCGATCGCCCAGCAGCTCCTCGTGGCGCTTGCGCGCATGCGCCAGCCAGCAATTGGTCGCGATCCGGTAGAGCCAGGTCGAAAACCGCGCTTCCTGCCGGAAAGCCTTCAGATTGCGCCAGGCGAGCACGAACGTGTCCTGCGCGAGATCGTCGGCCAGCGCGTGGTTGCCACCGGTCAGCTTGCGCAGGCAGGCGCGCACGGCGGATTGATGTCGGCGCACCAGCTCCGCGAACGCATGTCGATCGTCCGCGACGACGCAGCGCGCGATCAGCGTCGCGTCGGTGACGGCCGCCGGGGTGCCCGCTGCCATCGATCAGCGCAGATGCCCGCGACCCGTTCCGTCTGCCGCGAACTGTGCAGGAGCCGGTCGCAGGGGCGTGGGCATCGGGATTGCTGGGTACCATTCGACGTCGCTTTCCGGCCTTTCCGCCGCGCTCACGCGCCTCCCGCCGGGGGCGAAGGCGGGTTGCGGCGCGGCCCGGAGGCCCTGTCTTCGAAGAACCACAGCACGCAGTAGCCTAGGCCCAGGAACAGCAGGACCAGGCCGACGCTGTTGGGGGTGCCGTCGTCGAACATCGAGAAGGCGGACAAGCCGAGGCCGATCGCGGTCAGGATGACCCCCTTGCGCAGGTCCGACCACGCGGTGCGGCGCTGCATCCGGCGCGCCTGATCGTACAGCGGCGCGCCGCCCGCAGCCTGCGGTGTCGAGGGGTCCGCCGTCGCATCGAAGGAGGCACCGGGCGAGGAACCTGCCGCCAGCGCCTCCATCGCCGCGGCTGGCGTGACGACGCCGCGCTCGGCGAGCTTCAGCATCGTCTCGTTGTGCATGCGCGTCTTGCGAATCTTGTACCAGACCAGCAGGGCGATGATCAGCAGCGGGACGAGGAAGACGACGGTCACGATCAGGAAGACGAACAAGGCGGTCGCCGGCGCGTCGTGCGCGAACTGCTCGAAGGAATCGTAGTTGCGGTCGGTGCCGAGGCCTCGGACGCGGATGTGGTTCTTGCCCTTCAGGAGACCGATCGACACGTCCACGTCGGTGTTGTCCTTGGCCCCCGCGTTGCCTGCACCCGGCGGGGGTGCGCCGGTGCCGGCGGACGCGTCCGCGGCCTGGGGTGGCGACGCATCGGGCGCCGGGCCCGTCGCGGCTGTGGGCGCGGGCTTCGTGGCGGCCGGCGCGCCCTGCGCCGGGTCCGCCT
>JAGXBK010000100.1 GCA_018971195.1 Betaproteobacteria bacterium
GCGAAGCGGAAGGCGCGCTGGCGCAGGCGCTGCAGCCACGCGATGCCGGCGATGCCGCCGTGCCGCGGCGCGGCGGCGCCTGCGGCCTGCGCGTTCACGGCAGCGCGACGGCGCGCACCAGGCTTTGGGCCACGACCGCCCCTGCGCGCGCGCCGCCGGCGAGGCGGTGGCCGGCGACGGCGGGGAACACGGCCTGGACGTCCTCGGGCACGACCATCGGCCTTCCGCCGATCAGCGCGTAGGCACGCGCGGCGGCGATCAGCATCAGTCCGGCGCGCGGACTCAATCCGCGTCGCGCCGTCGTGCCATCGTCGGTTGCCGCCGACGCATCCGCTCCCGTGCCCGCGAGGTGGCCGCGCGAAGCGGCGAGCAGGGCCTGGACGTAGTCGAGCAGTGCCGGCGCGACGTGGACCGCCGCGGCTTCGCGCTGCCACTCTACGAGCGTCGGCGCATCGGCCTCGGCGGCGAGGTCGGCAAGCCGCGCACGCCGGTCTCCTCCGGCGAGGAGCTCGCGCTCGGCGCCGGCATCGGGGTAGCCGAGCTCGATCGCAAGCATGAACCGGTCGAGCTGGGATTCCGGCAGCGGAAAGGCCCCGATCTGCTCGACCGGGTTCTGCGTCGCGATGACGAAGAACGGGTCGGGCAGCTTGCGCGTCTCGCCGTCCTGGGAAACCTGGTGCTCCTCCATCGCCTCGAGCAGCGCGCTCTGGGTCTTGGGGGGCGCGCGGTTGATCTCGTCGGCGAGCACGACCGAGTGGAAGATCGGCCCGGCGTGGAAGTGGAAGGACTGCGTCGCCGCGTCGTAAATCGAGACCCCGAGCACGTCGGCCGGGAGCAGGTCGCTGGTGAACTGGATCCTCGCATAGTTGAGGCCCAGCACGGTGGCGAGCGCCTGCGCGAGGGTGGACTTGCCGACGCCGGGGATATCCTCGATCAGCAGATGGCCCCGCGCCAGCAGGCAGGCGAGCGCGAGCTTGAGTGGCGCATCCTTGCCGACGACGATCTCGCCGAGCTGCCGCAGGACCGAGGCGAGGCGATGCGCCGTGGGGATGTCGTGGGATGCAGGGCGTACGGTCATCGGGGGCGGACCCTTGGCGATCGGAAAGCGCAATTCTGCACTGTAGCGCGTACGGCGCTTTCTCGTCACTTCGCCGTGCCGGCGTTACACTTGCTCATCTCTCCAGCACATCGTGACGACCACCGCCTACATCACACACCCGGCGTGCCTGCGGCACGAGATGGGTTCCGATCATCCCGAATGCCCGGAGCGCCTGACGGCGATCGGCGACCAGCTAATCGCGTCGGGGCTCGACATCCACGTCGCCCACCGCGAGGCCCCCGGCGCCACCGACGAGCAACTCGCACGCGTGCACAGCCGCGAATACATCGCGGCCATCCTGCGCGCAGTGCCGGAGCGCGGGCTCAATTACCTCGACCCGGACACGGCACTCAATCCGCACACGGTAGACGCGGCACGTCATGCCGCCGGCGCCGTGATCAGTGCGGTCGATCTGGTCTGCACCGGCGAGGTCCAGAACGCGTTCTGCGCGGTGCGCCCGCCCGGGCACCACGCCGAGACTGCGCGAGCGATGGGATTCTGCGTGTTCAACAGCGTTGCGGTCGGCGCGGCGCATGCGCTGGCGGCGCATGGGCTGTCCCGCGTCGCGATCGTCGATTTCGACGTGCACCACGGCAACGGAACCGAGGAAATCTTTTCCGACGACCCGCGCGTGCTGATGGTGTCGACGTTCCAGTACCCGCTCTACCCGTATTGCGGCATCGACAATCCCGCGCCGAACATGGTGAACGTTCCCCTGCCCGCGGGCAGCGGAGGGGAAGAGCTGCGCGAGGCGGTGCTCGGCCGCTGGCTGCCGGCGCTCGAAGCCCACCGACCCGAGCTGATCCTGATCTCGGCCGGCTTCGACGCACATCGCGAGGACCCGCTCGCGGGCCTCGCCTTCACCGAGCGGGATTACGCGTGGGTGACGCGCGAGCTGATGCAGGTGGCTGCGCGCCATGCGCAGGGCCGCATCGTGTCCTCGCTCGAAGGCGGCTACGCGCTGTCGGCGCTGGGCCGCAGCGTGGTGGCGCACATGCGCGAGCTCGTCGCCGCGTAGCAGGCGCGGAACGCGGCTGCAGATGCGCGAGTGAACCTGCGGCGGTGACCGGGTCGCGCTGCGCATCGCGCCGGCGCCGGCTCGAGACGCAGGTCGCGAAGCATGCAAGCCCGCTACGGCTGTGCCCAGCGGTGGACGAGGCGCGCGTGGCAGGCGGCGAGCCGGGTGATCTCCGCCGATGGACCGTGCTGCTGCTCGAGGACCGCGAGCGCCTGCGACATCTCGAACAACAGCGAACGTTTCTCGGCGTCGGCGACAAGGCTTTGCACCCAGAAGATGACCGCGACGCGCGCGCCGCGCGTGACCGGCGTCACGTAATGCACGCGCGTCGCCGGGTAGAGGAACATGTCGCCTGCGGGCAGCTTCACCGCCTGTCGTCCTGCAAGCGAATCGACGACGAGCTCGCCGCCGTCGTAGTCGCCCGGATCGGAAAGGAACAGCGTGGCGGAAAGATCGGTGCGCAGCGGGTTGGTCCCGCCCATCAGCGGATTGTCGACGTGGGGCGCGTATTCCATGCCCGGCTGGTAGCGGTTCATCAGCGCACGGCTCAGGCGTGCCGGATAGGCCGCCGCCGCGAACAGCGGATAGCGCTGCAATGCCTTCATCACGGCATCGGCGAGGATCTCGCCGTCGGGCGAGGTCTCGTCGACCTGCTCGTTGCGCTTGAGCTGGACCGCGCCACCTCCGGCAGTCACGCGGCCGTCGATCCACGGAGCGCGCGCGGCAATTGCGCGCAGCAGCGCCAGCTGCTCGGCGTCGAGGACTCGTGGCAGGTGGAGCACCTGCGCTCCTTTCAGGCGGTCTCGATCGCGAGTGCAGCGACGACGCGCCGTCCCTCCGCGACCAGGATATTGAACGTCCGGCAGGCAGCACCGGTATCCATTGCTTCGACGCCGATTCGCGCCTCGATCAGGGACGCAACGAGGCGCGGATGCGGAAACCGGTGCCGGCGCCCGGTGCCCAGCAGCACGATCTCGGGACTGGAGGCCAGCAGCCCGGCGAAATCCTCGGGCGCGAGCGCATCGAATCCTGCAGGGGCCCAGCCCCGGACGACGCGGTCGGGCAGGATCACCACGCCTTCGCGGTATTCATTCGTCCCGATCCGGATCCAGCCGTCGCCGAATCCGGTGACGACATTGGCCGCGGGTGCTTGCAGGTGGAATTTCAATGGTGGCGCGAAATCGCGGCCCGAAATTGGGGTCAGAGCTGTATTACCGGACCGATCGAAAACGGGATCGAGAATCGGATCGAAAATCGGGGCCAGAGCGCCAACACGTGTTCGATCGTAACTTGGGTCCCAGCCTCGGCCGCCAGCCAGAATATTACAGCTCTGACCCCAATTTCATTGTGCGATGCGGTAAAATCGGCGCCTTCAACGTCTACGTCGCTCGGACGGTTCCGGGCGCTTACGCTAGAGGCCTGCATGACTCTGCTCCCGCAGTCGCATTTCGCGCGCATCGAGCGCCTTCCGCCCTACGTTTTCAGCATCACCTCCGAGCTCAAGATGGAGGCCCGCCGTCGGGGCGAGGACATCATCGATTTCGGCATGGGCAATCCCGACGGCCCGACGCCGCCCCACATCGTGTCCAAGCTGGTGGAAACCGTCCAGCGCGGCGACACCCACGGCTACTCGGTGTCCAAGGGCATTCCGCGGCTGCGCCGCGCGATCTGCCACTGGTACGACCGGCGCTGGGGCGTCCAGTTCGATCCGGAATCGGAAGCGATCGTCACCATCGGATCGAAGGAGGGCATCGCGCATCTCGCACTCGCGACACTCGGCCGCGGCGACACGGTCCTGGTCCCGAATCCTAGCTACCCGATCCACATCTACGGGCCGGTGATCGCCGGCGCCGACATCCGCCAGGTGCCGCTCACCCCCGATGTCGATTTCTTCGCCGAGCTCGAGCACACGATCAAGCTGTCGGTGCCCAAGCCGAAGATGCTGATCGTGAACTTCCCGGCGAACCCGACGGCGCAATGCGTCGAGCTGCCGTTCTTCGAGAAGATCATCGCACTGGCGAAGGAGTACGGCATCTGGGTCGTCCACGACCTTGCCTATGCCGACATCTGCTTCGACGGCTGGAAGGCGCCGTCGATCATGCAGGTGCCCGGGGCGCGCGACGTGGCCGTCGAGTTCTTCACGATGTCGAAGAGCTACAACATGGCCGGCTGGCGCATCGGCTTCATGGTCGGCAATCGCGACCTGGTCTACGCGCTGTCGCGCATCAAGGGCTATCACGACTACGGCACGTTCACGCCGCTCCAGGTCGCGGCGATCGCCGCGCTCGAGGGACCGCAGGAATGCGTCGCGGAGATCACGCAGAAATACCAGCGGCGGCGCGATGTGCTGGTGCGCGGCCTGCACGAAGCCGGCTGGATGGTCGACGTGCCCAAGGCATCGATGTATGTGTGGGCGAAGATCCCGGACGCCTACACGTCGATCGGCTCGCTCGAGTTCTCGAAGCGGCTGCTGGCGAAGGCGAAGGTGTCGGTGTCGCCGGGCATCGGCTTCGGCGAGTTCGGCGACGGCCACGTGCGATTCGCAATGATCGAGAACGAGGCGCGCAGTCGCCAGGCGATCCGCGGGATCAAGCAGATGCTCCGGGAGGACGGCCTGCTGTGAAGCCGCTGCATGTCGGCCTGATCGGCTTTGGCACCGTGGGGCGGGGGACGTGGGACGTCCTGCGTCGCAACGAGAGCGAGATCACACGCCGCGCGGGACGGCCGATCCGGATCAACTGGATCGGCACGCGAACGCCCGAGCGCGCGCGCGACGCAGTGAGCGGAGCGCCTGGCGTGCACGTCACCGGCGATTCGTTCGCAGTCACTCGTCACCCCGACGTCGACATCGTCTGTGAGCTGATCGGCGGCGTCGAGCCGGCGCGCGCGCTGGTGCTCGACGCGATCGCCCGCGGCAAGCACGTGGTCACCGCCAACAAGGCATTGCTGGCGCAGCACGGCAACGAGATCTTCGCCGCCGCTCACGCCCAGGGCGTCATGGTGGCGTTCGAGGCGGCGGTCGCCGGCGGCGTGCCGATCATCAAGGCGCTGCGCGAGGGACTCACGGCCAACCGCATCGAGTGGATCGCCGGCATCATCAACGGCACGTCGAATTTCATCCTGTCGCGGATGCGCGAGACCGGAGCGTCGTTCGACGCCGTGCTGAAGGAAGCGCAGGCACGCGGCTACGCCGAAGCCGACCCGACCTTCGACGTCGAGGGGATCGATGCCGCGCACAAGCTCGCCATCATGTCGGCGATCGCTTTCGGCGTGCCGATGCAGTTCGACAAGGCCTATGCCGAGGGCATCACGAAGCTGACGCGCGAGGACCTGCGCTACGCCGAGGAACTGGGGTACCGGATCAAGCTGCTCGGCATCACGCGGCGCGCGGCCAGGGGGATCGAGCTCCGCGTGCACCCCACGCTGATCCCGGCGAAGCGCCTGATCGCCAACGTCGAAGGCGCGATGAACGCGATCCTGGTCAAAGGTGACGCGGTCGGATCGACGCTCTACTACGGCGCCGGGGCAGGCGCCGAGCCGACGGCGAGCGCAGTCATCGCAGACCTGGTCGACGTGACGCGGATGCACACCGCCGATCCCGAGCACCGCGTCCCGCATCTCGCGTTCCAGCCCGACCAGCTCACCGACGTCCCGTTCCTGCCGATGGGCGACGTCGAGACCAGTTACTACCTGCGCATGCGCGTCGACGATCGCCCGGGCGTGCTTGCCGACATCACGCGCATTCTCGCCGATCGCGGGATCTCGATCGACGCGATGATCCAGAAGGAGCCGTCCGAGGGCGAGGACCAGACCGACATCATCCTGCTCACCCACAAATCGGTGGAGCGGCAGGTCGACGATGCGATCACGCGCATCGAGGCGCTGGCGACCGTGCGCGGCAAGGTCGTGCGCATCCGGCTCGAGGACTTGAGTTGAACTACATCAGTACCCGCGGCGCCTGGCACGACGACCCGCAGCCGTTTCGTGCGATCCTGCTCGAGGGCCTGGCACCCGACGGCGGTCTTGCGGTTCCGCAGCGGTATCCGCGATTCACAGCCGCCGAGCTCGCCGCGCTGCGCGGCGCTTCGTATCCCGATCTCGCAGTCGCGGTGCTGTCACGCTACATCACCGACATGCCGATCGTCGATCTTCGGCGCATCGTCTCGTCCACGTACACGGCCGCGACCTTCGGCAGCGAAGAGATCACGCCGCTGTCGACGCTGGAGCCGGGTGTGCACCTGCTGCACGTGTCCAATGGCCCGACGCTCGCCTTCAAGGACATCGCGCTGCAACTTCTCGGCAGCCTGTTCGAGCACGCGCTGCGCGACGAGCACCGCGTCCTCAACATCCTCGGCGCGACCTCGGGGGACACCGGCAGCTCGGCCGAATACGCAATGCGCGGCAAGCGCAACATCGCCGTGTTCATGCTCTCGCCGCACGGAAGGATGAGCGCGTTCCAGCAGGCGCAGATGTATTCGCTGGACGACCCGAACATCCACAACCTCGCGGTCGACGGCACTTTCGACGACTGCCAGGACATCGTCAAGGCACTTTCCGCCGATACCCAGTTCAAGTGCGCGCATTCGCTCGGTGCGGTCAATTCGATCAACTGGGCGCGGATCGCCGCGCAGGTCGTCTACTACTTCAAGGGCTATTTCGCGGCGACCACCCGTGACGGGCAGCCGGTAAGCTTTGCGGTGCCCTCGGGCAATTTCGGCAACGTCCTTGCGGGGCACGTCGCGAAGGCGATGGGCCTGCCGATCGCGCAGCTCATCGTCGCGACCAACGAGAACGACGTCCTGGACGAGTTCTTCCGCGGCGGGCGCTACCGGCCCCGCGGCGCGGCCGAGACCCATGCGACGTCGTCGCCGTCGATGGACATCTCGAAGGCGTCGAATTTCGAGCGCTACATGTTCGACATCGTCGACCGCGATCCGGCGCGCCTGCGCGAGCTTTGGCGCGACCTGGAGCGCGGCGGCGGCTTCGACGTGGCAGGCACGCCGCTGTGGGAGCGGGTCGGGGAATCCGGATTTGCGTCGGGGCGCAGCACCCACGCCGATCGCCTGGCGACGATCCGCGACGTGCACGCGCGCTGCGGTGCGCTGATCGACCCGCACACGGCGGACGGAATCAAGGTCGGCCGCGAGTTGCGCCAGCCGGACGTCCCGCTGGTCTGCATCGAGACCGCGCTTCCGGCGAAGTTCTCGGCGACGATCCGCGAGGCGGTCGGCTTCGAGCCGCCGCGCCCCTCCGCCTACGCCGATCTCGAATCGCGGCCCCAGCGCTGCACCGTCGTGGCCGCCGATCCGTCGGCGGTCGCGGCGATCGTCGCGAAATACGCCCTCGCGTCCGTGGGTGCCGCGCCGCAGCGCGAACGTGCGTAGCGCACTCGCGTCGCTGGGACGCAACCTCGCCGCCGGCTTGCGGCTCGCGCTGTTCATGCCGGCCTCGCGCACCGCGTTTCGCATCACGCCGGCGCAGCTCGTCCTGCTCGCGGTCGTGTCGGCGACGATCGACATCGACGCCGACTGGGTGAGGGCGGCGCACGAGGCCCAGTTCTCGATTCTCGGCCTGCACGGCGAGCTTCTCGCGCTCGGCCTGCTCGTGCTCACCAGCGCGGCGATCGCGATCATGCGCCGGGACGATTCGCTCCTGCTTGCGATACCGGTCGTCGTCCTCGCGTCCTTTCCGGCGATCCAGGTTGCGACCGTGATCCCCGATCTGCCCCGAGGCGGTCCGGCGGTGTCGGATGCGGCGAGGCAGTTCCTGGGTGAGGCGTTCAGCGTCTGGGCCGCGTTCGTCTGCGTGCGCGCAGTCTACGTCTGCATCGATCCCCAGCTTCCGCGCCGCAGGGCGTGGGCGCTCGGCGGCGGTCTGCTGCTGGTCGCGCCGATCTGGTTTCCGCATTGGCTCGGGCCGCTCGATCCCTGGTGGCGTGAGGTCGACGTCCTCGCCGCCGGCGCGGGCTCGGTGAACCCCGCGTCGGAACCCGCCCTTGCGGCGCAGCAGTTCCTGATGGACCGTGCGCTCGACGCGCTCGACGACGAGCAGCCCGGGGTGACCGATCTCTACTTCGTCGGCTTCGCACCCGATGCGCGGCACAGCGGCTTCGCGCGCGACGCCGAGCTTGCCGCGCGCACCATGGACGAGCGCTGGGGCACGCGCGGGCGCTCGTTGCTCCTGGTGAACAGCCCGACGACCATCGCCGAGCGGCCCTATGCGACCATCACCAACCTGCGCGAGACCTTGCTCGAGATCGGCGACATCATCGATCCCGACGACGACATCGTCATGGTCTACCTGACCGGAGACTCGAATCGCGACCATGCGCTTGCGGCGGTCAATCCACCGCTGGAACTGGTCCCGCTGTCGCCGGCAGGCCTGCGACAACTGTTCGACGCCGCCGGCATACGCTGGCGCGTCGTGGTCGTGTCGACCTGCTACGCCGGTTCGTGGCTCGACGCCATGAAGGATGCCGACACCGTCGTCATCGCGTCATCGGCGGCAGGGGTTCACGCGGATGGCTGCGAAGGCGGCATCGGAGTCACACCCTTCGGTGAAGCGTTCTTCGGCAAAGGCATGCGTCGAAGCGACGACATCAGAGGCGCATTCGACATCGCGCGCGCCGAGCTCGCCAGGCGAGGCGCGGCCGCGCCGGTGATGTGGATGGGACCGGCGATCGCCGAGCATCTGAAGTCACTCGCGCATCGCGAAAGCAGCAGCCGCGTCGTGGCGCGGGCGACGATTCCGGTCGGCTATCGGTAACCGGGCTTCGCAGATCGGTCGGTTTGACCCGATCGGTGGGAAATTGCTATAATTCGAATCCTGCCGCGGGGTGGAGCAGTCTGGCAGCTCGTCGGGCTCATAACCCGAAGGTCGCAGGTTCAAATCCTGCCCCCGCAACCATTTCCCTCGACCGGCCCGCAGCGATGCGGGCCGTTTTCATTCGAGATCAGGGTGACAGGGGGAGCGCGCGGGCCGCGTTCGGCAAAAGCGGGCGCCGACGAGCGTCCGCCTTTGGCGACGACGGCGTAGTTATGCTGTGTCTCGACAAGTGCCCGACGGTGAGCGCGAACCTCACGCGCTTGTCGGGCCCGCAGGGTACTGCGGAGCCTTTCGCTTAAGCCTCCGGAGCGTCTGCAGGCGGACAGCAGATTACGTCGCCAGCGCGAATCTCGACGATCGGCTCTCCTTCGCATTGCGTCCATCCACAGCCTGCGGTGACGATCAGCGTCTGGCCAAGAGGGAGCGGGTGCCACCCCGAGCCGGGACCCGGCTCGCAGGTTACGTGTGCCGAGCATGTTTGACAGCTTGGAGGTGCAAGTCCTCTACTGACCTGACGAACAGAAACCAGATATGAGGCCTGTCGCCGGGACGAGCGGGCGTATGACCGCTAAGTCGATAGCCATCAAGCGGCGGGACGGTAGATCTGGCAGGTGTGTGGTGAAGACGGTCAACCTTACGTCGGGAGAGCTGCACTGTTGTCCCGGAAGTGGGGACTG
>JAGXBK010000101.1 GCA_018971195.1 Betaproteobacteria bacterium
CCGCGGCCGCCGCCGCGCCGGCGCTGCTCGCGCTCGCGGCGGCCATCGTGCCGTTCCTGGCGGTCAACCGGCCGCGAGCGTCGATGTTCCTGGGCGATGCCGGGGCGGTTCCGATGGGGTTCCTGGCCGCGGCGTTCGGCATCGAGGGCGTCGCATCGGGGTGGTGGCCATCCTGGTTCCCGTCGCTCGTGTTCCTGCCCTTCATCGCCGACGCGACGCTGACCCTGCTGCGGCGCGTCGGGCGGGGCGAGCGCCCGTGGGAAGCGCATCGCAGCCACTACTACCAGCGACTGCATCGGCTGGGTGCCGGGCACGCCGGCACCCTGGCGGCCTACGCGGCCGCGATGCTCGGCACCGCGGGCAGCGCGCTTGCCTGCCTGGCCTTCGCGCCGGCGGCGGGGCCGTGGGTACTTGCGGTGTGGTGCCTTGTCGTCATCATGTTGTTCGCGGCAATTGATTATCATTGGCGAAAGTACGCGATCCCTCCGGCCCCCCGATGATCCGACGCTTCAACTGGCGCGCAGCACTCGCCTTCGTCCACGACGTCTGCGTGACCGCGGTCGCGTGGATCGCGATCTACTGGCTGCGCTTCAACCTCGACCTGCACGAGCCTTTCGTCGGCGACATGTGGTCGGCACTGGCCTGGATCCTGCCGCTGCAGGCGACCATCTTCCTGTCGCTCGGCCTCTATCGCGGCCTGTGGCGCTACGCGAGCCTGCCCGACCTGCAGCGGATCATGCTCGCCGCGGGGCTGGGTGCGATCCTGATCCCGCTCGTGCTCGTCATGCTGAAGCTGCAGACCGCCGTTCCGCGCAGCGTGCTGGTCTTCTATCCGATCGTGCTGATGTTCCTGATGGCGGGCTCGCGCTTCGTCTACCGCATCTGGAAGGAGCATCGCCTCTACAGCCCGCTGGCGGCGCTCGGGGAGCCGGTGCTGGTGATCGGCGCGGGAGAGGCGGGCGCGCGGCTCACCCACGAGATGGCGCGCAGCCGCCAGTGGCGCGTCGTGGGCCTGCTCGACGACGACCCGACCAAGCATGGCAGGCAGCTGCGCAACGTCAGCGTCCTCGGGCCGATCGTCGACCTTGCGCTCTGGACCCGCCGCTACGGCGTGCGCAAGGTGATCATCGCGCTGCCGTCGGCCAACCACGCGGTGCGCAGGCGCGTGGCCGAGCTCTGCGCCGATGCCGAGGTCGAGGCGCTGACCGTTCCGGCCTACGACGAGCTGATCTCCGGTCGCTCGCCGCTGACGATGCTGCGCAATGTCGAGCTCGACGACCTGCTCGGACGCGATCCGGTCGTCCTCGACAACGCGGGAATCGCCGAATGGCTGGGCAACCGCGTGGTGATGGTCACCGGCGCGGGCGGATCGATCGGCGCGGAGCTGTGCCGGCAGATCGCGCGCTTCCGCCCGGCGCGCCTCGTGCTGTTCGACATCTCGGAAGCGGCGCTCTACGAGATCAGGACCGCGCTGCTCGACGCCTTTCCCCAGCTCGGGATGATCGCGATCGTCGGCGACGTGAAGCACGCGGCGCTGGTCGAGCACACGCTCGCGCGCGAGAAGCCCGATGTGATCTTCCACGCGGCCGCCTACAAGCACGTGCCGCTGATGGAGGAGACCAACGCGTGGCAGGCGGTGCTCAACAACGCCTACGGCACCTGGGTGATCGCCAGCGCCGCCGTCGCGGCCAGGGTCGAGAAGTTCGTGCTGGTTTCGACCGACAAGGCGGTGAACCCGACGTCGGTGATGGGCGCGACCAAGCGCGTCGCGGAGCAGGTCTGCCAGACGCTGCAGGACGCCACGCAGTTCGTCATCGTCCGCTTCGGCAACGTGTTCGGGAGCGCAGGCAGCGTCATTCCGCGCTTCGCCGAGCAGATCGCGCGCGGTGGCCCGGTCACGGTCACGCATCCGGACATCACGCGCTTCTTCATGTCGCTGTCGGAGGCGACGCAACTCCTCCTGCAGGCGGGCCTGCAGGGCAAGGGGGGCGAGATCCTCGCCCTCGACATGGGCGAGCCGGTGCGCATCGCCGACCTCGCCCGCGACATGATCCGGCTCTACGGCGCCGATCCCGACCGCATCGCGGTCGTCTTCACCGGGCTGCGCCCGGGCGAAAAGCTCTACGAGGAGCCGCTGGCCTCCGAGGAGGCGACCAAGCCGACGACGCACCCGAAGCTGCGGATCGCGCAGGCGCGCGCCGCCAACCGCGATGCCGTCAGGCAGATGGTCGCGTGGTGCGAGCGCGACCGCATCGCCGACGATGGCGAAGTGCGCGCGCGCATGCAGGCGTGGATACCCGAGTACGCCCCGCCCGCCGGGGCGTCGATCAAGCCGATATCCGCCGATTCGGCGCCGGAGCCGGTCGCCGTGCCGCTGCGCGCGCCGCGACGGCGCTAGGGCCCGTTCGCACTCGCGAATGGAGCGTGAACCGGCTAGGGCGCCGGATCGCTCCGCCGCGATACGCGGGCTCGCGCGTCGTCCGCGGCATCGGCCGCCTGCGCCGGCACGCGGCGCCCGGCGAGCCCGTGCTCGCAGCGCATTCCGTAGCCCAGCAGCAACGCCGTCATCGCCCAGAATTCCTTGGCGTTGCTGCGGAACAGGAAGTCGTCGGTCTGGTTCTTGGCCAGGAATCCGGCGACGAGCGCCAGCCCCAGCATGCCGACGAATGCCAGCGTGTCGTCGCGCGAGCGCAGGAAGCGCAGGTAGCGCAACGCCAGCGCGCCGACGAAGGCCGCGAACGCGGCGAGGCCCGGCAGGCCGGTCTGCAGCCACTGGCTCGCGAACACGTTGTGCGCGTGCGCGAGCAGCGGATTGTCGAGCTCGGCGGACAGCGGACCGGCGAGGATGCGCCGTCCGAATCCGTAGCCGGTCCAGGGACGCGCCGCAATGCGACCCTTTACGTGCTCCCACAGCACGATCCGCGGATCGTGCTCGAGCGTCGCTGCCACGCTCTCGCGCCCCTGGTAGACGGTGTCGGCGCGCTCGACCAGCGAATCGTAGAACGCAAGCCCGAGCACGACGAGCAGCGCGGCCGCCGGCAGGATCCAGCGCAGCGGGGTGCGCGTGAAGGACCGGGGCCAGCGCCAGGCGGCGGCGAGCGCTGCGGTTGCGAAGCACGCGCAAAGCGCGATCCATACGATCCGGTTCTCGCTCATCCGGGCCGTCACGATCAGCAGCGCAAGCAGGACGAGCCCGGTCGCCGCGAGCCGGGTGCCCCCGCCGAAACCTGCGGGCTTGGGTGCGACCAGCGCGAACAGCAAGGGTGCTACCAGCACCAGCCACGTCGACCAGGGCCCGACGCCCAGGTGGTAGCGCGACGCGTCCCAGGTCCCCTGCGACGCCTGCATGCCGATCGCAAGCAGCGCGAAAAATGCAAAGCTCGCGATCGCCGCGGTGACCAGCACGCGAAAGCTGTGCGCGTCGCGGGCAGCGACGTAGAACACGAGCATCACCAGCAGACTGTCCCCGATCTCGCGCTCGAGCTGCCCCAGCGAGTATTGCGGATCGACCGACCACGCGAGCGAAGCCCAGGACCACGCGGACCATGCGAACAGCGGCACCAGGATCGAGGGTCCCGCCATCGGAATGCGGGTGGCGGCGCTGCGTCGCGCAGCGAGCCACGCGATGACCGCACACAGCGCGGCGACGCCGTAGGCCACCGACCGCGGGAACGTCGCGGCATTGGTCGGCTGGAGGAACAGGTAGGCGGCGGCGGACGCCAGCAGGCAGCGGTTGATATGATCGGTCATCGCGCTGCGGGGCTGCGCCGGAATGCGAAGCGCGATTCTACCTTCATCCATGCCGCTTCCCGCCGCTTTCGCGCCATGCGCATCCTGATCGTCAAGCGCGACAAGCTGGGCGACCTGCTGCTGACCACGCCGGTGCTCGAGCACCTTGCCGCCGTTGCGCCGCAGGCCGAGATCCACCTGCTGGCGAACGATTACAACGCCTGGGTCGCGCGCGACCATCCGGCGCTTGCAGGCACCTGGGTCTACCCGCGCGTGCGCAGCGATGGCCGCGTCCGGGTGGCCGCCGCGTTGGCGCAGGTTCCGCTGCTGTGGCGGCTTCGCGCGCAGCGGTTCGACTGGGCCATCGCCATGGGAGGTGAAGAATCGCCACGCGCGATCCGGCGCGCCATGAACGTCGGCGCGCGTCGCGTCGCCGCCTACGCGCGCGATCCGGCGCGCTACGGGAGCCGCCTGACCGACGCATTGCCGCCGCCTTCCGGCGGGCACGAGATCACCCGCATGATGTCGCTGCTCGCGCCCCTGGGCATTGCCGCACCCGACGCTTTCGCCACCCCGGTCTATCGCTTGCCTGCCGCCGCCGCCGAATTCGCCCGGCAGTGGCTGTCCGGTCGCGGCCTTGCGCGGGGCCGCTACCTGGCGCTGGGGGTCGGCGCGCGATTCGCATGCAAGCGGCCCGGCGCCGAGCAGGTGCTGCGCTGGGCGCGATGCTTTCATGCTCGCTGGCGCCTGCCGACGGTGTTCCTCTGGATGCCGGGGGGGCAGGATTCGGCGCGCTACCCCGGCGACGACGAAATCGCCGCGCGCGTCATCGGGGCGCGGTTGCCCTACGTCTATCCGCAGAGCGCGACGCTGATGGACGCCGTGGCGCTGATCGCCGACGCGGCGGTGTCGATCCTGCCCGATTCGGGCCTCATGCATTTCGCCGCGGCGAGCCCGGGCGGCGTCGTGGGCCTGTTTGCCGGTGGCGAGGCCACCGGCTCCCCGCAGCGCTGGGCGCCTGTCGGCGCGCGGGCGCGGTATCTCGAGGCGCCAAACGATGTCGCCGAGATCGCGGATGAAGCGATCGTCGCGGCGCTGGAGCCGCTGATCGCGGATTCGCCGCTCGCGCACTGACGCCGGCGGAGCGCGGCTGTCGCCGCGATGCTGTAGACTCCGCGCTCCGCGGTGGATGAAGCACATTGCCACGCCGCGCATTGCGTGCCGGTGCCAGGTCGATCGTCGTCATCACATGTGCGGGATTGCAGGATACGTCGGCAATTCGTCGTTCGCGCCCGGCACCCTTGCGGACATGACCGCGCGCCTTGCCCATCGCGGCCCCGACGCTTTCGGATCCTTCGAATCGGGACCGGTGCACCTGGGCCACCGCAGGCTCTCGGTCATCGATCTTGCCGGCAGCTCCCAGCCGATGACCAGCGCCGACGGCACGCTGACCGTCGTCTACAACGGGGAAATCTATAACTTTCGCGCGCTGCGCGACGAGCTCGCGCGCGGGGGGTGGGCCTTTCGCACGTCCGGCGACACCGAAGTGCTGCTCGCGGGCTGGCGGGCGTGGGGCGCACGCATGGTCGACCGCCTGCGCGGCATGTTCGCGTTCGTGCTGTGGGACGCGCGCGAGTCGACGCTGTTCGCGGCGCGCGACCATCTGGGCGTCAAGCCGTTCCACTATGCATGGGACGGCAGCACGTTCGTCTTCGGCTCCGAAATCAAGGCGCTGCTCGCGCATCCCGCGGTTTCGCGCGAGCTCGACCTGGTCGCGCTGCGACTCTACCTCGAATGCCAGTTCATCCCGGCCCCGCATTCCATCTTCGGGGCCATCCGCAAGCTGCCGCCCGGCCACGAGCTGCGGCTTCGTGGGTCCGAGCTCGTCATTCGACCCTACTGGCGACCCGACTACGCCGACAAGCCGAGGCTCGCCGATGCCGATGCGGTCGATGCACTCGACCACGAGCTGCGCGCGTCGGTCCAGGGCATGCTCGTCGCCGACGTGCCGGTCGGGGCCTTCGTCAGCGGAGGCGTCGATTCCGGCCTGATCGCCGCGATCATGACCGACGTCCGCGGCAGCCCCATCGACACGTTCAATATCGGCTTCGAGGGCGATCATGCCGAAAGCGAGCATCGCGAGGCCGCCGCGGTTGCGCACCACATCGGCAGCCAGCACCACGCGGTGATGCTGCGCGCCGACGATGTGCTCGATGCGTTCGATCACTGGATCGACATCTTCGACGAGCCATTCGCCGATCAGGCGGCTTTGCCGACGATGCTGCTGGCGGCGCATGCCCGCAGGCGGGTCACCGTCGTGCTGACCGGGGAGGGCGCCGACGAGGTGCTCGGCGGCTATGCGAACTACCGCAAGCGCGAGCGGGAGGAGCGCCATGTGCGCTGGCTCGCGCACCGCGCCTCGCCGCTCCCGTCGCTGCTGCGCATGCTGCCGGCGCGGGCCCGTCGCGACCGGATGCTGCGCTCGATCGTCGAGCCGATCGAGCGGCGCTACCGGACGATTCCGAACGTGTTCGACGCGCTGACGCAGCCGTCGGTGCTCACCCCGGCGCTGCTCGCGGCCACCGCCGGTGCGCCGGATGTCGGCGATTTCGCGGCGCGCGCCTACGCCGAGTGCAATTCCGCCCAGTATCTCGATCGACTGCTGCACGTCGACACGCGACTGTGGCTGCCCGACGACCTGCTGACCAAGGTCGACCGCGCGACGATGGCGCACTCGCTCGAGGCTCGCGTGCCCTACCTCGACCACCGCTTCGTCGAGTTCTGCGCTCGACTCGACGCAGGTCTCAAGATCCGCGGCGCGACGCAGAAGTTCCTTCTCAAGCGACTGGCGCGGCGCTACCTGCCGGCGCAGATCGTCTCGCGCGGCAAGCAAGGATTCGTCATGCCACTGTCGCAGTGGCTCGGCGGGCGCCTTGCCGGCGAGCTCGCGCCGCATCTTCTCGGTGAAGGGCTCGAGCGGCGCGGCATCTTCCGGCCTGCGGCGCTACGTCGGCTCCTGGCCGAGCATCTGGCGGGACGACGCAATCATGCCGGCAGGCTGTGGGCGCTGCTCATTCTCGAGCGCTGGTTTCGCCGCCATGCGCCGGAATGGCGGATGCCGGCATGACGCTGCGCATCGTCCACACGGAATCGTCGACGGGCTGGGGCGGCCAGGAGTTGCGCATACTGACCGAGATGGAAGGCATGGCGCGGCGCGGCCATCGCGTGCACCTGGTCACGCCTGCGAACGCGCAGATTCTTCCCGCCGCCCGCGAGCGAGGGCTGTCGGTCGAGGCGCTGCCGATCGAATCGAAGCGCATGACAGGGCTGGTCGCGATGCGCGGCTGGCTCGCGCATCACCGGCGCGGGTACGACGTGGTCAATGCGCACAGCTCGACCGACACCTGGCTCGCCGCCATCGCCTGCGCGACGCTGTCGCATCCGCCCCCGCTGGTTCGCACGCGCCACCTGTCGACGCCTGTGAACAGGCTGCCGACGACGCGCTGGCTCTACCAGCGCGCCACCGCGCACGTCGTCGTGACCGGCGAGGCGCTGAAGACACGGCTGGTCGAGGGCAACGGTTACGATCCCGGATCGATCACCTCGGTGCGCACCGGCATCGACCTGGCGCGCTTTCGCCCGCTGGATCGAGCGGCGATGCGCGCGCAATGCGGCGTCGACGACCGGCCCGCGGTCGGCATCGTCGCGACGCTTCGCGACTGGAAGGGTCACGACTTCCTGCTCGACGCGTGGCGCGACCTGGCGCAGCGCCAGCCCGGCTGGCAGCTTTTGATCGTCGGCGATGGACCCCGCCGCGCACATCTCGAGCGGCGCGTGAGCGACGAGGGGCTCGGGCGCAGCGTGCGGTTCGTCGGCAACCAGGACGACGTTCCCGCCTGGCTCGCGTGCATCGACGTCTGCGTGCTGCCCTCCTACGGCGAAGAGGGCGTGCCGCAGAGCCTGATGCAGGCGGCCGCCTGCGGCCTGCCCGCCGTCTCGACGCCGGTTGGCGCGATTGCGGAGGCCGTCGTCGACCGCAGGACCGGGCTGCTCGTTCCGCCGCGCGATGCAGCGGCACTCGGGCAGGCGCTCGCGAGGCTGATGACCGACGGCGCGCTGCGTGCAGCGATGGGCGCTGCCGCGCGCGATTACGCGCAGGCCAATTTCGGCATCGATGCGATGCTCGATGCGATGGAAGCGGTTTTCGCGCGCGCCGCCGCGCGGCCACGCTGATGTGCGGAATCGGCGGCCATTTCGGGCGGCCGGTAGATGCCGGGGTTCGCGCTCGCATGCTCGCGGCGCTGCGGATGCGGGGACCGGATGCCGAGCACATCGTCGCGTTCGACGCCCACGGGGCCCCCTGCGATGAATCGCTCGCGGCGCGCGCCGGGCTCGTGCATGCCCGCCTTTCGATCATCGATCCGCGCCCGGTCGCCGACCAGCCGATGGCAAGCGACGATGGCCGGATCTGGATCTGCTACAACGGCGAGGTCTATGGATGGCAGCACGAAGCGCGCACCCTCGAAGCGCGCGGCGCGCGCTTCCGGACGCGCTCCGACACGGAATTCATCCTGCGCGCGTACGAAGCGTGGGGCATCGAGGGCCTGCTGGCCCGATTGCGCGGCATGTTCGCGTTCGCGCTCGTCGACTTCCGCACGCGACGCGTGCATCTGGTCCGCGACCGGCTGGGCCTGAAGCCGCTGGTCTACGCGAGCGTCGATGGATCGCTGGCCTTCGGATCGACAGTGCGCAGCGTGCTGCCGTGGCTGCCGCAGGATCGCCGCGAGTTCTCGCCGGACGCGATCGACGCCTACCTCGCGCATCGCTACATTCCCGCACCGCGAACGGTGTTCGCCCACATCGCGCGCCTTCCCAACGCGCATCGCCTCGAATACGCGCTCGACGACGGAGAGCATTCGCTGTCCCGCTACTGGACGCCGGCACCGGACCCGGATGCCGATTGCGCGCAGCGGCTCGATGAATCGATCGAATTGCGCCTGGTCGCTGACCGGCCCCTCGGATTGTTCCTGTCGGGCGGCGTCGATTCGGCGACGATCGCGAGCCGGCTCGCGGCGAGGGGACACGCGGGATTGCGTACGTTCTCGGCGGGCTTTCCAGGCTCGGCGTACGACGAGAGCGGATACGCGCGCGCGACCGCCGATGCGCTCGGATTCCCGAACGAGCGGGTCATCGTGCCGTCGGCGATCCGCGGCGACTTCGCGCGGATCGTCGCGGCGCAGGACGAGCCTTTCGCCGATCCTTCGGCCTTCCCCACCTGGTACCTCGCGCGCGCGACGGCGGCCCAGGTGAAGGTCGTTCTCGGCGGCGATGGCGGCGACGAGCTTTTTGGCGGATACAAGCGGATCGCACGGCATCTCGCGAACAGTTGGCGTGGCGAGTTGCGGGTGCCGCTGCCGACGCTGCCGGACCCAAGGCCGAAGGGATGGCGCAAGCTGGCCGCGGAGCTCGCGCTCGACTGGGAGAGCGCCTATGCGCTGCGCTTCTCCGGGCTCACCCCGAACCAGCGCGCATACCTGCAACCGGCGCGCGCTGCGTTCCCGGCGCACTACTGGCGCGCGCCGGATTGCGCCGGCGCGACGCGGGTCGAACGGCTGCTGCGCTGGGACTTCGCCAACTATCTCCCCGAATACGTGCTGCGCAAGGCGGACCTGTGCACCATGGCGCACGGACTGGAGCTGCGCGCGCCGCTGCTCGACCATCGGTTCGTCGAGGCGGTGCTGGCGCTGCCCGCCGCGGTCCGCTTCACGCGCCCGCCCAAGCGCTTCCTCGCCTCGCTCGCGCCCGACCTG
>JAGXBK010000273.1 GCA_018971195.1 Betaproteobacteria bacterium
CCAAAAAATGGCTCTGACCCCATTTACCCTGCTGACCCCATTTACCCTGAAAAAGTATTACAGCTCTGACCCCATTTTTTACAGGCAGCTACCAGAACTTCCACCAAGGCTTCGCGGGAACGCCGGCGAGACGGACGCTCCTGGGAAAGGTTTTCTCGAGGATGCGCTTCGCGTCGTCGGAGAGCTGCGTCAGGCCGAGCTTCCGGTAACCGCGCACCATGATGTCGAGCGCCTCCTCGTTGGACGGCGTGCGCGGGTAATCGAGGAGCGCGCGCTGCGCGCGATTGACTGCCGCGACATACGCGCCGCGCGCATAGTAGTAGTTCGCCACATGGACCTCGTACCTACCAAGCGAGTTGGCGAGGTAGCGCATGCGCGCCTGCGCGTCTTCCGTGTAGCGACTGCGCGGAAACTTCTCCACCAGGGTCTTGAACGCCAGGAACGACTCGCGCATCTGCTTGGGATCGCGCTCGGAGAGGTCGAGTTCGTAGACGTAGCCGAAGACCCCCTGGTCCTCGCGGAAGTAGATGAGGCCTTTCAGGTAGTAGGCGTAGTCGACATTCGGATGGTTCGGATAGGTCTGGATGAACCGGTCGCAGGCCGCGGTCGCCGCCGTCGGCTCCCCCGACCGCCAGTTCGAGTACGCTCCCTCGAGGATCGCCTGCTGCGCGTAATGACCGTAGGGATAGCGCGCCTCGAGCGCGTCGAACAGCTTGACGGCCCGCGTATAATTGCCGTCCTGCATGGCTCCGTGCGCGGTCGTATAGATCTTTTCCGCCGACCAGCCTGCAGTCTCGTCCTTGACGGCGGGCAGCATGCTGCATCCGGCGGTCGTCAGCGCGATCAGCATTCCGAGCACCCACACCCGCCATTTCCGCGATTGCGACATCGTCATCGGCATCCTTCGTGAACGCTGCGAATTATAGCCGACCAGGGATGCCCTCCCGCGTTGCCGGTCCGACCGCGGTCGAAGCCGCGCCGCAACCGCCTGCGTCGACCGCCGGCGCGACCGACGCGCAGACGCTCGTCGTCCCCCAGGCGCTCGCCGGGTTGCGGCTCGATCAGGCGCTCGCGCGAATGCTCCCCGAGCATTCGCGAAGCCGGCTCAAGGGATGGATCGACGCCGGTCATGTCACCATCGCGGGCACGGCCTGGGACGGCAAGCGCCGCGTCGCCGGCGGCGAGGATGTCACGATCGCTCAGCGGCCCGAGGCGACGACCGGCGCGGCGCTCGCGCAGGACATTGCATTCGACATTGCCTACGAGGACGAATCCATCATCGTCCTCGACAAGCCTGCCGGCCTGGTCGTGCACCCGGGAAGCGGGAACCGCGACGGCACGCTGCAGAACGCGCTGCTCCATCACGATCCCGCGCTCGCCGCGATCCCGCGCGCGGGCATCGTCCATCGGCTCGACAAGGACACCAGCGGACTGATGGTCGTCGCGAGGACCGAGTCCGCGCACACGAGCCTCGTCCGCCAGCTTGCCGCGCGCACGATGAGCCGCGAATACCTGGCCCTCGCCCGTGGCGACGTGGCGCAAGCGATGACCATCGACGCCCCGATCGGCCGCCATCCGATCCGGCGCACGAGCATGGCGGTCGTGGCAAAAGGCAAGCCGGCGCGCACCCACCTCGCGGTCATCGAGCGCTTCGGCATCGCGACGCTGCTGCGCTGCCGCCTGGAGACGGGCCGCACCCATCAGATTCGCGTGCACCTCGCAGCGATGGGCCACCCGCTGGTCGGGGACCCCGCGTACGGAGGACGTCGTTCCGAAGCGGGGGTTCCGGCGTTCGCCCGCCAGGCGCTGCACGCGACGCGCCTGGCGCTCGACCACCCG
>JAGXBK010000274.1 GCA_018971195.1 Betaproteobacteria bacterium
GACATGCGGGGCACGTCGATGCGAGGCGCGGCGGATCGGAACGTTGCGGCGGGTTCGGAACGTGAGCGTTGATGGCGGATACTCGGTGCGTCTCTGCGACTGGGCGCGGGGCGCGCCGGCTTTGCGCCGGGTGCGGCAGGCCGTGTTCGTCGTCGAGCAGCGGATTCCCGAGCATCTCGAATGGGACGCCGCCGATCCGGCGTCGCTGCATGCGCTGGCGGAGGACGGGGCAGGCGAGCCGATCGGCTGCGGACGCCTGCTGGCCGACGGGCATGTCGGCCGGCTCGCGGTGGTCCGGCCGTGGCGGCGACGCGGCGTCGGCGCAGCGCTGCTCCTGTGCCTGATCGACGAAGCGCGGCGGCGTGGACACGCGCGCATCGTCCTCAATGCGCAGACGCAGGCAATGCCGTTCTACGAGCGGCACGGATTCGTGGCCTGCGGCAGCGAGTTCGAGGAGGCCGGCATCGCGCATCGCGAGATGTCGCGCAGCCTCGCCTGATCGACGCCGCGCTCAGCCGCGCAAGGCCTCGGGCTGGGCGCGGCCCGCGGCGGCCGCGATGTGGAACCGGTACTCCACTTCGCCGCTGATCCTGCCCTCGCGGTCGAAGCTGCGCTCCGCAAAGTGCACGTTCCCGTCGCGCCCGAGCGCGATGAGGGTCGAGCAGCGGGTGCCGTAGGTGTCGCTGACGATGAAGGGCGCCGACAGGAGCCGTTCGCGCTCCAGCGTGAGTCCGGTCGCGGGAAGCTCGTCGTCGTCGGCGGTCCTGCGGTCGTCGAGGACCTCCCACAGCGCGCGGGGATCGGGCTCGCGCGAGGCGATCCAGCGCGCGACGCCTGCCTTCACCCGAGCAAGCTTGGGCCATGGGGTGTCGAGCTGCGCATTGGAGACGCCGTGGATGCCTGCCGGCAGCGGCAGGATGGCCGGCGTGCGGTTCGAGCCGAAAGCGGCGCGCGGGCCGTCGCCCGCGACGACGTTGAAGCCGTTGAACGCGACGCCACGCGCGAGGGTTGTCGCGAGCGCGTCGGCGGGTTCCCGGATGTCGCGCAACAGCTCCGGCACCAGAGACCCGCGGGACGGCGCGCCAGGATCGTGGCGACCCGGCTCGCGCACGTTGGTGACGAACGCCCAGCGGCCGCGCTCGCTGACGCCGAGCCAGGTGCCCCCCGCCTCGAGATCACGTCCCGCGAGCAGCCGGGCGCCGAGTCGCTCCCGCCACCAGTGCGCGGCTGCGGCGGGCCGCGCATGGAACTCGTCACGGTTAGCCGCGATGACGGCATCGAAATCCGGGTGGGCAGCCAGCGCGATGACGGCGAGGCACATCGGGCAGACCTAGACGTCGGACGTCGCCCGGCCGCGCGGGGTGTCCACGGCCGGAACCGGATAAGGCAGGGGTCGCGACGTCAGCGGCGTCTGCGCATCGTCGGCGACCCGGATGTCGCCGGCCAGGACGGCGGCACATTGGGCCACGGCAAGGAGCACGCTGCCTCCCGCAGGGTCGGGCACGGCGCTGACGACGATGCCACAGGCCTGGTCGCCGAATGCGGCCGAGCGCAGCCGGGTGCCGGGCGCCGGGGCCGGGCCGGCGGCGTGAAAGGCGAACAGCCGCTCCTTGAGACGCCCGAGATACTGCGTTCGTGCCACGATCTCCTGGCCCGGATAGCAACCCTTGTGGAAGTCGACGCCTCCCAGCAGCTCCCAATTCGCCGTCTGCGGGACAAACAGGTCGGAAGTCGCCGCGACGATCCACGGCACGCCGGCTTCGATGTCGAGACGGCGCCACGCCTTCGCATCGGCGGCGGTCGCGTACCCGGCGAGCGCGGCCTGCAGCAGCGGAT
>JAGXBK010000102.1 GCA_018971195.1 Betaproteobacteria bacterium
TAATACCCGGCGAGAAAATCGCGCCGGGTATTACAGCTCTGACCCCAATTTTTACGGCTCTGACTCCAATTTTCCCGCCGACCCCAATTTTCCCGATCCCAATCTTTCGGGTAGCGGCTGGCAAGCCCAGTCTCGACGAGCTTGCGCAGCCACGAAGACGCCGTCTCGCCGGCGGGAACGATTTCCTGCGGATACTCGTAGCGCAGCTCGTCGAGCGAAAAGTGGCAGCGCCGCGCGATCGTGAGCGTCTCTGCCAGCAGGGTTGGCGGGTAGATGCCGGCCAGCCGCGCACGCGAGCGGAGGTGACGCTCGCCGTTGGGATGCAGTGCATGGCCGCAGGCCACGACCTGCATCCTCAGCCGGATCGCGGTGAGCGTGTCCTGCAGTGCGCGGCGCGCGCGCACGTGCATGTGAACGTCGCCTGCCGCAACCAGCGGCAAGCCGCTCGCCCTCGACAGCGCCTCGAAGCGCGCGAGCCTCGCATCGTCGCCGGCCTGCGCGAACAGTCCGACGCCGATCCAGGCGCGGTCTGCGAACACGTCGCGCAGCCAGCACGAGGTCATTTCCAGCGCAGGGTCGATCGTGGGTGTGCGCGGATCGACGGCGGGCAACCACAGCGCGAGGCAGGAGGAGGCGAGATCGGCGACATCGTCACGCGTCAGCCGGTAGCTGCCTTTTGCCGAATTGCGCCTGCCGCGCGTGATGAGCTGCGAAAGATCACCGTAGCTTGCGCGATCCTGCGCGAGCAGTACGAGCTTCGTGCGGTCGGTCAGGGTGAATTCGCTGCCGAGGATCAGCGGCAGTCCTGCATCCTTCGCTGCCATGTGCGCGCGCACTGCACCGGCCAGCGAGCACTCGTCGGTCAGCGCCAGCGCCGCATAACGCTGACCCGCGGCGCGCTCGACGAGCTCCTCGGGATGCGAGGCGCCGCGCAGGAACGAGTAGTTCGACAGGCAGTGCAACTCGGCGCAGGCGGGGAGCAGATCGGGCGCGGACATGCCGTGCGGGGTGGATCGGTTGCAGGAGGATCGACATCGGTACCGTACAAATATACGGTATCCAGGCGACCCGCGCCAGTTCAGCCGCAAGCGGCATCACCAACTCGTCGCCAGGCGCCCCGCGTGCAACGCGGCCAGCGAATGCCGGAAATGGCGCAGGTGGACAGCGCAGCCATGCATGTCGCGCTGTCGGGAACATTTACACTGGTCCCGCAGGCCGCATCGCAACCCACTGATAGGACGACGTTATACGTCTTTTGCTTGCCATGAAATCCGGGCGGACGCGGCGGCGAGACTTCCTGCCGGCCCGATCCGGGCAGTCGCAAGACGTCGATTCAAATCAAAACAAAACGGGAGATGCGGGATGAGGAACGCAACATTGGAGCGCGCGGCTGGCGTGCTGGCATTGATGACGTGGGCAGGCAGTGCCTTCGCTGCACTCGACTGCGCCAACGTCGAGAGGTTTCTTGCCGCGAACGCAACAGGCGTTTCCTGCTTCCACAGCGACGACCTGCGGACGGCCAACCCGGTCACCACGCCCCCGGACAACTCGATCACGACGTTCGCCGACGGGACGACCCTTCCGGGGTTCGCAGCAGGTTTCGGATCGTTCACGCCGACCAAGGACCGTGGCGTCATTTCCAACGGACCCACGGCGACGCCGACTCCGGTTCCCGGGCTTCAGGTCGAAGGCTGGTTCGCCGACGACCCGTCTGGCCAGGCGCGCTTCGTGCTGCGCTTTCCCGATGACTGGAATGGCAAGCTGGTGGTCGCCGGCGCATCGGGTACGCGCAGCGAGTTCAACGGCGACTGGGCATGGAGCGACTACGTGCTGCCGAAGGGATACGCCTATGCGTCGCAGAACAAGGGCGTGCTCAACTTCTGGATCGCCTCGCTGAGCTCTCTCGTGCAGCCGACCGCCGATCCGCTCGCCTGCCGCGTGAACCCGCCCACGGGCGCGCTCTCCAAGCTCTGGGTCCACTTCTACGACGACGATCCGCAGAAACCGTTCACGCAGTGGACGCAATACATGCTGCAGACCGCAAGTCTTGCCAGGCAGGCGGCCAAGGCGGCGTACCACCATTATCCGATGCGGACCTACGCCGTCGGAACGTCGAATGGCGGTTACCAGGTGCGTCGGGCGATGGAAACGGCACCCGACCTCTTCGACGGTGGTGTCGACTGGGAAGGAACCTACATCAGCCCGACTGAAAATATCCTGGTCGACCTGCCGCCGGCGATCAGGAATTTTCCCGACTACGTAGCGGCTAACTACGATCCCCACAGCACCGCCGCGCAGAACATCCTGGCCGCGGGATATCCACCGGATATCGTGCAACGCGACGGGTCCGGCAACGTAACGGCGTCGCTCTGGCACAACTATTACATCGACTTCTGGGAAGTGACGGCCTGCCAATGGCAGGAGCGGTTCGATCCTGCGTATGCGACCTACACGGCCGGCCTCGGCAACTATGACTACCTTGCCCGTCTGACGCCCGCCGTCTTCGCCGGCATGGCTGCCGTCGCCACGACCGGCAAGATCAAGAAGCCGCTCATTACGGTCGCCGGGACGATGGACGCGCTGCTGCCGATCAAGCGTGAGGCGCGGGCCTACCAGGCCGCGGTGGATGCATCGCGCAAAGGCAACAACGCCGAGCGCAGCGCGCAATACCGGCTGTACGAGGTGCAGAACGGGAACCACATCGAGGCGTATGCCAAGGTGTTCCCCGAGCTGCGCCTGATCCAGCCCTATGCGCAGCAGGCTTTCGACCTGCTTGTCGCCCACGTCGAGACGAAGGCGACGCTGCCGCCAAGCCAGTGCATTCCGAAGGACGGGACGATCGCCCAGTTCCCGTCCGAGACGGGGCATTGCGCGAGCCTGTACCAGCCCTGACCGCTCGCGTCGCTACCGCTCACCGTGGCGGGCGCGTTTGGGAGGTACCGAAAGGCCCTTTTGCGCTAACGCTGCCGGCCGTGGTCGCAGATGGGGTGAACCATTGACCAAAGCGATCTATGAACCGACCGCCTGCCCGGCGCCACGATGTTTCGGTGCCGGGAACGCGCTTCGCGTCGCATAGCTGCGCGCGACGAAGACCGCTGCGGACGTAGCGGGTTTGCGCTGCGGAAGCAAGCGGCCGAACTCGGCCTTCACGGCCGCATAGCATTCGCAGACCTGCTGCTCCAATCCTGGCCGATCGAGCACCTCGATTCGCCCACGGCTGTAGCGAATCAGCCCGGCGTCTTGCAGCTTGGTTGCTGCCGCCGTGACGCTTTCGCGACGCACCCCGAGCATGCTAGCGAGTGATTCGTGGGTCATCGTCAAGGCATTCGTCGCCAACCGGTCGAGGTATGACAACAGCGACCGGCACAGTCGCTGTTCAATCCGATGGTGCTCATTGCAGACGGCGGTGTGCGCTATCTGCGTAATCAGCGCCTGCGTGTAGCGGAGCAGGAGGTGTCGCAACAAACCGCGACTCTCGAACGCCTTGGCCAGTACATCCACCGAGATGCGATAGGCGTAGCCGGCACTGCGCACCACCGCGCGGCCCATCGGGGTATCGCCGCCCAGGAGCAGCGACATGCCGACGACGCCGTCGTTGCCGGTGACGGAGATCTCGACCGACGAACCGCTTTCGAGGTCGTACAGCAGGGATAGGACGCTTGTTGTCGGAAAATACGCGTGCCGCGCATGCATATCCGCGCCGAATACGACGGCACGCAGCGGCAGGTGAACGCGTTCGAGATGCGGCGCCAGCCACGCGTAATCCGTGGTGTCGAGTGCGGCGAGCAAGTGGTTTTGCTTCGGGCTGACCAACATCAACAGCCCTGGCTCTCGCGTGTCGTCGGGCATGTAAAACCTCTCGTCTGATGGATCGACCTACCCTGATCTGCGATTGCATCCGGTGCCGGCGGATCGAGCGACGATGCTGCATTGCCGCATCGTCCGCCGGGGAGTGCAAGCTCTTGACGGATATGCTGGCCACGGCAGGCACCGCAGCCAATAGGACATTTCCAGAATCTCCTGTAGGACGCGAGCCGGTATCCGCGGGAGAACCGGCGATGGAGGGCGGCACCGGCGCGGCCGACGTCCGGGCGATTGGTCTCTCGGCTTCGATCACTCGGCCGGCGTCGTCGGCTTCACACAAGGCTGGTCGATTCCGGGCCCGTGATTTATCCTGATGCCGGAAGCTTCCACACGACTATTTCAGGCGACTGTCCGATGACCGACGAGCTCGTTTTCGATACCCATCCGATGTCGCGGGGCCGGATCGTCCGCTGGATGCCCGAGGAAATCGGGCAACCCTATCGTATCGAGCCGCTGACCTACGGCGCGCCGATGAAGGCACCCGACGATCTCTCGATCAATCCCATGGGGAAGGTGCCTGCCATCCGGCATGGCGACACCGCTGGCTGTTTTCGCCGCGGGTCCCGTTGAGGCGTTCGCTCGGCGTGCGTCCGGCGGCACTGCGCGCGCAGGCGATCGATGATGCACTGGTGGCGGAGCAGCAGGTGCGACCGGCCGGATAAGACGCCGGCCGGGGTTGGTAAGATCCATGCCGTAATCGAACGGAGCTGTTGGCGATCCCGGTTCGGGGCGAATCTGTTCGCCGCAGCTACGTGTCATGTTCACCACGAAAGGACATACCATGATCAAGCGACTCATTCCGATCCTGGCGCTGTTTTCGCTGGCGCTGGCTGTCTCGCCGGCGCGGGCAGACGAGTATCAGGACACGATCAATGTCTTCAAGAAGGCCGTCGAGAGCAGCCGCTTTTTCAAGACGGCGTATGGCTATGCGGTCTTCCCGACGATCGGAAAGGGCGGTGTCGGTGTCGGTGCTGCGTATGGAGAGGGCCGAGTATACGAAAAAGGAAAGTACGTCGGCGACACATCCATGACGCAGCTCACGGTCGGCTTCCAGCTCGGGGGGCAGGCCTACAGCCAGATCATCTTCTTCCAGAACCGGAATGCCTTCAAGGAGTTCACGAGCGGCAACTTCGAGTTCGGCGCGGAGGCGTCGGCAGTGGCGATTACCGCCGCTGCGGGTGCGACGGCGAACACCGCGGGCTCGTCGGCGGGCGCAAGTGTCAACAAGCATGAAGCCACGGTCGTCGGCGCATACAACAAGGGTTTGGCTACGTTTACGGTGGCCAAAGGCGGCCTGATGTACGAAGCAACTATCGGCGGCCAGAAGTTCACCTATAAACCCCGCTGACCGGTCCGTCGTCCGGCGACGGACGACGGGTTACTCGCGCCAGCGAGTCGCTTTCGACATGGCGCCACGCGGTGGATGCGCTGTCTTGAGGCATTGGCCAGGGTCTGTCCGTTCTTCGTGTCGATCGTGGCCCGACCTGGCATACCGGGCATCCAAAGGCTGATCCAACCACGCTTCGGTTGCCGTTGACGTCCTCATCATGGCCACTACCCGCATCAGATCGGTCTTCATATGCACCCCTATGCGTGTATTGGGAGTCCACGCTCGCGAGCTGCCCGGGTTTGATCCTGGTCCCCGTAACACCGGAGCTGAAGCGGCCAAAAGCCAGACCTTTGGTAGGAGTTGCTCCTACGTCTGGCGGCGCCGACATTGTCGCTGAGCTGCGATCCTCCGATTCGTAGGGATCGGTGGACCCTTCACCGCGCCGTCACTGCACGTGACGGTGTTCCGCGCTGGGTGGCGTAGTATGGTTAGAATCGACGCTATAACCTGAATTACGCGGAGGCAGAATTGAAATGTCCTAAATGCAATTTGGACCTGATGCCAACCATTCGGCACAAGATCGAGGTCAACTCCTGTCAGTCCTGCAAAGGGATGTGGCTGGAGTGCCGGGAGCTTGAGCAACTGGAAGATGAGGTCTTTGACCTCGGCGAACATGCGAAGGGGACACTGGTCTTCAGTTCTACGCCCACAACTGCCAAATGCCCCGAATGTAACGATCTCCTCAAGAGATTTAGGTACCGGCTCTACGATCTAGAAATGGAGTTTTGCGAGAATCAACACGGTTATTGGTTGGAAGATGACGAAGACACAAGAGTCTTAGAGCTGATGAAAAAAGAAGAAGCGGATGTGCAAAGAAAACTGCTCACTGAAGACAAGTGGGCTATGACCTTACAGCATATGCGCTCGGGTTCGTTTCTCAGTAAAGTGCGGGAGCTGTTTCGGTAAGGGACGTGCGCAAGAATAAGTCCGGCTGCTCGCCGACGACCGCGCAGGGTCGACGTCGGCCACCTGGTGGACCAGGCTCAATTTGATCGAACGCTGACCGTCCGGTCGGATTCCTGCCCGGGCGCGTGACGTAAGATGCACCCGCCTGCCCGCGCCGCTCCGCTCCGGTGCCGATCCGCGGTACATCCGCCATCCTCAATCGACCACGCCACTGCCCACGATGCCGCAGATCGCTTTCGACCGCTTCTATCGCTATGCCGAGCTGACCAACCTCCTTCACGCGCTGGCGCGAGAGCATCCGCAGCTCGTTTCGATCGAGTCGATCGGAAAGAGTCACGAGGGCCGCGACATCTGGGTGCTGACGCTCACCAATGCCGCGACCGGTGCGGCGCGCGACAAGCCCGCGTTCTGGGTCGACGGCAACATCCATTCGACTGAAGTCGCCGCATCCGCCGCGGCGCTGTATTTCATCGACACGCTGGTGACGAAGTTCGGCACGGATGTCGACGTGACGCGGGCGCTCGACACGCGAGCGTTCTACGTCTGTCCGCGGATCAATCCCGACGGCGCCGAATGGGCGCTCGCCGACAAGCCGAAGTGGGTGCGCTCGTCGACGCGTCCGTATCCGCTCGACGAGGAGGAGATCGACGGCCTCGCCGTCGAGGACATCGACGGCGACGGCCGCATCCTGCAGATGCGCATGCCGGATCCCAACGGCCTGTGGAAACCGCATCCGCAGGAGCCGCGGCTGATGGTACGCCGCGATCCGACCGAGACGGGCGGAACCTACTACCGGGTGATGCCCGAGGGACGCTACGACGGCTACGATGGCTGGACGCTGAAGATCAAGCGGCCGCTGCAGGGACTCGACCTCAACCGGAACTTCCCTGCGAGCTGGCGCCAGGAATTCGAGCAGCAGGGCGCCGGGCCGTATCCGACCTCGGAGCCCGAGATCCGCGCGGTCGTCGACTTCGTAGTCCGTCACCCGAACATCACCGGCGGCACGACGTTCCATACCTGGAGCGGAGTGCTGCTGCGGCCGTTCGAGCACCTGTCCGACGACGAGATGGACGCCGAGGACCTGTGGTTCTACCAGCGCAGCGGCCGAATGGGGACCGAGCTGACCGGCTATCCGGCGGTCTCGGTCTATCACGAGTTCCGCTATCACCCGAAGTCGGTGATCGGCGGCACCTTCGACTGGCTCTACGAGCACCTGGGCGCTTTTTCCTGGTGCATCGAGATCTGGTCGCCGATGCGCGAGGCAGGAATCGAGAGCTACAAGTACATCGACTGGTTCCGCGATCATCCGATCGACGACGACCTGAAGCTCTTCCGCTGGAGCGAGCAGAAGCTGGGCGGCGCGGCCTACCGCGACTGGAAGCCGTTCGACCATCCTCAGCTCGGCCGGGTCGAGATCGGCGGCATGGACCGCTTCAACGCCTTCGGCAACCCGCCGCTGGCGCTGCTCGAGCGCGAGATCGCGCGCTTTCCGACGTGGCTGCTGTGGCAGGCGCTGTGCTCGCCGAAGCTCGAGCTCGTGCATGCGGGAGCGCATTCGCTCTCGGACGGGACGTGGAAGGTCACGCTGGTGGTCCAGAACACCGGCTGGCTGCCGACCTACGTGTCCAAACGCGCGCTCGCGCGCAAGACCGTGCGTGGCGTCGCCGCCGAGATCGGACTGCCCGCGGGGGCGAGCCTCGCCACCGGCAAGCTGCGCGACGACGTCGGGCAGCTCGAAGGCAAGGCCCACAAGCATACCGGCGTGTCGTTCTGGCCGGACTTCGGGCTGACCGACGACCGAATGAAGCTCGAATGGATCGTCCACGCGAGCGCGGGCCAGGCGATCGCGCTCTGCGCGCGCCACGAGCGCGCCGGGACGGTCCGCGCGAGCGTGACGCTGGGGGACGCCGGCGCGGAATCGCCGCATCCTCCGACGTGACGCGGGACCAGGCACCCGGGGTCAGCGCGATGCGTTCGAAACGACGGATTCCCGGAGGTGTCTGGGCGCTCGGCTTCGTCAGCCTGCTGATGGACACCTCGAGCGAGCTCATCCATGCGCTGTTGCCGCTCTACATGGTCGGGCCGCTCGGTGCATCGATGATCGTCGTCGGCATCGTCGAGGGCGTCGCCGAGGCGATCGCGATGATCATCAAGGTGTTCTCCGGCTTCTGGTCGGACAAGCTGCGCCATCGAAAGCCGATCGTCGTGCTGGGCTACGGTCTGGCCGCGGTGTCGAAGCTCGCGTTTCCGCTGGCGCCGACGCTCGACTGGGTGATCGCTGCGCGTTTCGTCGATCGCATCGGCAAAGGGATCCGCGGCGCGCCGCGCGACGCGCTGATCGCCGACCTGACGCCTCCCGAGATCCGGGGCGCCGCGTTCGGACTGCGCCAGGCGCTCGACACCGTAGGCGCGATCAGCGGCCCGCTGCTTGCCGTCGCGGCGATCGGATACTTCGCCGGCAATTTCCGCTCGGCGTTCTGGATCGCGCTCATCCCGGCGGGGCTGTGCGTCGCGGTGCTGGTGCTCGGCGTCCGCGAGCACGATGACGGCCGCCGTGTCACCGATGCGTCGAAGCGCGTGTCGTGGCGCGATGCGTCGCGGCTGCGGCGGCCATTCTGGGTCGTCACGGCCATCGCTTTCGTGCTGACGCTGGCCCGCTTCTCGGAGGCCTTCCTCATCCTTCGAGGGCGGAGCGTCGGCATGGGGGAGACCGGCGCGCCGTGGGTGATGGTCGCGATGTCGGTCGTCTACGCGGCGGTGTCCTATCCCGCGGGGCACGCCGCCGATCGCGGTCGCGGCGCGTCGCTGCTGTCGGCGGGACTGGTCGCATTGATCGCGAGCGATGTCGTGCTGGCGCTCTCCGCCGGCGTGCCGGGCGTCCTGGCTGGGGCGGCGCTGTGGGGGCTGCACATGGCGCTGACGCAGGGCCTGCTCTCCGCCCTGGTGGCGGGGACGGCGCCGCCCGACTTGCGCGGCACGGCATTCGGCGTCTACAACCTGACCGGAGGGATCGCGCTGCTGGTCGCGAGCGCGGTCGCGGGATCGCTTTGGCAGGCATTCGGACCCGCCGCAACGTTTCTCACCGGCGCCGGTCTGACGCTTGGCGCCTGGCTCGCCTTCCTGGCATCCGGGCGCTACCTGCCGCGGCTGGACGGCAAGGGCTAGCCTCCGGAGCGCGGTGTTGCGGCGGCCGGCGCGTCGAAGTGCGGCATCGGCGTAAGCTTTGCGTCGCGCCGGCGACTACCGGATGTCGCGGCGCATGCACGCAGGCCGATCGTCCCAGGAACTACCGATGAACGACATTTC
>JAGXBK010000103.1 GCA_018971195.1 Betaproteobacteria bacterium
CAGGAGCCCGAGCGCGGCCATGGCCGCAGCAAGGTTCGCGCGGTCGGGTATCAGCACCGGCGCCGTCGGGACGGGGACCGGTGTGCCGCCGGGCATCGCCAGCGATGCGTAGCGCGTCACGAGCCGCGGCATCGCTCGCGCATCGAGCCTGCGCGCGTCGGTCAGCAGCCCGTACCGGGCCTCGCCGACGAAGCCGATCCGCGCCGGGATGCGCGCGAACCAGGGCACCAGCGCCGACTTCCACGTGTTGGGCAGCACGTAGGCGTGGGTGTAGCGCGCCTGGCGCAGCTCGCGCCCGAGCCTGCGACGCTCGGACAGCGCGAAGCTGCCGTGCCCTGCGGCGGCCTCGATGACGCGGCCGACGCCCCGCATTCGCGCATAGACGGGGCCGCACCACGGGGGCGCGACGACGTCGACCGGCGCGGTCATGGCGGTTTCGCGCAGGCGGGCGATCAGCGGCTCCGACAGGATCGCATCGCCGACCCACGACGGCGCGATCACCAGCGCGCGATCGCCCGGCGCACGCGCCACCGGCGTTTCAGGCGCGGGTGGCATCATGCTGCGCGATCGGCCTCAGCGGTGGCCGCCTCCGGCGCCGCCCTCGAGTCGGTAGCGAGTCCCGCAATATGGGCACAGCACCTCGCCTTCGTCGGCGACGTCGAGGTACACGCGCGGATGCGAGCTCCACAGGGGCATCGAAGGATTGGGGCAGTACACCGGCAGGTCCTTCGCGTGGACGACGACGACCGGCATTTCGCGCGTCTCGGCCATGGTCACACCGGCGTCAGCCAGTCTTCGTGCGCCGGATTGCGCCCGTTGACCGTGTCGAAGAACATCCGCTGCAGCCGCTCGGTCAGCGGCCCGCGCCGGCCTTCGCCGATCGGGCGGTGGTCGAACTCGCGGATCGGCGTCACTTCGGCGGCCGTGCCGGTGAAGAACGCCTCGTCGGCGACGTAGACCTCGTCGCGCGTGATGCGCCGCTCGAGAACCGGAATGCCCAGCTCCGCGGCGAATTCCATGATCGTCGCGCGGGTGATTCCCGCGAGCGCTCCGCCGGCGAGGTCGGGGGTGTGCAGCTTGCCGTCGCGGACGATGAATACGTTCTCGCCCGAGCCCTGGCAGATGTAGCCCTGCGGGTCGAGCAGCATCGCTTCCTCGTAGCCGTCGTGCGTCGCTTCCTGGTTGGCGAGAATCGACACCGAGTAGTTCGACACCGCCTTGGCGCCGCACATCGTGATGTTCGGATGATGGTGCGTGTACGACGAGGTCCGGACGCGGATGCCTTTTTCGATGCCCTCGGCGCCCAGGTAGGCGCCCCAGGGCCACGCCGCGATCGCGACCATCACCGGATTCGATTTGGCGGCAACGCCCATCGCATTGGATCCGTAGAACGCGATCGGGCGGATGTAGCACGACTCGAGCCTGTTCTCGCGCACGCAGGCACGCTGCGCGTCGTTGAGCTCGTCGGCGGTGAACGGGATCTTCATGTCGAAGATGCGGGCGGAGCGGAACAGGCGCTCGGTATGGTCCTTCAGGCGGAAGATCGCCGGCCCGCGATCGGTCGTGTAGCAACGCACGCCTTCGAAGACGCCCATGCCGTAGTGCAGCGTGTGGGTGAGCACGTGCGTCGTCGCATCGCGCCATGGCACCATCTTGCCGTCGTACCAGATCCATCCGTCGCGATCAGCCATCGACATGGCGGCCATCTCCTCGTTTCCGAAGCGCGAATTCTAGCCGATCCGGGCGCGGTCCCAGCGCATGCTCCCACAGCGCGTCGACGGCGGCGCGCCGCGCGGACTGAGGGGGCGCATCGACGCGCGCATGCGGAGCGCCGGTCAGCCGGATCTGGTGCTGCAGGCGGCGATACTCGCGGTAGGCGTCGGCAGCCGCCGATGCCACGTCCGTGGGCAGCAGTCCGGCCTCCGCGGCGATCGAAAGCAGCGCGATGTTGCCGGCATTACGCGTCAGCTCGCGGTGGCGATGCGCGTGCGCGAGCACCAGGTACTGGACGACGAACTCGATGTCGACCATCCCGCCGCGGTCGTGCTTGAGGTCGAACCCGGACGTCGCGTTTGCGTGTCCCTGCGCCATCTTCGCCCGCATGTCGACGACGTCGGCCGCAAGCTTCGCTGCATCGCGTTGCATGCACAGCACATCGTCGCGTATCGATTCGAATGCCGCGCCGATCGCGGCGTCGCCCGCGACGAAGCGCGCGCGTGTCAGCGCCTGGTGTTCCCAGGTCCAGGCCTGCTCCCGCTGGTAGCGCTCGAACGCGGCGAGGCTCGACACCAGCAGCCCCGCCGCCCCGTCGGGCCGCAGCCGCAGATCGGTCTCGTAGAGCCGGCCCGCCGCGGTTGCGCTGGTGAGCCAGGTGTTGATTCGCTGCGCGAGCCGCGCATAGCGCTCCTGCGCGCCCTCGTCGGCCGGGCTCTCCGGATCGGCTTGGTAGAGAAAGACGAGGTCGAGGTCGGATGCGTAACCCAGCTCCTTGCCGCCGAGCTTGCCGTAGCCGACGATCGCGAAGCGCGGCGGCGGCGCCTTTGCGCCCTGCAGAAGCTTCCAGCAACCGCCAAGCGTTGCGTCGAGGATCGTGTCGGCGAGCGCCGAAAGGTGATCGGCGAGCCGCTCGACGGTCATCTGCCCCGACAGGTCCTGGGCGAGCAGGCGGAACGTCTGTGCGTGCTGGAAGTGGCGCAGCGCGTCCATCGACGCCTCGGCATCGGCGGCGCTTGCGTCGAGCAGCCGGGCCAGCTCCTGGCGCCATGCATTCCAGTCGGGCGCAGCGAGCAGCACCCGGGCGTCGAGCAACTCGTCGAGCAGCAGCGGCCGGCGCGTCAGGTAATCGGCGGCCCAGGCCGAGGCGCCCATCAGCTGGGCGAGTCGAGGCAGTAGCGGCGGATGCTCGGTGAGCAGCGCGAGGTAGGCGCTGCGGCCGCTGATGGCTTCGAGCAGGGCGATCAGGCGCGACACGACGGCGGTGGGCGGAGTGCCGGGCGAGCGCTGCGCGACTGCGACCGCCAGCAGCTGCGGAACGAGGCGATCGAAGCGATCGCGCGACAGCGCGGGGAGCTGCAGATAGCGCCGCCCGTCGCGCAGGTTGCGAAGGGACGCGACCAGCGAGGCGGGATCGTCGAAGCCCTCGCCCGCCAGCCACGCCAGGACCTCGTCGGATGCCTGCGGATCTTCCCAGAGGGCCGCATACGCATCGCGGGGCGCCTGGGCCGTCTCGCCCGGGATGTCGAAGACCGCGGCGAACTGGCGCAGCACGCCGCTGCGATGCGCAGCGAGCGCCGCCTCGAACCCGCGCACATCGTCGAAGCCCATCGTGACGGCGAGCCGCGCGCGCTCGGAAGCGTCGTCAGGCAGGCGTTGCGTCTGGCGGTCATCCCGGTATTGGAGCCGGTGCTCGAGCGTGCGCAGGAACCGGTAGCCTTGCTCGAGCACTTCGACCGCATGCGGTGCGAGCAGCCGCCTTTCGGCGAGTGCCGCCAAGGCGGGGAGCGTGCCGCGCAGGCGCAGTGCCGGATCACGGCCACCGCGCACGATCTGCAACGCCTGCACGACGAATTCGATCTCGCGGATGCCACCGGGACCGAGCTTGATGTCGTCGGCGTAATCGCGGCGGCGCTCCTGCCCGCGGATCTGCCGATGGATGCCACGCAGACCCTCGTAGGCATCGAAATCGAGATACTTGCGGTAGACGAAAGGCGCCACCAGTGCCGCCAGCTCGCCGCGGCGATCGCCGGTCAGCGCACGCGCCTTGAGCCAGGCATAGCGCTCCCAGGTGCGCCCTTGGGTCACCAGATACTGCTCGAGCGCGGAGAACGAGACGGTGAGCGGTCCGCTGTCGCCGTAGGGGCGCAGGCGCATGTCGACGCGGAAGACGTAGCCATCGCGGTCGACGTCGGCGAGCGTCGAAATGACCCGCCGACCCAGGCGGTCGAAGAATTCGCGGTTCGAGACCGGTTTCGGCCCGCGAGTCTCGCCTTCCTCCGGGTACGCGAACACGAGGTCGATGTCCGACGAAACGTTGAGTTCGCCGCCGCCGAGCTTGCCCATGCCGATCACGTTCAGGGACTGCGGGGTGCCGCTTTCGGCGCCGATCGGCGTACCGTGTGTGGCGGCAAGCAATCGCATATGCAGGTCGACGGCGGCGCGCAGCGCAACCTCGGCCAGCGTGCTCATCGTGGCCACCACTTCCTCGAACGGGGCGCGCCCGGTCAGGTCGCGGGCCAGGGTGTGCAGGAAGGCGCGCCTGCGCAAGCGCCGCAGGGCGCGCGCCAGCGACGGCGCGTCGCCGCTGGCAACGACCGCGTCGAGCACCCGCGTCGCGGCCGTCCAGTCGAACCGGCGGGCGAGCATTGCGTCGATCTCGCCGCGCAGCGCCGGTTCGGCGGTGAAGGCGCGTTGGGCGTAGGCGCTGAACGCCAGCGCAGGCTCGAGGTCCATCGGGGGCGGGGTCATCGGCGGAACGGGCATCGGCAGCCGACCGCGCGGCCGGGATGCCGAAGGGCATCCGTTACAATCGCTCGCAGGACGGATTTTCTTTCATTATGCCTTCGACCGAGTCGCCGCCACGTCGGATTGACCGCGTGCTGCGGTTTGCCGCAACGGCGATACTCGTGGCGGTCGGGGCGTTCTGCGTCCTGTTGCTCGCGATCCGGCTGATCGTGTTCCCGCAGGTCGAGGCGCACCGCGTCGATATTGCGCATTGGCTGGGTGCCAGGATCGGGCAACCGGTCGAGATCGATGCCGTGCAGACCGGTTGGGACGGCTGGAACCCCAAGCTGTCGATACGCGGGTTTCGCGTGCGCGACCGCGCCGCGGCTGCGTCGCCGCTGCTCGATCTCCCGCGCGTCGACCTGGTGATCGCATGGACGTCGCTGCCGCTCCTGGACCTGCGCCTCAAGGAACTGCTGATCGATTCGCCCCGGCTCTGGGTGCGCCGCGATGTGCAGGGGCGCATCCACGTCGCCGGCGTCGAGGTCGACACGCAAGCGACGGCCGATGATTCGGCCTTCGCCGACTGGCTGCTGCGCCAGCCGCGCGTCCTGGTGCGCGACGCGCTGGTCGTCTGGAACGACGAGTACCGCAATGCGCCCGAGCTGATCCTCGATCACGTCCAGTTCCGGCTCGAGAGACGTTTCGGGCACCGGCGCATCGGTCTCACCGGCGTACCGCCTTCCGGGCTCGCGGCGCCGCTGGACCTGCGCGCCGATGTCAGCGGTGGATCGCTCAAGGACTGGAAGAGCCTCGACGCTCGCATCTACCTGCGGCTCGATTACGCGGACGTCGCGGCCTGGGGCAACTGGCTGCCGCTGCCGATTCCGATCGAGCGCGGCGAGGGAGCGCTGCGAATGTGGGTCGACGTCAAGGCCTCCCAGCCCGCCAGCGTCGTCGCCGACCTCGAACTGACGGATGTGCAGGCGACGCTCGACCCGGACCTCGCACCGCTGACCCTTTCCCATCTCGCAGGGCGCGCGCGCTGGAAGATCGCGGGAACTCACACGGACGTGAGCGCGCAGGGGCTGTCGTTCGCATTGCCGGGCGGCAGCATGACTGCACCTGCGAATTTTGCGCTGGTGCTGGATTCGCCGCAGGCCCGCGGCGGTCCGCGCGGACGCATTGCATTCGACCGGCTCGAGCTCGCACCGCTGGCTGCGATCGCGGGTCAGATTCCGCTTCCGGCGCAATTACGCCAGGACCTCGCTCGGTTCGACCCTCGCGGCACCCTGTCGGACGCGAACATCGAGTGGACTGGCGCGATCGGCGCCCCGTCGACCTACAAGGTCAGCGGCCGGTTCCAGGGCGTCGGCATTGCGACGCAGGACGCGTGGCCGGGCGTTTCGAACGCGAGCGGAAGCATCGTTTTCGACCAGGCCCATGGAAGCGCGAGGCTCGCTTCCCAGGCGTTGACGATCGCACTGCCGCGGGTATTCGCCGAGCCCCTGTCGTTCGACAGCCTGCAGGGGGATTTCGGATGGGATCGAAGCGCCGGCACGCTCCAGGTGGCGGTGAAGGACCTGGCCTTCGCCAATGCGAGCGCAGCGGGCACGGTGTCGGGAACCTGGCGGGCCGGTGGTGGAGGACCCGGCGACATCGACCTGACGGCGCAGCTGGCGCGCGCCAATCTCGCCGACACCTGGCGCTATGTGCCGCTGCGGGTCGGCGCGTCGCTGCGCGATTGGTTGCACCATGCGATCACCCAGGGCGCATCCAGCGACACCCGGGTGAAGCTTGCCGGCGATCTCGCGCAGTTTCCGTTTCCCCAGGGCAAGGGGGGACAGTTCAGCGTCGTGGCGAAAGTGCAGGGCGCCGCGCTCGACCACACCGAGGGCTGGCCGGCGATCGCTGACATCGACGCCAACCTCCGTTTCGACGGGCCGCGTCTGTCGGTGGATATCTCGCAGGGTACGGTATCGAACGCGCAGATCGCCTCGACCCACGTCGAGGTCGCCGATCTGTGGAGCGAGCAGCCGGTGCTGTCGATCGACGGAAGTGCGAGCGGGCCGACCAGCGCCTTCCTGGATTTCATCGCCCACACGCCGATCGCCGGCTGGATCGACCACGCGACCGACGATGCGAGCGCCACCGGCGAAAGCCGGCTCGCGCTCAAGCTCAGCTTGCCGCTGGCGAGCAGGTCGGGTACCACCGTTGCGGGAACGCTGCAGCTTGCTGACGACGCGATCACATTCCCCGGCGTGCCGCCGCTCACCGGTGTCGATGGAAGCATCGCTTTCACGCAGGACGGCGTTCGCGCTCGCGACGTCGTCGCGCAGGTGCTGGGGGGGCCGGCCACGCTGCGGATTGGCAAAGGGGCCGACGGCGTCGTGCATGTCGATGCCACGGGAACGGCAGACCTGCAGCAACTGCGTGCGCAGCACGCCTCGATGCTGCTCGACCACGTCAGCGGGAATGCCGATTGGAAGTTCGCCCTCGCGGCGCGAAACGGCGTTCCCGCGTGGAGCATCGACTCCAACCTTGAGGCTGCGGCGATCGACCTGCCCGCGCCGCTGCGCAAGGCAGCCGGCGTGGCGGTGGCCCTGCATGTCGAGCGAAGCGTCCTCGACGCGAAGAACGACCGCATCGTGGTCGACTACGGGCCTGCGGTCCGACTGCTGCTGCATCGCCGCGACAGCGTCGACGGCATGGAGGTCGATCGGGCGCTGGTGCTGCTGGGCGACGCGGCGACCGGGTCGTCGATGCCCGAGCGGCCGGGGATCCGGATCCGCGGCGACGTCGCTTCGATCGATGTCGACCATTGGCTCGCGCTGGTCCCGGGCGCCGGAAACGGGGTTGCAGACGCAGGCGTCAAAGGGCTCGCGCTCGAGGCGATCGACGTCGACGCCGCGCGACTTTCAGTGTTCGGCCGGGGGTTCACGCAGGTGGGGGTCAGCGCGCAGCGGGACGGCGCGGACTGGAAGCTCAGGCTCGATGGAAGCGCGCTTTCGGGAACCGCGGTATGGCACCCGGCCCGGGCCGGTGCCCCCAACGGGCGCCTGGTCGCACGACTTGCGACGCTTTCGCTGCCGCCGGCGGCCGACGCAGCCAACGCGCCTGGACCGGCTGCGTCCGCGGCGCCGGGTCCGGGGACATCCGCGGCGCCGGCGGCTGCGGCGGCGACGAACCACTGGCCCGAGGTCGATCTCGCGGCGGACGCGTTCTCGTCCAAGCGACACGCGCTGGGCGCGCTCGAATTGCTGGCCGATCCGACCGGTCCCGACTGGCAGATCCGGAAGCTGTCCCTGGCCAACGACGCGGGGCGGATCGACGCCCGGGGCTGGTGGCGCAACGCGACCGGGCATTCGCAGACGCGCCTCGACGTGGCGGTCGACGTCAAGGAAGCGGGTGCATTCCTCGCGCGCTTTGGCTGGCCGGATGTCGTCAAGGGCGCGGCGACGAAAATCGACGGCGAGGTCGCCTGGGACGGCGCGCCGAGCGCGTTCGATTATCCTACGCTGTCGGGGTCGTTCAAGCTCAAGTCGGAGCGGGGCCAGTTCACCAAGATCGAACCCGGCGTCGGTCGACTGCTCGGCGTGCTGTCGCTGCAGGCGCTGCCGCGGCGCATCACGCTCGACTTCCGAGACGTGTTCAGCGAAGGCTTCGCATTCGACAGCGTAACGGGGAACGTACGCATGCAGAACGGCGTCATGCACACCGATGACCTGCGGCTCACCGGACCATCGGCGATCGTCGACATCGCGGGTGACGCGGACCTCGCGAACGAGACGCAGCAGCTCAAGGTGAAAGTGCAGCCGTCGCTGTCGAGCGGCGTGTCCGCGGGCGCGGCGGCGCTGTTCCTCGCCAATCCGCTGGTCGGCGCCGCCGTCGGCGCCGGAACCCTGCTCGCGCAGAAGATGTTCAACAATCCCTTCGATCAGCTCTTCAGCTACGAATACACGGTGTCGGGGAGCTGGGACGATCCGTTGGTCGCGCGTGTGGGGGCGAGTGCCAGCACGTCGTCGATGGTGCCGGGACGCTGATCATGGGCAGGGACGAAGCATCGGCAATGCGGGTGGCGGCGGTCCAGATGACCTCGGGCGCCGACGTGGGCGAAAACCTGCGCCAGGCCGAAGGACTGGTCGATGCGGCGGCGCGCGAAGGTGCCGAGCTCGTCCTGCTTCCCGAGAACTTCGGCCTGATGGGCTTGCACGCGCGCGACAAGCTGGCTGCGCAGGAAGACGACGGCGATGGCATCCAGCAGGCATTCCTCGCGCGCTGCGCGCAGCGCAACCGCCATTACGTGATCGGGGGCAGCGTTCCGCTCCGAAGCGGCGATGCCGACCGTGTGCGGCAGTCGCTGCTGGTCTACGGTCCCGACGGCAGCCGCGTCGCCCGTTACGACAAGATCCACCTGTTCCGCTTCACGCAAGGCAACGAGGATTACGACGAGGCGAAGACGATCGAAGCGGGCTCGGAGCCGACGAGCTTCATCGCGCGCTGTGGGCGCATCGGCCTGTCGATCTGCTATGACCTGCGCTTCCCCGAGCTGTATCGGCGCCTCGGCGACCTGTCGCTGATCGTCGTGCCTGCTGCGTTCACGGCCCCGACCGGCGACGCCCACTGGGAGACGCTGCTGCGCGCACGCGCGATCGAGAACCAGTGCTATGTACTCGCCTCCGCGCAGACGGGCACCCACCCGGGCGGACGCAGGACCTGGGGGCATTCGATGCTGGTCGATCCCTGGGGCGCGATCATCGCCAGTCGACCCGAGGCGCCCGGCATCGTCGTCGGGGACGTGGATCCGGCGCGCATCGCCGACGTCCGCAGCCGCCTGCCGGCACTCACGCACCAGAAATTGGGGCCCGCCGAAAAATTGGGGTCAGAGCTGTAATACCGTGCCAGAAATTGGGGTCAGCGAGAAATTGGGGTCAGAGCTGGCTAATTGGGGTCAGAGCTGGCTAATTGGGGTCAGAGCTGGGTAATTGGGGTCAGAGCTGTA
>JAGXBK010000275.1 GCA_018971195.1 Betaproteobacteria bacterium
CGCGGTCCGCTGCGCTGTGGCGTGCGCTCGGACGCGCCGATCTCGTGCAGCGCGATGCCGCGGGCGCGGCGGCGGCGTTTGGCGAGGCGATCGCGCGCGAACCCGAACACGCCGACGCGCATTACAACCAGGGCGTCGCGCTCCAGATGGGGAACGATCTCGCCGGCGCCGCACGCGCCTACCAGCGCTCGCTCGCGTTGCAGCCCGACCTGGCCGACGCCGAGTTCAACCTCGGCGTGGTGTTCGACCAGCAGGGAAACGTCGACGCGGCGGTCGCCGCATTCACGCAGGTGCTCGCCCGCGCGCCGACGAACGTCGCGGCGCACAAGGCGCTGGCCGAGACGCTGCTGGCAGCGGGGCGCGTCGATGCGTGGGCGAGCGCTTTCGATCGTTTCGAGCGGAATTGCCCGGACCATCCCGCCGTCGCCGCCCAGGCGCTCGAAGTCTGCGCATTCCGCGGCGACTACCCGCGCCTCGAGGCATGCCTCGACGGTCTGCGGCGCGGGCGCTATACGGCAGGCGACGAAGTCGAGGTTCTCGACGCGCTGCAACAACTGATCTACCTGCTGCATTTCTTCGACGTCGAGCCGGAGCTGATCGCAGGCTACGAACGCAGCCACGCCGATCTTGCGCGGCGCGTCTACGGCGCTCCGTGGCCGCGCGCAACGCCCCGCCGGCCGGGGAGGCTGCGCGTGGGCTACCTGTCGGGGGACTTCCGCAACCACGTGATGGGCAAGATGATGTGGGAGGCGCTGCGTCACCACGATCATGGGCGATTCGAGGTCTTCGGCTATGCGACGACCGATGCTCGCGATGCCTGGACCGATCGCATTCGCAGCACGTTTGCGCGCTTCGACACCGTCGCGTCGCTGTCCGACGCCGAGGCCGCACGGCGCATCGCCTGCGACGACCTCGACGTCCTGGTCGACCTTTCGACGCACACCAAGGGCTCGCGTCCGGGAATCCTCGCGCGCAAGCCCGCGCGCGTGCAGATCACCCACGTCGCCACCGCGGGCGCGACCGCGATGTCGACGATCGACTTCAAGCTGACCGACCGCCATGCCGATATCGAAGGCGGTGCGACGCCGGGCGTGGAACCGCTGCTGGCGATGGACGGCTGCGTCTACCCGTGGCGCCGCGTCGAGCCTGCGCCGGACGAGCTGTTCCGCCGGGATGTCCTGGGCATTGCGGCCGATGCGGTCGTGATCGGCGCCTTCAGCAATCCGCTCAAGCTGTCGCGGCGCTGCCTCGCGCTGTGGCGCGATGTGCTGCTGCGGATTCCGCGCGCGGTGCTCGCGTTCTCGCCGGTGAATCCGGCGCTGCGCGCGACCTACATCCGTCTGGCGACCCATGCGGGCATCGATGGCGATCGGATCGTGTTCATTCCGCAGGGCCGCGACGATGCCGAGAACCAGGCGCGCTACCGGCTGGTCGATTTCGTGCTCGATCCCATGCCCTACGGCGGCGTCAACGGCACGATCGAGGCGCTGGGCATGGGCGTTCCGGTCGTCACGCTCGCCGGGAGCCGGCATGCCGAGCGCAGCTCGTATTCGATCCTCGTGAACCTCGGGGTCACCGACACGATCGCGCACACCGGGGCCGAGTACGTGGATATCGCTGCGCGGTTGGCAGGCGACGCGCAACGGATGCGCAGCACGCGCGAGGCGATTGCCCGCGGGATCGCGCACTCGGCGCTGACGGACATGCCGTCGCACACGCGCAACCTCGAGCGCGCGTACCTGTCGGCACTCGCGCAGCGGGCGCCGGAGGCGCTGGCGATGGCGGAGGACGATCGGCAGCGGGGCGCGCAGGCGATCGAC